>JAEIOE010000001.1 GCA_016342455.1 Mycoplasmatota bacterium | reverse complement strand
TTATTCCAAACTTTGGAATAACACCTCTTTTTTCTTTTTATTTAGTTGAACCCCTATCCTTGACATTCAACCTATTTATTTACAGGGTAATGTCTAATTTCGAAAAGGTTGCTTCTACATTGTTTTTAGAGGTTAACTCTTCATATGAATTTATGAAAATAATACTCTCCTTTTCTAAATTTGTGCATAAGAGCAATTGCCAATTGTGCTGTTTTAAACTAGACCTCAATATTTGTAATCTGCTTTTACATTCAAACCCTTCCTTAAGAAGATAAAAAGCAATTTCCCTCTTAGCTAATGCTTCATTGATAACCCTATTACGGTTTAAGTACCTCTTCTTTACAAATTTCGAAATATATTCTTTCTCTTCGTCACTCGAGTTTTCTAATATTTCATCAAGATTGCTTGGATTCCAGGATAGCAATTGGTTCAGCCTTTTGCATTTAATAAATGAAGTACTTTGCTTTAACACCCCTTCGATTAAATTAGAGTAATCAGAAAACTTTTCGCGTTTCAATAATGCATCGTATAACTTCTCATAATTTGATTTCAAATCATACGCTTCTTGAAGCATATACAGTTGCTTTTTATTTTGTTTGGCTAGTTTAAGATTTATCCTCGTGATTGACTCTAACTCGTTATAGTAATCATCATCATTCTCTATTTTTTCCAATACTATTTCAAGTAGATCCTCTTGAGTCTGAAGCATTCTTATATTACCGTAGTTTTCGAATCTATTATATTTTAATATATGGTTGATTATTTGTGATTCATCTTTTTTTAAAACTAGATAATTCAGTATCTTAATATTGGGCTTTTCTCTAGTTTCTTTCTCCCTGACAAACAAATTAGAAAAGGTAATATAACTAGGATTATTTAGACTTCTAATAACTAATGAGATTATTATTGAACTATAAATAAAAATAACTATAGCATTATAGAATACCATTTCAAATTCAGCTATTACCAACATTATTGCTGAAAGAACTATAAGAATAACACACAACACTATCGCCCCCACTATAGTAACTTTAAAAATTGATGTTTTTAGCAGAAAGGATGGCTGCTCTATATTAAAAATTACTGTTTTGTTTCTAGATAAGCCAAAAGATAAAGCAGTCACTGAAAGTCCAAAGTATGATAATGGTCCTAAAAATAATGCAATTCCAAGCGATTCACTTATAGTATTTACATCATCTCTAAAAGTATATGCTATATATATCATTAAGAACGTTATCAATAGGTACATAAACATTCCACCTATTCTCTCTACAAAAGAAAAATAGTAACTCCGCTTTAATGGCTCATCTTCTTGTACTTTTTTAGGGTTTGTTGAACGATAAATTTTGGATCTTTTTACTAATGTATGAAAATCATACCAAATAAAATACCTGTATTTTAAATGTCGCACCAAAGTACTAATAGATATTCGAAGCTCTTTTTTAGAACTATTAATTTTCTTAAAAAATTTTGAAAAAAAAGATATTATTTTTTTCATACTATTACCTCCATTATCAAAAAGAAAATACTTAAAATATATAGTTCCAAAATATTAGATTCTATAAAGTATATTATAATAGTTATAATTAATATTTACAAGTTCATTTAAAAAAAAGATACTTTCTCTAGTATAATTCTATTAGTTTAAGGAGTTCTCAAAAAGAATACTTTCGAGAATATCCATACAGGAGGAAAGAATGAAAAAAAAGAGAAAAGCAGCATTAAAAGATCTTATTAGAGACTATCAGGAGTACTCTAAAATGGAAAAAGCAATAGAAACAGTTAGATATCAAGAATCACATGCTAGAGGTTGGATCAAGTTTTTTGATACTTACAACATCATTTACACACGTGAATTAAATGAAGCTACATTAACAAAATTCAGGATTTTTGCTAGAAAAACCTGTAAGCCTATAACCGAAAACAAAAGAATACTATATTTGAAGCAAGTCTTTAAGTATCATAATATAGATAACGAAGCTCTCTTTTCATTGAAGAAAATAAGAGAAACAAAACTGTCTTATAATATTATTCACGAAAATGACTTAAAAAAAATTATAGACTATACTCTATCAATGGATGAAAGTAATCCGTATTATCTTACTAGGAAAATTATTATATTATTGCTTCTTGATACGGGTGTAAGACAATCCGAATTATTAAACATAGAAATATTTAATATTGATTTTAATGAAAGTTCAATATACTTGACTAGAACTAAAACAAGATTAGCGCGCACCGTATTTTTTACAAAGCTTACAAAATCATTGATTATGAAATATATTGATTTAGGTCCTCAAAGAAAATATCTCCTTTGGAATTATATCGGTCACCAACCTTTTACTTATCGAAACCTTGAATGGGTTATGAAGAAAATCAAGGTTGATTTAGGTTTAAAGATGTTAAATGCAAGAATGTTTAGGCACACAATGGCTACTGCTTTAGCTGAAAATGGCTGTGATATATACATAATTCAAAAAATTTTAGGCCATACAGATATTAGTACAACAGAAATATATTTACATATGTCTTTAAAAAAAGCAAAAAGTGACTATTCTAAGTTCAATTTGATTGATAATATTGATAAACAATTAAATTAATGTTACTATTATGCGGGGGGATATTATGAATTGGAAAAAAAATTGGCTATTTTTCATTATACTTATTTTAATGCTGAGTGCAAATATATATTTCATCATACAAGCATTTAAAAATGATTTTGAAGCAAGTGATATAATATCGATAATAAGTATTAGTTTAGCTGCTTTTACTTTAATTATGTCTTCGGTTTTCAATATAAAGAAAATTGAACAAACATATGAACTTAAATTCAAACAAATGAATCAAGATTCAATTAACAGTCTTGTAGAAAGAAAAGCAAACATCCTAACAAAATATAGAATGGATTGGCTAAGAAACTTAAAAACGAATACTAATATTTTTGAAATAAATATTCTATCTTTATTAAATATTCCTAATTACAATTTTAAAAATAATGTGAAACTCGCTTCAGAATCCCTTGAATCAATTAACGCCTTTATCTCGTTTCTTAAAAACGAGTTGAATATCCTAAATATAATTGAACTTGATATTATCAAAAAATATGAAGATATGGCTGGATATTTAAATAAAGTAACTGAGTTAAAAAATTATTCTAAAGACGGATATTACTATAAATGTTCCGAAGCATACAAATTAAAATTTCTTGATTCAGATACATTTAATGTAGTCAAAAATTATTATGATGAAATCAGTAAATATACCCTATCTTCACAAGATAAGTTAATATTTGGTTCAACTCAATCTGAATATAATGAAAAAATGGTTGAAAAAATTTACCTTGATTATGAATTAGATTTGCCGTTTGTTACTGATGTTGAAAATGATTTATTCTCTTATTATTTACAAAAATCTAAAATCATTATGGATAAAGTATCAATGCATTTAAGATTATATTTTAAGACTGAGTGGGAAAGAATAAAGCACGAAATTGGACAGGCCAAAGAAATAAATTTTAATTTTGAAGAAACATATAATAAATTTATAGATATATATAAAAAAAAGACTGAATAATCGAAGTCACTGAAAAAGTCTATGAGAAATCATGGGCTTTTTTTTGAAGAAATTTGAGTTATCCACAAAATGCATTAAAAAACGCTATATTTGGCTATATCTAGCGCTTAAATATATTAAATATGGTATAATATATATGTAGGCGGTGGTATTATGTTAAAAGCACAAACACAAATGAGTTTGAGTAGATATTCTGAACTTTATAATATTTTAGTTCCTGAAGATAACGAGTTAAGACAAATCAATGAACTAATCGATTTTGAATTTGTTTACGAAGAACTTAAGGATAAGTATAGCGCAACTATGGGTAGGGGTGCTGTAGATCCAATTGTGATGTTTAAATATTTGCTGCTAAAAGCCTTATATCCCACAAGTGATAAAGGACTTGTTAAACGAGCTTTTACCGATATGTCTTATAAGTATTTTTTAGGGTTGAATCCTGAAGATCCAGTTATTGATTCTAGTTCACTAACTAAATTTAGAAGACAAAGACTAAAAGATACGAATATCTTAGATTTATTAATTGGTAAGACGGTCAAAATTGCTAAAGAGAAAGGACTTTTAAACAGTAAGACAATTATAGTTGATTCTACTCATACAAACGCTAGGTATAATCAAAAATCACCGCATCAAATACTACAGATATTATCGAAAGACTTGCGTGAAAATGTATATAAAATAGATGAAGCATATAAAAATAAAATGCCACAAAAACCTAGTTATAAAGCAAAAGGTCTGTTAGATGTCGAAATGGAATATACGAAAAAACTATGTGATGTTATTAGACAAGATGAACGTTTGATGTTCTATGGACATGTTAAAGAGGGAGTTGATTACTTGGATGAAATCATTGATGATCATATGTGCGAACTGGCTTTATCTAAAGACAAAGACGCTAAAGTAGGCCACAAAAACGCTGATACACATTTCTTTGGTTATAAAACTCATATTGCTATGAGTGATGAAAGAATCATTACTGCTGCCACTGTTACTTCAGGTGAAAAACACGATGGAAAACAGTTAGAAACTCTAGTGAATAAATCAAGGGAAGCTGGTATGGAAGTTCAAGCGGTTATAGGCGATGCTGCTTATTCAGAAAAAGATAATATTGAATTAGCTAATGAAGGTGATAATTTTAAATTATACTCGAAGTTAAGTCGATCCGTCTCGGAAGGTAATAAGCGAAAAGTGGAGGGGTTCTTCTATAATAAAGATGCGGGTATGTATGTTTGCCCCGAAGGCCATATGGCTATTAAAATGACAACTTCTGGTAAAAAGAAACATAAAATTGAAGGCAAAACAATGGTTGAAACGTACTATTTTGATATTGATAAATGTAAAATATGTCCTCTAAAAGGAACTTGCTATAAAGAAGGTGCTAATACAAAATCTTACTCCGTATCTATTAAATCAAATACTCATACTCAACATATGGAGTTTCAAAAGACTGAGGGATTTAAATTAAAGGTTAAAGATAGATATAAAATTGAAGCTAAAAATTCAGAACTTAAAAATGCCCATGCGTTTGGTCTTGCAGACTCGCATGGTATTTCAGGTATGAATCTCCAAGCTGCTACTACAATTTTCGTAGTAAACATCAAAAGAATTATGAAGTTAATGAAGTAATTCTCTTTGTTTCTATTATTTTATACTATAAAACTCACGAAAAAAGAGATAATTTCCATCTTTGGATTTTATCTCTTTTTAAATACCCTAATTTTTCAGTGACTTCGAATAATCAGTCTTTTTTCTTATTATCTACAAGGCCTAAGAAGTAATCTGCATTAATTTCAAGAGCTCTACAGATTTTTTTAATTGTCTCATCGCTCATTGAGACACCTTTTTCATATCTCGATATAGAAGTATGTGAGGTATCAATCATCTTAGCAATTTCTCTTTGAGATAATCCTTTTTGTTCTCTAATTTCTTTTAATCTAGTCTTTTTTTCCATAAAAAAAATAGTCTCCTTCCAAAAATTCACAACTTGGTGTTGCTTTTCTGTTCCAAGTGTGATACTTTATATTTGGGTGTAACACTTCCGTTACATTCATTCGAGACTATAAGGTGAATATTATCGACTGAGATATGAGCCTTATAGTTACTCAAAATTCAGTCGTGTTAATCTGTTTTTTAAAAAAATGGTGGAGGGGGACGGTTTCGAACCGCCGAACCCGATGGGAGCAGATTTACAGTCTGCCGCGTTTAGCCTCTTCGCTACCCCTCCATGTATATTCTATTTTGACGCTATTACATTATATCAAATCAATTTTTAAAAAGCAAGAATATTTTGTTGTATTCTTCAAATTTCTACTAGCATATTTTTTTTCATGATATAATATTACTTAGATTACTGATAGAGGAGACAAAATAATATGAAAATTGCACTGATTGCTCACGATAAAATGAAACCAGAAATGATTGAATTTGCAAAGAAATATAAATATATATTGAAACAGCATCAATTAGTTGCTACAGGTACAACAGGACACAAAATAATTGAAGCTACAGGTCTCAATATAAAGTGTTTCCGTTCCGGTCCACTTGGTGGAGACCAAGAGATTGGTGCTCAAGTAGCTAATGGAGAAATTGATATTATATTTTTCTTTAGAGATCCATTAACTGCTCAACCTCACGAGCCTGATGTATCTGCCTTGTTGAGACTAAGTGACGTATATCAAATAGCTCTCGCGACAAACCCGGCAACTGCTGAACATGTAATAGCTTCACTAATATAATATAAAAAGCCACTATTTAGTGGCTTATTTTTTTGGTCTAATTACGATTAACGGAATTAACATTTCTTCTTTGGTTAACCCAGCATGTTGAGCTTTGAATGCTCTTTTTGAATTACTTAATTTAAAAGAGTACTTGTCAATTGCAATTGAAAAATAGTCTCCCAAAAATTCTTTTGCTTTGGGGTGATTAACACCCTCGCCACATATTTTTGTTATTATTGCGTCTTCTGATTTATATAATATGAAACTTTCTTTAAAATTTTTATTAAATTCAGTAACGAATTGTTCTTCCATTCCTTCTTTAATAAAGAAAGCTGTCGCTCTCGCTTCAATGGAAGGATTGTGTGTAAATGTTTCAATTATTTTATCAAATTTCCAAAGTTCAATTTCTTCAATATCAATCATTCCATGATCTGCTGTAACGATAATTAGTGTATCATCATCTAATGATTCACTTAAATACCTTATATCTGAATTAATCTCTTCGATATGGTTTCTAACTTCTAATGATTTAGTTCCTGTTTTATGTAAATAAGTATCTAGTTTATCCCAGTAAGCATATATAAACTTCTTTCCTTCTTTTTTACAATCTTTAATAATTGTATTAGTCATATCTCTAAAAGTTTTATGTTCTGGGGTTCTAAATTCCGGAAAGATTTCAATTGCCTCTACATCATCATTAACTTCTTCTATTTGTTGATATATTTTTGTTACTGGAACATACTTTTCGCTGACATCATAATCAAATTCTACTGTTTCATCATAAAAATCTTTGTTATAAAAGAAAATAACAGATTTGTCTTCTTCCTTGATATACTGTAACCAACCAATCCACCCGTTTTCAATAGGTGATTTTCCAGTTAATGCGCTAACTGTAGCAGCTACTGTTGTCGATGGAAAGACAGTTGTAAGCGTCTCAATCTTGTTTTCTAACAAAAAGCTCGCTTGTTTCTTATGTTTTTTTAATACTTCAGTCCCCATAGCATCTACTAAAATATATACTACATTTCTATAATTTTTATTTAACTCGTCTTCTAAAATAGATAAGGATGCCTTATTAGACTTGACTCCATAATATTTTAAAATCGAGGTCGTGATATTCATTAAACTTCGATTATAATCGGGAAAAACAATGTTCTTCATTTTAAATCTCCTCAATTTGTTTAGATAATTTTATTTTTGGTATAAATTTAACTCTAGTATACAACACAAGTCCCACTAATACTGCCAAGACATTAGATATCAACATGGAAATCCATATTCCGGTTGGTCCTAAATTCGTATACGTAATCATTATATATACTAATGGTAATCTAAATACCCACAATCTAATTAAAGACAGCCAAAATGAGAATTTTGTATCTCCACTACCTTGGAAAGTAGATAAAAAGACTTGGAACACAGCCATAAATGGCAGACTTATTGCAACAAACAACATATATTCTACAGCCAAAGCTATTGCCTCTTGATCATCGCTGAATATCCCTACTAATGTCTCTCTAAAAGGAAGGATTAATAAAACACCGATAATCATTAAACCAACACTCATTACCATTCCTTGCTTAATGGCGGATTTAGCCCTTTTGGTGTTGCCAGCCCCAATATTTTGAGCCACATAAACAGCTATAATTGTACTAACAGAAGAAACCGGGAACATCACTAATGAATTAATCCTGTTACCTAGGTAAAATGCAGTTACTGCTATACCGAAGTTTTCAATGAAAGCTTGCAATATAATAAAACCTACCGCTTGAATTGATTGTCCAGACGAAGCTGGCAAAGCAATGCTAAATATATCCTTAATAATTGGAATATTGATATGCGAAATTTTAAACTTCATACTTAGGCCTTTTTTATTTTTCACTAACAAAATAATTGTGATTGGTAGAATAATAATATTAGCTAATAATGTAGCTAATCCAGCCCCAAATATTCCCATATCAAAATATAGAACTAGTAAAGGTGTTAATATAATGTTCATTAAAATCGCAAAAGAACTTACTAAGACTGGAGTTATTGTATCTCCAGTTGCTCTTCTTACTGCTTGGAAAGCGAAAGTTAAGAATAAAATTACTAATTCAAAGGATCTAATTCTTAGATAAGTAATAGCATAATCTAATTTATTACCTTCAACACCCATCCATCCAAGGATTGTTGGAGCTAATATATAAGCAAACAAGGTAAATACAACCCCTAATACAATGGCTAAATACACAACATTTGTAGCATACTTTCTTGCGTTAACGTAATCTTTCTTTCCAATGTACTGTCCAATTAGAGCATTACCTGCAACACTAATACCCATACCAAATGATAAGAATACAAAGAAAATAGGCCAAGTAAGTCCAATTGCTCCTTGCATTTCACTAGCAGCAGCTGAATCTCCAAGTTGCCCTAAGAAGTAAGCGTCAACCAAATCATGTAATGTTTTAAATATATTCGCTAAAAAAACCGGAAAAGCTAGGGATACTATCCCTTTCCAAATCGGTTTATCTTTGAGTATTAATTTTGATTTTCTTTCTGTAACTGTATTCATATGTCCTACCTTATTATAAAAATAAATGGTATGCTTTAAATATGGTCGACTTAAATACATGAGAAATAGTGCAAAAAAGTAGACTGTGAAGATAAATTGCCAATCTAAGTGGATAATTAGTATGGTTATGTTCAGTATTTTTAACAATACTTATTATAATTATTACGCTACTAAATTATACAATTTCAAGTGACATAAGTCAATTTTAATAAAGCGGAGACATTAGAATTTTTAATTATCTATTATGTCTAATATTTTAATGGTCATTCTATAATTCAATATAAACAAATATACTCATTTATTATTTTTTTTACCAATTCGCCATATATTATAACAAAAATTCATTTTTGACCTAAAAGAGATTTTTCCTTATGATATAATTGTATTGTATCAAATCTATTTTTAATATTTTTTGAAAAACATTTAGTAAATAGGAGTTAAATTATGAAAAAAATAGCATTCATTGGCTTGTTAATCACTATATCTTTTTGTATAGGCTGTGATAACAATAATTCTTCAGCAACATCTTCTACTACTTACACAACTACAGTTGAAGAAGTTACAACGACCGAAGCGGAACCTCCTGTAGAATTTTTTTATGCGGAAGGTCTTTATAATTTTAAGTTTGCAAATGATACCATTAGAGAAACTTTTCTAGCGGCCGCAGAAGATTATTTGTTAGATACCATGTATAGTGGAATACCACTATATGCAGGAGCTGATTATTATATATATAACCACCGTGTAGATTTACCTACTGACAAGTATATTAGCGTCCTTGCTTATGGAGATGAATTTGGATCAATGACGATTGATGATTCATCTGTTTTAATGGGTGATGGTCATTTAGGGAATACAAGAGAATACACCTTCAGATCTACTGTTAGTGCATTTGGTCAAACTTATAACCAATGGATAGCTGACACAAGTAGTGATTCTATCATAATGGAACTGTATTTAGATAGTTTATATGATTTCGTTATTAATGATTCGGAAAACGGATTCAACTTAGTCCCTTCTATGGCTTCCAATGAACCAATCCCTATTGAATCGAGCCAATCAGAATTTGATATAACAGTATCATATAAATGGCAAATTCCTATTAAAGATAATTTAGAATGGTATTTTAGTCCTGAAACTAACTCGATATTTTTAAATAATATCGATTCTTATGATACTACTATTAGTGCAACTGATTTTGTTGACACCTATAAATTAGCTATTGATGGCTCTTGGTTTAGAGCTGTCAGTGGCGGAAATGATTTTCTTTCCTCTGCCCATATAATCGAAGGACTAGAAGATTATATGGATGGTTCCGGCTCTTGGGAAGATGTTGGCCTCAAAGTAGTTGACAACAATATTGAATTTACCTTCATCACAGAACTAGACTCTTGGGATGTAATGTATTTGTTAAGTTCAATACATTTAACTCCAATCAATACTGACTTATATAATTTTCTAAAAAATGATGGTGACTCAGAAACAAATTATGGCGATAGTTTCACAAATATCGCTTATTCAGGACCATATTATATTACTTCAATTAACGAAGACATATTGAATTTAGAAGAAAATCCAATGTATTATGATAAGGATAAGTATTCTTATACTGGTTTTGAGTTTCACTTAACAGGAGATTATTCAACTATCAAAGACTTATTTGATAATGGATATTTAGATTATTTTAAAGTTAGTATAAACGATGTAAGTGAGTACAGAGACAATTATCATGTAGTTGAAGTTCCTAATGGAATAATTAACAGATTAAACTTAAATGCTACCGGTTCAGTTGCAGAGTTCAATAAATTGTTTCCAGATACAAATTATACTCCAGAACCTATCCTAGCTGATCAAAACTTCCGTTTAGCAATGTTTTATGCGATTGATCGATTAGCATTAACGGAAGCTTTAGGTAATGGTGTTCCAATTGATAGACTATTTACTGATACCGCGCTACTCAGTATAGAAAAAGGAATTAATTATAGATACACTGATATAGGAATGAGTGTTGGAAGTGATATGAGTCCAGAAACTTATGGATATAACCTAGAGAAAGCTGTTGAATACTTCAATTTAGCATTAGACACAGCGATGGCTTTAGGTTTGTATGAAAGAGGTACGGTTGATAACTACACCATTATTAATCTTGATTTAGATTTTGTTCTTTCAGATGGACATACAATTCTCGCAAATTTCATTAAAGATGCATTTGAAGATAATTTTATTTCTAATGAATACTACATTAAAGTTATTGTAACAATTAACGAAATGGATTATCCAAATATATACTGGGATAATATGAAAATAGGTGATTTTGATATGTTTGTTGGTGGGGTAGCAAACAGCAATTTTTCTATTACTAATTCATTAAATCTATTTTGTTCTGACAATCGAAGTGCCTTCTTAATGAATTTTGGATATGATACGAGTATCGCTGAAATTGAAGTAGAATACATTGATATGTCCGGTGATTCAAAAGCTGAAATATGGTCATTTGATGCAATAATTTCAGCCTTGGCTGGTGAAGTCATCCTAGAAAACGGTGAAGAAATATCATAACTCATATAAGGTGGTCATATTATGAAAAACAAAACAAATTCAAACAATAAAAATATTGAAATTAGAATTGTAGATAACAAAAAAGAAATCGAAAACTTCATTCATTTACATGAAATCCTATATAAAAACGATCCGTATTATGTTTTTCCAATACGCAAAGAATTAAAAATCATGCTGATTAACAAATTATTGTACAAAAAAAGTGTTGAACCTTGCATAGCTTTTAATGTTTATCTCAATGATATAATCAGCGCAAGAATCTATTTGGAAGTGTTTACTGCGAGACCGAAGACTCCTTTAGAACGCCGACAAGCAGCCTTCAACTTTTTCGAATCAATCGAAAACCAAGAAGTTGCGAATGCAATCTTCAAACAGGCCGACAAATGAGTTAAATCACAAGGCTTAGACTACTATTACGGTAATACAAATCCATTAGATCCAGATGATCAAAGAGGAGTACTTATTGAAGGTTTTGATATGATACCAGCTATCATGAATGTCTACAACAAGAAGTATTATCAATCTCTTTTCGAAACCTATGGTTTTGGTACAAATGATGATTTTTATGCTTACAGTATTGCACTTGATAAAGTTCCGTATCAACGATTTGAAGTACTAGAAAAGCTTAAAAAACGATACCATGTCAATGTCATGAACGCTGACAAAAAACACTTAGAAAGTGAAGTTAAAGACGTAATACAGATATTCAATGAATCACTTTATGAAGACGACGATTTGCGAGTCCCAGAAGGTGACAAACTTTATGAACTTCTTGATTCCTGGAAAAGTTTTCTTGACTTTGAACTTATTAAAATAGTTAGAACCGATGAAGGTCGTCCTATTGGATTTGCTATGGTAGTCCCGGACTTCAATCAAGCGCTCATCCATTTAAAAGGCAAGTGGAATATATTCCAGATTATCAAGTTATTGTATTATAAAAACAAAATCACCCAAGCCAGAGGAATGATTCAAATGGTTGTAAGAGATTATCAGGGTAAGGGTATCGTTAATATGATGTATCAAGAATATTTTCAACAACTAAAACAACGTGGATATACACATATTGACGCTTCCACAATAGCTGCTAAAAACTATAGATCTCGTCAAGCCATAGAAAAACTTGGAGGAGAATTATATAAAATATTTAGACTTTATGATCGAAAATTATAATATTAAATAGTACAAACAATATAAAACAGTAAATTCGCTCAAACGAATTTACTGTTTTTATGTGATACGCCTCATTATAATATTTTTTATTTCAACTTGTTATTCTCTCTCCTGGTTTTTTAATACTATAATATATATATAACTATTTTTAAACCAATAAAAATACTAATTCTAACGTATATATTTACAGAGGGTGATTTTTATGTTATTCAAGAAACATTTTTCCCTAACAATTTTATTGGCCATCATTTTGATGACTTCTTTTTCGTTTATGTCAACTGCTAGTAATGAAATAACTTATAACCTTGTAAAAAACGAATACATACATCCTGTAGAATCATTTGAAGAAGCCAATCAAATTGCTTTAGATTATCATATTAATTTAGTATCTTACAGTGAATATGGTTATGCATTATATCAAAATGAAGTCTATTCTTCTTCTTTTATGTTAGACCATGATTTCTACTTTAATACTTATTCCGTTATTAATGCTCCAGCTTGGAAAACAAGTACAGAAGATGAATATTTATCACAACAGTATGGCTTAGAAATCACAAATACTATTGATGCGTGGACTTATACAACTGGTACTAGTAACATATTAATCGCAATTATTGATACCGGAATTGATACTTCTCATCCGGAATTCTCTGGTAGAATATCACCTTATTCTAAAAATATAGTTACAAATGAAATTGGATTATCAGCTATTGAAGATGATTATGGACACGGAACAATGGTTGCTGGAATTATAGCAGCAAATAAAGATAACTCTGAAGGCATTGCTGGGATTACCCAAAACACTTCTCTTTTAATCATTAAAACAAATGTGACTAATGAAGACTCATTTAAAGACAGTGATCTCATTGAAGCTATTTACTACGCTATTGAACAAGGAGCCGATATTATCAATCTATCGCTTGGTAGCAATTATGCCAACCCTCAAACCGAAGAGGCAATCAAAGCTGCTACACAGAGCGGAATCGTGGTTGTGGGAGCTTCTGGGAACGAGGGAACGGACGAATTAATGTATCCAGCATCATTTGAGGAGTGTATCTCCGTTGGTGCTGTTGATGAAGACATGGAAATCGCAATATATTCTTCTTTCAATGATGCGGTTGATCTAACCGCTCCTGGTAGTGACATTATTACAACATCGATGAACAGTGGTTATGTTATGGGATCAGGAACAAGTTTTGCGGCTCCACATGTTAGTGGGATTATCGCATTATATATGAGTTTATATCCAAACGCTACTATCAACGAAATTAAACAAAAACTATATGCAACCGCATTAGATTTAGGAGATAACTCTTTAGATCCTTATTATGGCTATGGATTAATTGATGCAAATAAATTATTCTCAACTTCTTTTTATGAAGTATCATTTGAAACAATTCCTGGAAGCTATTTAGATTCCTTATATATTATAGACGGTAGCTACCTTATTGATACAGAAACACCTGTTTTAGATAATCAAGTTTTTGTGGGTTGGTATATTGATTCCAATCGAACAATTCCTTTTGATTACAATTTGCCAATCACGAGTGATATTACCTTATATGCATTATATTCTGATTCATATCACACTGTTCGGTTCATTACCGAAGGTAGTGCTGTAGATGACTTGATTGTGGAGCATTTAGATACTTTTAGTTTACCTAGTTCTTCACTTGCAGGAAGTAATTTTATTGCTTGGTATTTAGATGAAAATTATGAAACTGAATATGTTCAACAAATAGTTGTTTCAGATTTAACTTTATATGCTAAATTTCAAGAAATTGTTTATTATCAAATCAATTATTATGTAGATCAAACGTTATATCATAATGTGAGTATTGAGTCAGGGCAAGAAATACCAGAATATCTTATCACATTGGAAGGATATGAATTTGCTGGATGGTATTTAGATATGGAATATACGATGCCTTTTGATGATTTGACTATCTCATCTAATCTTGATTTGTATGCAAAGCTTAACATTAATTATTTCCAAATCACTTTAAATATCGAACAAAGTTCATCGTTTTTACAAGTGGAGTATAATACTTTACCAATCATCGATATCCCTTTGAGCGAAACTCAAACCTTCGCTGGATGGTATTTAGATGAAGGCTTTATTAATTTATACACCTTAGCGCCAGTCACAGAAAACTTTGAATTATATGCTAAATTTGTCGATTCTGTACATACTATTAACTTGTGGATTGGTGATAATCATTATGATACCATCTATATTGAGTCTTTAGACCCTTTTGTTATGCCGATAATTGATATCGATGGTTATGTATTTAAAGGGTGGTATCTTGATTCAAGCTATACAGAAGAATATATTCCCTCAATAATTACTGAAAATATTACAATCTATGGTTTATATGAAGAGGAACAATACAGTATTAACTTTTATGATGGCTTAGGAAACATTATCTCTAGTTCTTCTCAAAGCTATGGTGAAATAATAATATATCCTCAAAATCCTACAAGACCTTCTACAATATCTTTTGATTATAATTTTCTATCTTGGAGTGAAACAGATGTTACAGTAATGGAATCGTTGGAATTTTATCCCGTTTTCGAAAGAACCTTCATTGAAAATAGCGTTACATTAAACCCTAGTATAGATACCATTACTGTTGGCGAACAATATCTTGATTCTTCAATTAACCTACTTGATTCTACACTAACTTTAGAAATAGATTCTGATTTAGATAACTCGCTTCCGGGAAAATATATAGTAAATTATATGCTTTACGATAAAGAAGAATTAGTATATACGATTAATCGTTATATTCGAGTCATTGAAGCAACACCTTCTGTTGAAATTACATTAAACGCTGGAGTATCCACAATCTATCTAGGACAATCCTATATCGAATCTGGAGCGACATCTACTATTGGCGAAGTTATTATTAGCGGTGAAGTAAATCCTATGGTTGCTGGTGTATATTATATTACTTATCAAGTTGAATATATGAATCAAATTTATACAAAGACAAGAGTAGTTACTGTCCTTGATACAAGTGTTTTAACGACTATTGTTACTCTATCTCAATTGACATTCAAGGAGGATGAATATGAAAAAAATTAGCCTTATATTTATGCTTTTATTCATTCCACTGTCTTTATCTTCTTGTACAACTATCGATGAAGAGGATGTCACAATAATTTTGAAGGAAGGTATAGATACCGTAGAAGTCAATTCTGAATTTATAGATTCTGGTGCTCTTAGCAAAGCTTATGGTTTCACTGTTCAAAACGAAGTAATTTATAACGATGTTGATATCACTAAGATTGGAACATATACCATTGTTTATCAAATCGAATATAAAAACGTCATTAAAACCATTGAAAGAATTGTAACTGTGATCGATGAAACCGCTCCAGTTGGAACATTGAATCCTGGAATCGATACAGTTAGAGTTGATTCAACCTGGATTGATGCATCTGTCTTTACAACTGATAATTCAATGGAAGTTGTAATCGTTACTGTTGTAGGAACTGTCAATACAAATATTCCAGGAGAATATATCCTTATTTATCTTTTAGAGGACTCCTCCGGAAATTTATCACAAATAGAAAGACATGTATTTGTCATTAAATAAAAAAAAGAAGTTCCATCATCATAAAATGGTACTTCTTTTTTTATTTCCTTCTTAAATTTTATTTAGTATGACTCATTTGTAACTACAGACTAAAGGAATAACCAATTTTGGTTATTCCTTAAATTCTATTTTGTTTTTGTACAGATAATTATACTGACCATTCCATTATATATCTATACCAGAGCAAATTAATATCTACCTTGTGCAATCATTGCATCAGCAACTTTTGTAAACCCAGCAATATTCGCTCCAGCGATTAAATCATAACCAAATCCATAACGAGAACTCGCTCTTACACAAGAGTTATAGATATTCTTCATGATTCCAAGTAATTTTGAATCTACTTCTTCTGCAGTCCAATGTATACGTTGTGAGTTTTGACTCATTTCTAAAGCAGAAGTTGCAACACCACCAGCATTTGCAGCTTTACCAGGACCAATTACTATTCCAGCAGCTTGTAAAATTGCTACCGCTTCGTTAGTTGTAGGCATATTTGATCCTTCAACGATAAATTTCACACCATTATTAATAATCATTTCTGCATCTTTTGGTTGGATTTCATTTTGAGTAGCACATGGCATAATTAAATCCACTTTTCTTTCCCAAGGTTTTTTTCCTTCGAAAAATTCCACACCAAATCTATCAGCGTAATCTTGGATTTTACCATTAGTGTTATTACGCATTTCTAACATAAAATCAATTTTCTCTTGAGTTGCGATACCATTAGGATCGTAAATATAGCCTTCAGGTCCACTTAATGTTACAACTTTTCCACCTAAATCTCTAACTTTTTTACAAACACCCCAAGCAACATTACCAAATCCTGATACTGCAACTGTTTTGTTCTTAAAATCTAAATTCTCATGTTTTAAAACTTCTTGTGCAAAATATGTTGCTCCATAACCTGTAGCTTCAGGTCTAATTAGTGATCCACCGTAATCTAACCCTTTACCCGTTAATACACCATTTTCGAATGCACCACGAATTCGTCTATATTGTCCAAATAAATATCCGATTTCTCGCCCACCTACACCAATGTCTCCCGCAGGAACATCTATGTTAGGTCCTATATGTCTATATAATTCTGTCATAAAACTAACGCAAAATCTTCTGATTTCTTCATTAGATTTTCCAAGAGGATTAAAATCAGATCCCCCTTTACCTCCGCCAATCGGTAATCCGGTTAAACTATTTTTAAATATTTGTTCAAATCCTAAGAATTTAATTAACCCTAAGTATACAGACGGATGGAAACGTAGCCCCCCTTTGTAAGGACCAATTGCTCCATTAAATTGAACTCTGAACCCTCTATTAACCTGTGTAACTCCTTCATCATCTACCCAAGGCACTCTAAATTGAATAGCTCTTTCAGGTTCAACGATTCTTTCAAGAATATTGTTTTCTATATATTCAGAATGTTGCTCTAGTACTGGGCCAAGTGAATGAAACACTTCCGTTACTGCTTGAATAAATTCTTTTTGATGAGTATCTCTTTGCTTAACTGTTTTTAAAGTGTCTTCAATATATTTTTTCGTTTGACTTGAAACATCTCCATCACCCTCTAATGAAGAACCTAAGCTATCAAATTTGTGTACAAATAATCCACTTCTCAATTTAGGTTCGAACCATGTAGATTTAGCCGGCATGATTAAACCTTTATCTGCTACACTCATAATTTCAGCCATAGACGTTGGATACATTGCAATTCCACAGCCATCTAGCTTGTCAGTTTTATCTTTCAAGCCTTTGAGTCCTCTGATTCCTCCAACGAAAGAAACTCTAGAAGAACTTCTTAAATTCTTGATTCCTAAAATATCATTAAAAACATATTTTTCTATTATTGCTGCATCCGTTTGATCAACGATACTCTTAAAATTGCAGCAATCCTTTTTCAAAATCATTTTGTACCACTTTTTATTAACATACATACCAAAAGTAGATTTTTCAATTGGTTTATAAGGAGAATTCATTTCTTCGATTACAAAAAGTTTTCTCATTTCATCCCAAAAATATTCTAGCGTTATTCCGCCTAAATCGTGTACAACACGATTATAGTCCATAACCTTCAAGTTTGATTCAGGGAAGATAACACTCATAAAGAAGTTAAACTCTTCATCGCCAGTATAATTTGGTGTTTCATTTCTTCTCTTATTAGCTACTTTAACTGCAGATGCTGTTCTATGATGACCATCCGCAATATACAAACTATTAATTTCTGAAAAACGTTCAATAATTTCTAAGATTACTTTTTCTTCATCAATAACCCACACAATATGACTTACATCATCATTGCTAATAAAATCTGAAACTGGTTGTTTTTTGGTCCATTCCGATAAAATTTCGTTTAGTCTAGAGTCATCTCTATATGATAAGAAAATTGCTTCAGTATCTGCATCACAAGCATCAAAATGATATATTCTGTCTTGCTCGCTTTGCAACATTGTTAGTTCATGTTTTTTAATTATATTATTTTCATAATCATCTACTGATGTTAAACCAACAAATCCTGTTTGTTCTCTACCATCCATAATTTGACGATAGATATAGATGCAATGTTTTTCATCTTGAACTAAAATCCCGTCCTCTTCAAACACTTTTAAATTCTTTCGAGCTTTATCGTATACTTTTTCTGAATAGGGATCAGTTGAAGACGGAAAATCAATTTCTGATCTTACAATATGTAGGAAACTATAAGGGTTTCCTTTAGCCATATCTTTCGCTTCTTTCCTATCCATCACATCATAAGGCAGTGATGCAACTTTCTCAACTAAGTCCTTACGTGGACGTAGTGCCTTAAATGGTCTAACAATAGCCATTTGTAATTCCTCCTAGAATATTTTGTCTTAAATAAAACTATTAAAAAATGAATTAAATTCACTTATTATACTATCTGTTATTATAGTTTTTGTCTATTGAATTATACTCTTGGTAACAATCATATTACCTGCTCGTAAAAATTATAACATAAAGGTGAAATCCTATCTATCAAAAATTTTACTTTTTTCATTATTTATTGTGATATGACCCGTTGTTATTGATTCTAAATGAACTATACATCATCTTCTACGGTTTTCGTATTTAATTGTGTTTCTGCTATTTATAAAAAAAGCATAAAAAAAGACAGACCAAAGTCCATCTTATCTAGATAACATAACGTTTTGTTCGTTATAGTTAGAGTGCTTTAATGGTGCCGAAAGTAGAACGTGAAGTTAAGTCGCTAATAATCATATAACTCGGACCGGCAGATACTTAAATATCAGATGTTATTTGTTACGCTGCGCGTCCCTATAATGATATCTATATTGTGATTATATTTAGTCTTTTAGTAAGTTGAATAGCTGAACGTTCTTATATATGACTTCTTTGCCTAAACGCTCCGACACTATAAATCCTTCCTTTTCTAACGCTTTCAAATATTTGGTTGCTGTCGCTCTAGAAATGTTTAGATTTTCTCTAAAATATTCGTTTTTTGTATATAAATAAGAAAATAAATGCTCAACAATTTCAAATCTATAGATATCTGGTAATCTTTCTTTCATTTCTTCTTTTGTAATTTCAATAGAATGATTGATTGACATAATAAGTTCAATTGTGTTTTTTGAAGTTTCTGTAATTCCTCTTAATATATATAGAACAAAATTAGGAATATTAGCAATATCTTCATTGCAAATTTTTAACAAACGATAATATTCGTTTTTATTTTCGATAATGTATTTGCTTAAATAAAGAATTGGTTCTTGAATTTTGTTTTTCAAAACTAAATATAGAATATTCAATATCCTTCCTGTTCTTCCGTTTCCATCATAGAAAGGATGTATACTTTCAAACTGAAAATGAATAAGTGCCATGTTAATCAACGGATCATATTCTGATTCTAAATTTATATATTGTTCTAAATTATGCATATATTCTCTGATTAGTTTCTCATTTCGAGGTGGAGTATGAACAATTTCTTTTGTTGAATCATTAATTATTACAGTTCCTGGAAGTTTCCTAATTCCTCCTTTGTTTTGTTCAATTCTTTCTTGGATTTCTACTAGGGTATTCGTGCTGATAAAGTGATTTCCTCTTATTAGTTGTAACCCATGTTCAATAGCCAACTTATAGTTTACAACTTCCTTAGGCTTTCCACCAGATGGGGTTTTCGAAACAATCTCTTTGAAAATTTGGTCATATGTTGTAATGATATTTTCAATTGCAGATGAATCTTTGGATTCACGAATTAAAATGAGACTTAATGTCGATTTAGGATTTGGCAAAAGATTCAATATTCCTTTTAATTCACCAATATTATTATTAGCAACACTAAGCTGTTTTAATATTTCAATAGAATTTAGATTTACTTCGTATGGTAGATTATACATGTTTTCACCTCGTGACTAATTTATCGTATATTTTATCCTCAAAGTTAGTTTAACACGATATTTCAGTCACGTCAAGGCTTCGAGGATAATTTGTATTAATTATTATCCCTGTATAAAAGTATCTACCACTCCTAAAATATTTTAGTTTGTGATACGGCTCAGTTTATCGCAGTTAGGGGAATATTTATAACAGGATAATTTAGAATTAAAGGGATATTACATTTTTAAATATACGGCTTTTTACTTGATTTTATATATCGTACTCAAGAAATCTTTAAATGTAATTTTCACCAATTCATTCGATTTTGTTGAGATCACTTGAATATTTACTATAATTCTTTCTACTTTATTAATTGGATCATTTTCAGTAGGAAGAATTATTTTACTAATAATTAGTTCATCTGTTTCTGTTTTCATATTTATATGATATGGCACAAGCGTTGAATGCGATAAAACATCATAGAAAAGTATATCTTTCTCATATAGATCAGACAAAAATCTATGCTTTGAAGAATTCACGTATCTTTTTGAATTATGATACTCATATTTTCTTTCTTCAATAATTTCTTTTGAATTTATTCTTGGGATAAATTGAGATGAGTTTTGAAGAACTAAATCTGAAATTCTAAATTTTGTATAATTAATGAAAATATCACAAGATAACTCATATTTGCAATCCTTATAAGTGCTAAATAATTCTTGAATGAACAGATATTGTTCATTCATCCTTATTAAGTTAGGATTTTCAACCGAATATAATTCATCCCAGTTAACTAAATCCTTATTTAATATGGTCTGAAATTCTAAAGAATCACGAGATTTTTCTAATGCTTTATTAATTTCAAAAAAATTGCAAAATTGAGGTAATCCTAACATATTTAACCATGTAGATAAATATATATTATTATAATCATATTCCGGCACAGGACACAGTTCAATTCTATTAAAATATACTTTTAAAGTGAAATCATTAGAATCTAAAATTTTTGTTATATCTATTAAATCTTTCTTTGCTCCCAAATAGTCATTAAAAAGTTCGAAGGTAATCACATATACTAGCGGAAATCTGCTATCGTAATTTGAAAAAAAATCAATTAATGCACTTGTTATTGATTCGGAATACTTTTTTTCATTTCTAAAGTGATATAGAACACTTATTGTATTGATTATATTTTCCCTATTTAACATTTTCATTTTTTCTAACATTAACTGGAAGATTAAGTAATTAATATCTAGTGATTTTATTAAATCGAAAGCTTTTGGAACATAATATGGCAGCAGCATAGCTTCATAAGACTCAATAATTTCATAATGTCTTAAATCATTATTTGGTTCAATTAAATTTATGATTCTTAATTTGTTTGACGATGATTTTAAAGTATATATGTTTCCAGTAATATCCTCTGCAAGGAAGTCCAATATAATACTTGTAGTCATATCAGCATCCAATGAATAAGCTTTTAGAAACAAATCAAAATGCTCAAATGATTCTCCCCATCCGCCTCGTATATATGCAAAAGCTTTTAAATAAAACATTACCTTCCTATCTACACCTAGATTAGAACTATCTATAATTTCTTCAAAAGCCATAATGTTGTTGTATACTATCTGTCTACTATACTTTTTATCATAAATATCCAGTAACACTTCTATATTTAATAAAACGTATTCTTTTGTTATAGGGTCCTTGAAATCTATAAGTTGATTATTAGCTACTTCCCAAAATAAATTCCCCGGTATATTTTCTCGAATAATATTTCTCTTCTCTGATTCAATTTTTTCAGGTTTGTCATTGCATTTAAAATCAGATATATCTTTGTAGTTGACATATTTTTTATTGATTTTATGTATAAATTCATTCAAAACATCTACATCAAGCGTTGTTTCATAATTGTTTAACTTATGAATTTTATATAATAAATCTTTTTCAAATAATTCGTTAGCGTTTCCTAATAGTTTACTGTATCTATCAAATACCATACTTGTATCATTCGTATTTAATGATTTATAATATATAATTTCTAATAATTCATCATCAAAACAAATATTATTTGTAATGTAGTCTAGCATTTCTTTATTCTGCCATCTATTTATGTCTGTCCTTAAATTAATAATTAAATATTTTATTGCTTCACCTGTAAAATTATTATAAAAATCATTAAAGACTAAATACTCAAAATGCTTAGTTTCTTTACCATCTGTTCTTTTTCTGACATATTTTGTAATATCTAATAGTGTAAAATATTTGTGTATTTTATCTTCCGAATTTTCTAAAGTTTTTATGCCCTCTATTAAACAATCTAAAGACATGTCTTTATGCATTGTATAAGAACATACTTCTTTAGAAAAATTCATAAAAAGATTACTCTCATTTGCGTTTTCAGTAAAATGAATAATATCTAATGTGGTCTTTGATAAATCAAAATAGTATTCATCATTTCCTCTTAGATATTTATTTATGTACTTAATAAATATGTCAACATATTTTCCTTTTTCCAAGACATTAATATAGTAAAAGACATCCAAAATGTTTAAATTTGGAATTGACCTTTGATATTCTTCATTAGAATATTGTAATATTAGCAAAGCTTTTTCATAATTACTCTTATCTTTAATATTATCAATTAAATACTTTACCAAGAAAAATAATTCACTATTTTTAAAATAAAAGTCGACAGACCTTGGTTTCCCTTTAAATATGTATTTTTTCTTCAGTTTTAGAATATCTAAAAACTCCAGTACTTGTTCATCAAATAAATTTGTGTTTACATTATATGTATTTATGAATACATAGTAAAATTTATCTTTCCATAATTCGCTTCCTTTAAAACTCTCAAACTCCTCCATTTCTGAAGTAGACAAATTCACAATATTGGGAAGCAACTCAAATAAATCGTTTTGTGAAATATAGTTTTTTTGAATCAACTCTTTTACCTTAATTAAATTTGATTGTATATGACTGTAATCGCGTCTAACGCCTAATAGAATTGCGATTTCATCGCTTATTTCTAAGTTTGTGAAATCAAAAAAATTTATGTCAATAAACTTTAATGATTTTAATGTGTCTATATTTATTTTTTTTAATTTGGATATTGATTTGGTTAAGTAAATGGACTTTAAGTAATCATTATCAATTAACTTTAATTCTTTATCAGTTGCATCACTAATATTCTCAGAATATATAATTTTGTTAATTGGAACGATTAAATCCCCGTAATATTGAGTAAAATCGTATTCAATTTCGTTCTGGATATATTCATTATTGTTATTAATATTTATTAAATTATAATAATATATGTCAAGCATTTCGGAAATGTGTTCGTTAGCGCTATTCAATTGTTTTCTCATTTCACTCAATTCTAATAGCATTGAAGGGTTGTCAGTTTCTTTTGCAGATATTGTAAAACAATCAAAGTTCTTATTTATATCTCTCAATAAAAACCCGTCTGAAATAGATCGACTAACAAAATCGCTTCTAAAACAGAATATTACTTTCTCAAAATATTCTAAATCCATCAATAAAGGTAAATAGAATATATATTTCTTTCTTGAAGCAAATAAGTTGTATTCTTCATCATTTACTAAAATATGCAAAATATCTTTAAAGTATTTGGCTTTGTAATCTACGCCTATGTCAACAAACTGTTCAAGGAAGTATCTTTTTAAACTTTCATGATAAATATAGATGTTACTATTTTTATCAAAATTAAATAAATGTTTCAATTGAGTTATTGCTTTGGTTACATCTTCAATTTTTCTTTGATGAAGAACTCTTCTTATCTCTTCTTCTGTAAATGGTATGTTTGTACAGGCTATCAAGGACAATACATCATTCTTGTAACTTTCTCCGTTTATGAGATATTTATAATACTCTCTTATATCTCCATCGTATTCAAAATCAATAAGTGTTTCTGGAAGTATCGTGCCATCGTATTTTTTTGTTAAATAACTTAAATACAAAAAATTACGCCCAGATATATCTATAATATTTTTAGGAATTTTACTAAATCCACATAAATTTAGATATGATCCTATTTCATCATCGGTAAGTTTATCAAACTCTATAAAGTGGAAACCCTCAAATATTTCCATTGGTTGACTTACACATAGAATCTTGACATTATCATTATGAATCTTTTTAATAAACTCACTTAGCTTTAATAAATCATTTGATTTACTGATTCTAGTGATATGATCAAGGCCATCTAAAACCAAAATAAATTTTTGTGTTATATTATTAATATAACTTATTAATTCATCTTCTTTAACTGCTCCAAGCAATTTAAATGACTCTTTTGACGATATTGATTCTTTCAACAATTGATATTTTATATTATATAAAAAATTATTATACATTACCCTGTTTTTATAATCTTTATCATTCAAACTAATGAAAAAGCAATACTTCATGCAAGTATATGATAATTTAGAAACAAACGTATCTATAAACCATGATTTACCTGCACCAGGTTCACCAACTAAGTGTACTCTATTTTCTTTTTCAAGAAGATTTATTACATTAATTGCTATATTATCTCTTCTAATATATTTTGATTCATTAATTGGAAAACGATGAGATAAAGTATCAAATATTTTCTTAATTCCTATTAATTCAAACAACTTTCCTATACTCAATAAATTTTTTTTGTTTTTCCCAATTCTTAACGCTCTAAATATTTCCTCTATTCTAAGCGCGACCAGCCTTGAGTCATAGTTCTCGTAAGGAAAATAACCTATACCAACTTTATTTTCTAAACAATCTAGAATAAGTGACTCAAAACTACCTTCATTGAAAAACTGAAACGACACATCTTTAGGAACTTGGTAAAATTCTAATTCATTAAGAAAATGTTTAAAAGCTTCGTAATCTTCTAACTTCAAATCTCTTCTTATTTTAACAAAAGAACGATTTATTTCGTTATCCTTTATGACAGCCTCTGTTTTCAAATGATATTTAAGCAACCCAAAATTATACTCTGATGTTTGTACGAACAGATTGCTTTCCAGCTTACGGTTAGTAATTATCTTAAGTTCAAATTTTTCTTTTTCTTCAGAAAGTTGCTGATAAGTATAAAAATAGTCTAAAAGGCAGAGATCCCCACTTGAGAGCATACTTACACTAATCTCACTATCATAAGAATATTTGACTTGTATTTTTTTTGTTAATTCACTAGAATTTATTATTATATCATCAAAATAATCCTTATTAACTTCTTTTTTTTCACATGTAATTTTGCTGTCAGTATTTTCCGTATATTCCATTAGCGAAAGGTACACTGCAATTTTGTCTTGAAATTCATAACCACCTTGATAGTTCATAGACTTCTTACTCCTTCAATAACTAAATTTATTGATTTACTACAAGATATAAAAATGTTTATCTAACTGTCTATATCATTCAATTTATTTGTCCACACTTTTTTGTATTTTGTATCTTTTATTTTTTTTAGATTTGCTAATGTCTTCAATTCCATATTTTCAAAAAAGTATTTTGCAACAGTCCAAGCATTTTCATGAATGGCAGTATCAAAATATGATTGGGTTATATAATCATTCTTTTTATCAATATAGTATTTTACAACAAATACTTTATTTGTTTTTATAGCCCAATAAAATAAGGAATGATAATCATTTACATTTGCTTTTGGAGCATAAGGTAACAAGTCTAGAATATCATTTGAATTAGTATCTAGAATTACATCCACAAATTCCTTCTGATATGTATTTAAAGAATTGTATTGATGATTGCTTCTCTCAAAAAAATGTTTACCTGGACTTTGTACAAAATCCAATACAGGAAATTCAAAGGATCGATTTAATAGATAATTGTTTTTACTTTTAGGATCAACAATCGTATTCCTAATTCCTTTTCTTAATAACTCGTGTTGATTATGTCTAACTAAAAACTTTAATAATCCAATATGATTATGAAGAGGAATTTGATATACATCTTCTTTAAGATAGAAATTGAACTTTTCTAAATCATCTAGTTCAATCACGTAGTCTATCAAGTACTTACCAAGGCCATCTGGTTGATTAGGAAGTTTCTCTATCTTCATTTTATCTAATAGCTTCATAGCAAACCTTCTTAGCTTCGTAGTTCGCTTCTTACCACCAAAAATTAAATCATCAAGAGATACATCAAACTCCCTGGACATAATAATGTAATCATCAATCTTATAATATGAATTTTTTTTAATATATTCATTTACAGATTGTCTACTAAGACCTACTATTTTGCCAAGTTGTTCCTGCGATATACCTCTTTTTTTGATCAGATTATTTAAATACTCCCCGCGCTTATATTCGCCCACTATTTTACCTCCATTCGTAAAACACATTCAATTTGATCAGATGTTTTTACCGTGAGTTTGGGCGTTATGTAAAATCGTAGATTTCATTTCCATCAAACTCAAAAAAAACAGCACAATTGCATAGTCATATATGGCAACGAGTTCTCTAAAGGTACTCACTGCGCTATTATTAATCAATAGTAAAATATCCTTATAATGGATTATAACCCCTTTTCAGATATTTTGAAAGCCAATATTGAATAAATATTTACATAAGAATGCTATTTTGCTGATTTTATTACTTTCTGAAATGTCGGATTCGAGTTTGCGCATGCCTCGCCCCTAACCGCTAAAAATAGCCAATATATTATCGAATCCTATATTCCTCTAATTTCTTGGTAACAAGGCAGTATATACACCCTGAATTTGAGGTTTGAGATTTCGTGTAAAGGAAGTCTGTGCTCTATTGGTCGGCTTCGAGGAACTTGTATAATATCTCCTTATAATTTATATCTATGTCAATGTCAAGTCTGGCTTTACTTTTAACATCAATTTTGTTCACAATAATTCTAATCAACTCTTTCACCTTTAATTTCTCTGATTCAACATTAGTTTTAAGTGCATTTGATATATTAGATAAGAATGATTGTACGTCTTGTTTTGATATATTTACTGGGGTAGATTCTTGGATATTACAATCTTTCTCAAAGTCGTTGATTAACCTCTGGTATTCAATTGTTTTATGATTAATTTTCTCAATATCTTCTTTAAGTTCATCTGTTGAAATAATACCTTCAGTATATAACCCTCTTAATTCAATTTTACGAGTAGATAGTTTTGATATTTCTACTTCAAGTAACCTTTTCTTACCATCATAACTATTTACATCTATAGTACTATTAACAATATAATCATAAAGAGTATCTGCAAGGTTTTCAGAGTCCAATTTCTTAGCAATCTTTTTAATTACGATAGGATCAATCAAATCTACTCTTACACCATTTGAATGGCAAGCAGTGATTCCTTTATTGTGAAATCTAGAACATGTGTAATATAGTTTTTCAACTTTTCCACGTTTAGTTTTATATACAGTTTTTGATCCAACCATTTTACTTCCACATTCAGGACAAGTTAAAACACCTGATAAAATATATTTTCCTACAGCTGGTTTTTTACGTTGATTCGTTTTCATTCTTTCTTGAACTTTTAGGTAATCTTCATATGAAATAATCGCTTTATGATTTCCTTCAACTAAGATGTGTTGTTCAGATAATCCTTTTCTTCGTTTCTTTGTCCAATCTTTGTATTTTCCATATCTGATGTACCCTGCATAAAGTGGATTTTCTAATATCGTTTTAACGGTATTGATTGCAAATAGTTTATGCTTCTTTGTTCGATATCCTTCATTATTAAGATTGTTAGTAATTGCTTTATATCCATATCCACCTAAATACATGTTGAATATTTTTTCTATGATTAGCTTCTCGGTTTTATTAGGAATTATTTTCATTGTTCTACCATTAGGCACTCTGTCATATCCTAAGATTGGTCCTGAGCCATACATTTTTCCTTCCTTAGCTCTTTTCTCTGCACCTGCGCGAGTTTGTTCAATGATGATATCACGTTCCATCTCTGCAAAGATTCCAAGTAATTTAACCATTACACTTCCAATTGGTGTAGATGTATCTATTCCATCACTTATTGCTTTAAAATAGACATTGTTCTTTTCAAACTCATAGATGATATTTTCTAGATCTCTTGAGTTTCTAGCAAGTCTTGATATCTTAGTAACAAAAACTTTATCTATTAGACCAAATTCAACATCTTTCATAAGTTGTTTTAACCCTAGTCTCTGATCCATATTCTTTCCAGTAATTCCACCATCTTTATATAAGATGTATTCTCTTTTATCTCTTTTGGCTTCTTCTATTAATTTCTCTTCTTGATCTTCAAAGGAGAAACCTTCTAGAAGTTGCTTTTCAGAACTAACTCTTATATATAGTCCAATTTTCTTATTCATCTTGTCCATCTTGCTTCTCCTTTCTATTCCTTTCTAAGTTCCTTAATAATAATTCGTATAATAATTCAAGTATACGATTTTCTTTATGATTTTCCATATGATACACCCTCCATTAATGATTCGATATATATATCGTTAATGGTTTGTTGGGTGTTTCATAGAAGATTAAGAATACATTAACATATAAATAAAAAAGCCTAGAAATTAATCTAGACTCTTAAATGTATTAAATTAGTTTATTTGGAAGCTTCTTTAAATCCAAGCCTACAATCCCAACATACTTTGTCAATTGCCTGTTCTGTATCAACCATTTCTAATTGTTTACCACATTTAGGACAAACATCAATTGTCTCGTCCTTTTTAAATAACAGACTAAACATATACTTTGGAGGCATCAAGTATAAGACTGGTTTCTTGACTTTTTCTTCCAAGTCCCTACAAATTCCCAAAGCAGCTTTACTTAACTGTGAATCGTGTTTAAGTAATTGCCTTCTTGTAAATCTATCTGATAAGCTATCCATCCATAATGTGTCTACAGCTTTAAATTCTCTTTGGAATGATAAAACCCAAAAATGCTCTTCATCATTATTTATATATGGTAAATGGATTAATGGGATTTCTTTACCACAATTACCACAGTAAACGGGACTTGATTCCTCACTATAAACAGGAGCAAGGAAATAAAAATCATGTTCTTTACACTTGCAAGACTCTTCAGATAATGCGTCATCAGACACCATTTCTACACTATAGTCTATTTTTTCTAATACCATATGAATATACTTATTAAAATACTTTGAATCTAATGAATCGTCATCAGTTGTAGTAACTGTTGCTAAATAATAAGTTTCATGATTTTCAACTATATACTCAGATAGTATTTGTCCATTTTTGTATAGCATTGACAAAAAATCTACTGTTAAATCATCAAAATCTTCATTACCAATATTATTTGGAATAATTTTAATTCTTGCAACTTTATACATTATCCCTCACCATCCTTGTGAATAATTATATCATAAGTGATGCCTGTTGAATAAAGGAGTTTAGCTTTTGCCAAACTCCTTTGAATGGTGTTCTCTAATACTATAGTGATCCCCATAAGAATTTATAATCAAATGATCTAGCAGTTTAATATCAACAATCTTACAAGCTTTCACTATGCTCCTTGTTGTTTGTAAATCATTTTCTGATGGACTCAAATCCGTAGACGGATGATTGTGTCCCATAATAATTGAAGTTGCATTGCTTAAAAGTGCAACTTTTAATATGTCTTTTGGTGATATAACTATATAGTTTGCAGTTCCTTTATAAATAATCGAGAAGTGCGTAGGAACATTTTTAGTATCTAAACAAATTATCCCAAGACATTCTTGTGAATTATCACCAAACATATCCCTAAAGATAGTTGCACCCATAGTTGCATTTGTTATCGATGCAATATTAAGTATTGCATCGTCTTTAATCTTCAAATATGTTTCTACTATTTCCATGATTACTTCCATTGTTTTGTGTTATGCATTACAGTGCAATCTTTTCAAAGAATGAACCGTATTTAATAATCGCATCCTTTCTATAGATTCGTTTTGTTTTTTTGTATCCAAGCGTTGCAAGCAAAAATGCAACATGATAACCGATGCATTGCTTATGAAATCTGTTTAAGTTATGATTATTTAGCTCAGATTCATAATATTTTATAAATGTATGAACTGGAGCTATATTAAACTCTAGGTTAAATACTATCAGTTTAAGTAGTATTTCATCTTGAATACTTGCATAAAGTAGTGTCCATAAGTCTGTTTGTTCATAAAACAGGTTCAAAAGAGGTGATTTACTACTTTTGAGGTTATAAAAATAGACATCCTCGAAGACGTCTTTTTCTAGATGTATAGTTTTATACACTATTCATCATCATTCTTAATATTGATGAATGTTATCTTCTCTGCAATGATTTCTGCGACCCTTATGCAACTATCATCAATATCAAACTCTACTGATTGTACTCTGGCTTTTATACCTACAGTTGCATTTTTTTTTATGTAGTCAATTGCAGTTGCATCGATTTCTTTCGATATCTTAACATCAATGAAATCAATATTTTCTATTAACTCATCTTCTGTTCTAACATTTCTTTTGATTCCTAAAGTCATTATGATTTCATCATCATTGTTTACAGCAATCTTGCTAACCTTTCCGACTAATATACATTGGTTTAGCATTTAGTATTTCCTCCTTTGATTATTGTTATAGTTATGCTGTTTCTTCTTAACTTTTTTGTCTCCAAACTCATATTCAAAATCATCGCTGTTAAAATCAACTATATTGACACTTTCTGTAACGATTACAGTCTTATATTGAGAATAAGTCTCAGTCCTTCTAGAAGCGTTTAAGAGCTGATTCTGATGACCTTGTTTATACCTGGTTCTGTTCACATTAGCAAATGGTTTTGTGATACTTGAATTGTTATTATCTCTTTTACTAGGATAATATTTCTTCTGTTGCATACTTTCCTCCTTTTAAGTTTTGTTGAAGAGTTGCAATATATTGATTGCAACTGCTAGATTTCTACCATGCAATTAATTCCCTCTCGGTTTTAGGATGAACAAATATTTTGGAATCGCAAAATGCAGTTGCATCATCCTTTGTTATTCCCATAGTTTCACCCTCATCATTTACACTTCCTAATATAAGTAGATTTCCAAACAAACATTGATTTCTGTCTTTAATATGCATAGTAAGTTTTGGATCATCTTTTAATAATCCTTCATCATCAACATATATTGACATTCCTTTATATTCGACAACATCAATTAAGCTAACCTCAAGTAATTTATATATTTGATGTAACTCGCTTACACTTTTATCAGAATGAAGATCTACTAGTTTAATTTCTAACTTCTTCCCATCGCTCTTTCTCTTAATTAAAATTCCTTTTTTCATTCATTTCCTCCTAACGAATAAAAAAGAACCTATAACCGAAGTTATAGATTCAAATATTATTTTTATTATTAATTCTTAATACTCAATACAATTCACATCATTATGGACATTAATATAATATATTTATCAAATATATTTAGATTCATAATATCCTTTCTATATCTATTTATCCCCGTATATAAGTTCATATATCATATAGATGTATGCCCCCTATATCCCCCATAATAACTGATATTGTATTTGACTTTATATACACTTATTTCATTTTTGTTTTAGCCATGAGTTTCTGCTTCCTGCCTTTATCGGAGATATCTAATTACTTAGTCGTGTCCGATTCACAAAGTTTAGGATTCATTACTTATTTCTATTCTGCTTTGAGCCATTGAGAACTTCACTCAAATAGTTTGAGTAATTATTTGTTATAAAAATTAAAATATATAAAAGCTAAACTGCAAATCTATAAATTGTTAGTCAATTCAATCATCTTTCCACCTACATTCATTATATTGATTTAAGAGGTTATTTTTTCAATTTCTCTATTTAGTATTTTCTCATAATCATCCAATATAATCTTATTATTATCAATATATTTTAATAAGTTTTGAGAAACCCCATAGTCACTAACTTTTCTTCCTTTTTCTGAATATGCTCCATACTCTAAATAGCTTAACAAAGAACTAAATCCGTTTACCTCGTCTAAATTAACTTTATATATATTAGCATATATAGTTCTATAAACAAGATCTATTAGTCCAATATGTTTTACTAATTCGTATCTGAAAATATTATATACGAGTTTAGCGGCTTTTCTAACAGCGGTGTCAATTTTGGTTCCATGTTCAATTTCATACTTTAACAAGCTAGGAAACCCACCAATCATATATGAATTTAACATAAAAGTTATGACAGAATACTCATGGTCTCCTTTTTCTGTATAACCATACAATTTATCATCTTTTGGTATAACTCTTCTAATCACATCTATAAGTAACTGAAGTCCATCTCTTGATACTCTTCTATGATTAATATTTTCAATTATATCAGGAATGTATTTAGGTTTACGTGTCATTACTTGTAAGATTAGCTTATATATTTTAATTTTCTCATCTGGGAAGATAGTTAAGAACGTGTCTCTAACATTTTGAGGAATATCGTTCTCATTATAATTTTCATTTATATCTTGCTTTTTACTGGATTGACTGCCAGATAAATATTTTTCCTTAGTAATTGCTAAGTCTAGATCAGATTTAATTGTGTCTTTTCCATAGTTTTTATGAGATAAGATATCATCTTCTGAATCAAGTATAATACTCAATTCCTCATCAAGAATAAATACTCTTCCAACAAAGTGTTGATTAAATCTTCCGGCACGCCCAATAATATTTAAAACATCAAATTTTTTAAGGTCCTTTATCCCTTTCTTATGAGAAAGAATAATCATATTTTTGGCAGTGGTATTAACGCCTTCAGTAATAGTGGTTGTAGAAAATATACATTTTATTAATCCGTTATTAAATAAATCTATAATTTCTCTTTGAATATACTTAGGTATTGTTCCGTGATGTATTCCAATCCCAGCTTTAAGTGCTTTTACTAAACACCAGTGCTTTGTAAAATTTCTTTCAAGATGTTCTATAAACATATCAAATCTATCATCATGCTTAGTTTTAAAAATTTTCTTTGCAACTAATTTTATTGCGTATTCTTCTGCAAGGTGTTTTCTAGGACAATAAACAATCGTTTCGTCCATGGCAATTTTAGCTATAATTGCTGCAATTCTATCACCTTTATTTAAACTTGATTTTGCATCTTTGAATTCTATATTATCAAATGCCTGCCTTCTCAGATTTTTATATGTGATATGAATTTTTTGAACCAGTTCTATATCGTTATAGATTAATGATACAAATCCATTATCCTCAACAAAATTAATCATGGTTTCATTTGAGGAATAATGAAGAAATGGTCCCGCCAACAAACAATCATTTGTACGAAATAATGCCATTTCCAAAGCAATTCTAAAAGAAATATCTCTATTGTTTTCAGTTATTTCAAAATTTTCATCATTAGATAAAAATTCATTATCAATTTTATATAACTCATCCATAAAAACAAAATCATACCTATATCCTGGGTTTTTATCAATAAACGTCATAAATCTTTCCGGAGTGAAAACGAATATGTTCAATTTGGAATCTGGAATTTCTTCGCTTAATGTTATTAATTTATACTTCCTTAAGTAACTATTTGAAACAAGATTAAGTAACCGTTGGAGATTTTCTGAGAGCAAAGAGATTGTAGGAAATATAAGCACAATGTTTTCATACTTCATTTTTTTTATAATATGAAAAACAATAAAAGTTTTTCCAAAGGAAGTCGGCGCACTTATTATATATCTATTCTGTTCAAAAGAACTGAATGTATCAATTATTTCCTTTTGAAAAATATGGACTTTGTTTTTTGAATCAATGAATAAGAAAGATTCTCTTACTAAACTTGAAACAATCAGATTATTAGAGAAAGCAATATCGCATTGAATATTTTTCAATTTACACAGTAAATCAAAATATTGAGGGACTCCAATTAAATTTGATAAAAAGTATAGCAGAGATAGCTGATGTTGAGACAACTCTTCAGTCATCGCACAACTAAAAAGGTCACAAATTTGGATTATTAGTTGTGAATGTTGATTTCTACTTAAATCATAATTATTAACTCTCGATATTACAAAATCGATTTTTGCTGAGAAATCCATTTTAAAACATCCTTTTTAATATTTACTACACTCCCCATCGGGATTAATATAAATATAATGCTTGCTCCTATTTCGTTAATCAAACTTATCTGATCAATCTTATTTTGTATTTTATGAACAGAATTAGTTATCTTACCTTTATAACTAGTTGAGCTATCATCATATGCCAATAAAATAGGATACATTACTTTAATATTATTATTTTTGAATTCATCAAATAGAGAAATTGGTCCTTGCTTAATTTTGTAAAGAATATCTAAAAATAATGGCGTACAATTTGTTTCATCTAAATCATTAGCTCTAGATAGAATAACTCTCAAATTACTTTCATAATACTTCTTTGATAATGATTTATTAATATTATCAATAACACTTTTTGTTGCAAGGCTAATAGACTTATACATTTTTGATTCACCGAACCAAAATTCCTTTTCTCCTGTGTCACTTTCTACAAAGTGGAAACAATCATATCCTTTTGGTTCAGATTTTTCCACTGGGCTGTAGAAATATCCTTTAGCAATGATTTTTGACGAATTGAATAACACTTCTAATATAATATTAAGAAGTGTTTCTCCAAAAAAGCCATATTTAAGTTGTGTATCAAGTGAATCTTCAGAAAGATATCGCAAACGATTTTCTATAGCATATATTTGATTTTCATTTAATTTTGTGATATCAATCTCTGTTTCATTTAAGCAATAGTCGATAATGCTATTATAAATACTTTCTGCAACGCTATTGTCTGAAATGGGCTCATAGCAATAATCATTTAGTGTTGTAATAGTTGTTTTAGGAATATCAGATTCAGGCAATTTATATTTTAGTATATAAGTACTTTTTATAAGATTATTTATAGCATCTCTCACTGATTTCAACCCCTCTATATTCTAATGCGGTTATCTTATACTTGTAGTATATTTACAAATACTTTTTAAAATTTTCAGCTTGCAAAAATATCTCTTTAAACACTTCATCTTGCACTACAGGAGGATAACCATATTCTGCCATTTTTAATATTATAGACACCTTAAGATCTGCCTTAATGTCCTCTTTTTTGGCCCAATCAGTATATCTTGATTTATCATCAACAATGGACTTCATTTCCTTTGATAGATCGAGTAATCTTTGCTCTCCTTCTTTTTCTAAGTATTCTTCATAGAAATCATGTTTTTTTGCAATAGAAACTAATATATCATAGAATGCTTTCTCTTCATAATCAATTCCTAATTCTTTGAAAGAATTTTTATCATTGTCAAGTTCTTTTAATAAATTAGCTAATTCCTCTGCTACATTATCAAGAACTTCTTCTGCATAAACTTTATCAGCATGTCTATCATTATATGCATCAACTAGTTTCTTTAATTTCTCGGAGAATATCATTCCTTTAATACGATTGACTTTTTTATACTCTTCTATTGCATCTTTAAGAAGTTTTGTTAATATTTTAACTCTTGTATTTTTGAGTGGTATTCGATTAATTTTTTCAAGGTACTCATCGGAAAATATATCAATAGATCTTGAACCCACTACTTTATTTTTAGAAAATACTTCTTCAACTCCTTCGCTTAAAATAGCCTCTTCAATCATTTTTCTTACCTTTTCATTCATTTGAGCGGTATCAGGAGCTTCGCCTTTTGTCAATTTAAAAAGAATTGATCTTATAGCTCCATAGAAATAAATATAATCTCTTTCATTTTGAATAATTTCATCACTCGCGTTGCATAAATTGAAAGCAGATTTTAGGCGTTTAACTGAAGCCATAAATCTTTTTTCTAATTCTTCAGTCATTTGAACATATTCAGAGGCATGATTCAAACATTCAAGTTTTTGAATTGGAGTTCCTTTAAAAAATAATTTATCATTAAAATTCCTAAATATTCTTCTCAAAATATCAAGTTCATCTTTTACAATCTTTATTGCTTCTTCAATTCCCTCAAACACTTCACTGTCAGACTTATTAAACAGTTTAAGTGCAATATTCATGTGGAATTTAAACCCAAAATAATCAACAATTAGTCCTTTTTCTTTTCCCGGATAAACTCTATTGACTCGAGAAATTGTTTGAATAAGTGTATGTTCATGCAATGGTTTATCAATATACATAGTATCTAGAGATGGTACATCAAAACCGGTAAGCCACATATCTACAACAATTGCAATCTTAAAATTCGATTTTTCATTTTTGAATTGTCTATCAAGCTCTGTTCGATGTTGTTTTGTGCCTGCCAGCTCATATAATCCCTTTTTATCATCTTTTCCTCTTGTTACAACAAGGTTAATAAAAGGAAGCTCGACAAGTTTCCTTTTATCCAATTCTGTTAGATCTACATTATCAGAAGCTTTTTTGCTAACAGCCCATTCAGGTCTTCTTTCAATTATTTTTTGAAATAAGTTGAATGCTATCTCTCTGTTCATACATACAATCATAGCCTTGCCATTCACTGTAGCGTTTTCAAAAACTCTTCTTTCGTAGTGAGCAATCAAATCATCAGCAACTGTATTTAAACGTTGATTATCTCCGATAATTACATCTAACTTAGATACGGCTTTCTGACTTTCTTCTATCTGATATTCGTTTGTCCCTTCTTCAGCGCATTTTTCATAGTACTGTTCAATTTCTTTAGCTTTTTCTTGATCAAGTAATACTTTGGCAGCCCTTCCCTCATATACAATATTTACTGTGATGCCATCTTCTACAGATTCTTTCATTGTATATGAATCAATTACTTCACCGAAAACATCCAATGTTGCATCTATTGGTGTTCCAGTGAATCCTACATAAGTAGCATTTGGTAAAGAATCATGTAAATATTTAGCAAACCCAAATCTTTTATGCGCTCCATCATCATCAATTATTATTTTTTGATTAATATTCGTTTGGCTTCTATGTGCTTCGTCTGAAATACAAATTATATTACTTCTTTCACTTAACAAATCGGTATTTTCAGTAAATTTTTGAATTGTTGATAGATAAACTCCCCCACTATTTCGATCACTAAGCTTTTCTTTCAAGTGCTCTCTATCTAAAATTTTTAAGACATCTTTATCTCCAATAAATTTCTTTGAATCAGTAAAGAGTTCAGACAATTGTTTATCCAAATCATTTCTGTCTGTGATTAGAACAATCGTAGGACTATTCAATTTTTTATCTCTCATTAGTAGCCTAACTAAGAAAAGCATTGTAAAGCTTTTTCCAGATCCAGTAGCTCCGAAATAAGTACCACCTTTTCCATCTCCGTTAGGTTTCATATGTTTGAGTATATTGTTATGAATTTTTTTTGCCGCAAAAAATTGTGGATACCTACAAACTACTTTGAATTCAGTTGAAGGTGAGTCAGGAAAATATATAAAATCATGAATTAAATTTAGTAACCTCTCCTTTGTAAACAAACCCTCAATCAATGTGTACAATGAGTTTATTCCATCAAATTCAATACTATTCGCATCAATTCTTCTCCATGAATAAAAATAATCATATGGAGCGAAGAAAGAGCCATATTTATTGTTGATTCCATCGCTAATAACCACAAAAGCATTATACTTAAATAAATCAGGGATATCTCTTCTGTATCTGGTAGTTAATTGTGTATAAGCATCGTGTATAGTTGTGTTTTCTTGTATCGCTGTCTTAAACTCAAAAACAACCAGAGGAAATCCATTAACGTATAAAATTAAATCAGGAATTCTCTTTTCTTTATCCTTTATTTCTAGTTGATTAACAATTTTAAAAATATTCGAGTCTAAGTTATCAAAATCAATTAATCTAATCCACAAATCTTTCTCATCTTTCTCTTTACGGTTTAACTGAAACCCCTCCATAAGATATGACAAAAACTCTTTATTTGCATCATACAATGGTTTCCTTCTTATACTCAAAACGGCTGAAGTTATTGCTTGAATTTCATCATCAGAAAGAGAATAAACAAAATATCTGCTGTGGATATATTGTCTAAAATCTTCGAGTAATAATACCTCTGATAATTCTTTATGAACAAAAGAACCATGAATATATTCATAGTTTTGCTTTTGAAGCAATTCGATTATAGCTTGTTCTAAAGTGGACTCATCAAATATCCCCATAAAAATCACTCCATTTCAAATATTAACAATGCTTGCATTTCTTCAAGTATATTTCTCTGTCTCTCATAATTTTCAATCTGATTTAGAATCTTTGTAAAAAGAGTATAATTACTTTTTTCTTTGTATATGTCGATTATGTGAAATTCTTGTATTATTTTCTTGCTCAAATTCGTTTGTACAGAGCCATTTGCTCTTCTAAGCATCCTTCTACTGAATGCTAAAAAGTAAAAATACATATATGCTAAGCGATTATAATCATCGAATTCAATAGCACATATCGCTTGGTTTGTTGTTGTAAGAAATTTATTTATTCCGACATTAGGTTCTTCTGAAACGCAATACATGCTAAGTAATAATGAATCTTCATTAACAATTTTGGCAGATGAATTACTAAGTCCTTTATTTGTAATATATTCTTCTGAGTCAAATATAAAACTATTATTTATTTCTCCTATTTTTAACCACGGTATTGAGCCGTCTTCCCAATATTCATTTAGGTCTCTGGAGGGCGTTCCTCCTGCATTGATCTTTCGAGCAATTTTATCAAGAGTATTTATTGAATATGCCTTTAGCCTTTCATCGTCATATTTTATAGTAAGTGGATCTATTTTATTTGCATCAAACTTTTTCTTTAATATATTTACACCAATATTTCTAAATATTTTAACCAAATTGCTTAAATATACAATTCTTTTTGTAAAAGTGCTATATCTGGATACTATTTTTCTTTGAGCTTCAAGAGATGGAACTGGGATTTTAATATCACATATCTTATCCCAAGTTAAGTTGCCTCGAATACTACTGCCACTAAAGAACCACCCATTTCTATCAAAATCTTTTCTTTTAAAACATAGCATTAAATATTCTGGTATAACTCCAACTCCGTCTTTAATTCTAAAAACATCATATGCAGGTGACACTATTATGGGGTATTCCTTTTCCCATAAAGCTATAGGAATAATTTTATCTCGATCAACATGCATTAAGTTTGCAGTGAACATATTATGATAAACAATTTTGTATTTTTTCATATCTGTTCCGTGAATATTAGCAACTGAAGGCATAAACTCTTTTGTTATCTTAACACCTCTAAGTTCATTAATGTTACTATCTGCATTTCTATTATCAACTTTTTCGACTAAAACGCCTAATTTTTTACAAATTGATTTCATATCCTATTTCCTTTAAAACATCCAATAGTTCTTCCTTGGATTGCTCTTCTTGTATTAATAGACTTTGTAATTTTTTTGTCAATTTAAACATTGTCTTCTTAAAGTCAATATTCGCATCTTTATTAGTAAACTCAATATATTCACTAGGAACAAGTGAGTAATTTCTACTTCGCACTTCTTTAATATTGGCTGAATAGCAATATTCAGGTATGTTTTTATAGTCTTTATAATTTAAAAAACTTTGCCAATTATGGTATGTAGTAGATATATTTGTAATATTTTTTTGACTGAATTCAATATATTTTTTTTCAAAAGAAACTCCCCACTGTCTCAAGTCAACAAATAATATTTCATCTAGCCTATTTCGTAATTTTATTTTTTCATTTTCAATTTCAATAATTTGATTTTTTTTGTTATTAGAGATAATCCATAGCGAAACACCAATATCTGTAGTATAGAATAAATTTCTAGGCAAATATAATATAGCATCTATTAATCTATTTTCAATAAGTTTTTTTCTTATCTCATATTCTGTTCCTCCTCCACTAAGTGATCCGTTTGCAAGCAGAAAACCTGCAACTCCATTTACGCCTAATTTTGATAAAATATTAAGAATCCAAGCATAATTTGCGTTTCCGGTTGGAGGTACATCATATCCTAACCATCTTTCATCATCAACAAGTTCTTCATCCTTTCTCCATTTTTTTTGATTAAAAGGAGGATTGGCCATAACAAAATCAGCTTTTAAATCCTTGTGTTGATCTTGAGTGAAGGTATTTTCGGCTTTTTCTCCAAGATTCGCTAGAATTCCCCTTATCGCTAAATTCATTTTAGCTAGCTTATATGTAGTTGAACTTTTTTCCTGCCCATATATTGAAACATCTTTTGTATTTCCGTGATGGGCTTCAACAAATTTAATAGACTGAACGAACATTCCGCCAGAACCACATGCTGGGTCATATATTTTGCCTTTATAAGGCTGAATTAATTCTGCAATCAAAGCTACTACAGTTTTTGGCGTATAGAACTCTCCCTTACCTTTTCCTTCTTTTAATGCGAATTTTTTTAGAAAGTATTCATAGACTCTTCCTATAATATCTTCGTCTTGGTCTTTAATAGTATTTAAATTATTTATATTATCAATTAAAGAAGCTAAGTTACCGCTCTCTAAACTTAACCTCGAATAATAATTATCTGGTAAAGCTCCCTTAAGTGAATCATTATTTTCTTCTAATCTTGATAAAGCAGTATCGACTAATAGGGCTATGTTTGGCTGTTTTGCGTTTTTAAGGATATATTCCCAACGAGACTCTTCTGGAACATAAAAAACCCTCTCTTTCGTATAGAAAGGTTCCATTTCAATATATTGCTCTTTTCCTTCTTCAATTAAATTATTCCTTACTACATTGAATTTATCGTTCGCAAATTTTAAGAATATAAGAGATAAGACCACATGTTTATATTCCGAGCTTTCAACAGATCCTCTCAAATCATTTGCTGAATCCCATAGAACTTCCTCAAATTTTTTTTCATTCTTCTTCTTTTTTTCCATTAGTAAAATCCTCTCTTTGTATACTTGATAAAATTATAACACTTTTCAACCTAATATTAAATAGCTAATAAAAAAGCACTATCTTTCATTGATAGTACTAAATATGCAATATTCGACGTTCTTTTAGGTCATTTGTGATACGGCTCATTGTTGTTGATTCTAAATGAACAATACTTTTGTTCTTGGATTCTAATTAAAAAAAGTCGCATTTTTAGAATATGAACCCCTGTATTTCCTGTAGTGCAAAAAAGTGAAGGATTTTACACCCAATATATTAAGTTCTAGAGCTTGATCATTTCGACGTCTTATTATTAAAAAGCATTATTTACTCGTATAGCATCCTTGAAGTTCTAGGGTTATCGCGACTAATTTATTATAAAAATCAGCATTTCAATGTTTCCATTATCTAAGATATCAACACTAGAATTTTGATATATACCCCTGTAAGTAAAGGGTTAACTTCCAAAAATTGTTACTTTTAAAATGTGTTTGATACATATTTGATGCATAAAATGCAAAAAAAAGACGGACCAAAGTCCATCTTATCTAGATAACATAACGTTTTGTTCGTTATAGTTAGAATGCTTAAATGGTGCCGAAAGTAGACCGTGAAGCTAAGTCGCTAACATTAGTGACTAATTGATATTATTATCAAAGGAATATCAATTTGATATTGGCTAGAATCAATATGAATATATTACAAAATGTTTCAAAAAACTTTTTAATCAATAGATTTAAATAACTTTTCAATTTCATAAATATCCACTTTTACAGTATCATAAATAATATTCAAATCAACATTTCCATACTCATGAACTATACGATTTCTAAGTCCAATTATATCTTTCCATGGAATATTGGCATACTTATTTCTAAAATCAGGAGTTAATTTCTTTATATGTTCTGATATTTGAATGAAACGGAACATAATTGAATCTAATAGAAGCTCATTCTTTCTAAATTCATTTTTACAAATATCTTTAGTATGCTTTATTAGAAAATCAAGATCTAGCAGAATCTTATTAATGTAGTACTTGTTACCTTTTATATTATCCATATACTTTTATTCCATCCTTTAATATCTCATTGAGCAGTTCTAAATTCCCTTCTAAAGAAGATACAGTTATGACTTCTACCTTCTTCTTAAGCTGTTCTCTTAAGTCTTCTACAAGACCATAAAACTTCATTCCTGTAATGGATGAAGATAATAGTAAATCAACATCACTTGTTTCTGTAGCTGTCTTTTTCGCATAAGATCCAAACAAATAACAATATTCTGCATCATATTTAGTTAATACTAATGAAGTAATTTTTTCTATTTTTTCTATTGACAATAATCCATGTTCTTCATCAATATAACCATACTCCTCTAACTTCTCCATAATATAGTTATATTTCATTGTATTCTTCTTTGATTCATCATTCTCGTAATTTAAGTAAGTTCTTAACGGGATATTCACTAATTTTGATACTTCCTTTTGTGTTAAATCTAATGATTTACGTAATTCTTTAATAGACATATCATCACCACCTGATTATATTATAATACAAATTGCACATTAAAACAATATAAAAGCGCAATAATTGCGTAGTTTAAATCATACATACGCAGTTATTGCACAATCAGTGCTTCATTCTAGATGAATGGATAAGTCTTCGGAAACAATGTTAATTCATTAAATATATTTTCAAATTTCTCAATGAGAAGCATTGCCGCTTCTGGATTGGTTAAATCAATAGAAATGTATTTGAATATATTTTCAAGATCCTGCTGAGCCTTAGGGAAAATTATATATTTATTTGCCATATTTTGATTTCATTTCATTGATAAACATAGGGCCATCAACTTTAAGTGAGTCTTTGTCTTTCAATGAATCGTTTATTAGTTCAATGATTTGATTCTTCGCAATTTCTCTTTCGTATACTTCTATGCTCATAATGACCATAGAACCATACCCGTTTTTTGTAACAAATACAGGTTCATTACTTTCATTTACATATTTTGAAATACTAGCTGTGTTCTTCAATTCTCTTATTGGAATGATTTGTGGCATATTATCACTTCTTTCTATGGTTTTATTATACCACAATTATACCACAACAATATAATTCTAGCAATCCAAAATAAATTTGGGAAATTTGAATTAAAGAAAAAGGCAATCCGAAGATTGCCTAAGAACTACAAGTAAACTAAAACTCCGCTTTCAACACCATAGAACAATAAGTTATTTTGTTGAATCATATAAAGCGGCTTAAAGGTTGAAACATCAAATAAGATTGCTTTTGAATTATAGAACATTGTTAAAGGCATGAAATCGGAATATATAATATCATCCTCTATCAACTCGCTTATTGTATCGGGATAGATAGTATACTTTCCGTCATCCGCTCTGTTTGTAGAAAAATAGGTTAATTTCTTTCCATAATCTGTCTGTATGACTTCGATACTTCTTCCTTGATCAATTAAATAAGCGCTCTCTTCTCGCTCGTATTTTTTTATAGATACTTCTTCTGTGGTTTCATATTTCACATCTGTTTTTGTATAATAATCCAGATGTTTTAATTCATCACTTTGGAAAACATCATTATAATAATGATACCCTATTTCAACATCTCTAGAGGGATAAACGGATGATTTTGATATATCATAACGTTCTGAAAAACTCCACCATCGACTTTCTCCATAGGTTGACCTGTATCCAATGGTTTGACTATATGGTACATTAGGAATGAGATTCACACTATTTACAGTATTCATTCTTTTTCCTTCAGCAAATATAATTGGACTACTCTCTGTTCCATTTGCCATTACTTGTTCTGTCATTTCAATATCATAATAATGATTTAATACTTCATTGGTTTCACCATCAAACCCATATCCTTCATCAGGAATTTCTGTATATATAGCTTCTTGGATCGTTATGACAGGTTCTAATGTAGTAATATCTGAAGATTCTAAGCCATCTATCTCATCAATATCAATGGTATACACTTGCGAATCTGAATATTCTGTTATTGTAGATCTTGTTGTAGATTCTGTGACTTCGCTATCCAATAACATTTCTCCAAACTCATTTTCAACAATTTTTAAGTATCTGTTTTGCAGATGACTTGTAATACCTGTCTCTTGATTTCTAACATGAACAAGTTCTTCTGATTCAATTCTTATCATTTGAATTGATTTTTCTTGTGTGGTTCCTACCACTACTTGAAACGCATCTATTGGTTCATACTCCAGTTCAATTTTAACACTTAAATGATAACTATGTTCTTCATTGTCTATAACATTGAATGCTGTTTCTTTAACATCAAATGAAAGTGTTTCTCTTAAAGAATCTTGTATTGTTTCGGGACTAAAAGTGGTATAGGTTAGATTTTCTAATTCTGGACAAGTTCCGCGGTATTGCGAATTATATATTAAGTTATCATATTTGTCATAATATACACACCCTGTGATTGGAGGTATTTCATAAGCATCTACTAAATATAATTGAAGTTCACTGCCTCCAAGTAAAATGATTCCTCCACTTATCAAAACCAATCCCCTAATAAGCCAAAGCCTAACCGAAGTATGTGCTTTTGTTATCAAGAATTTGTATATCCAAACGGATCCTAACACTGTTACATAAGTAAATAATAAATATATCCCAACATGCCTAATGACAAGCCATACAGGTAGTATGGAAGGGATAAATACATATATACCAATAATTGCCATCAATAATACACTTGGGATGGCAATTATAATTATCTTTTTCAATTATGTTCTCCTTTCATTATTTTTACAAAATTATATGGTAAAAATAATGAATCAACAGCGAATGACCTTGTATATTTTACTTCGGTTAAATATCCTTACAAAGGACATATTTAATCGTTCTGTATATATGAAATACGTTCTATTAAATTCAGGATTAAAAACAGGTAATTTAAAAGTAATGGATACGATAACGAATCCAGGAAGTAAAACGATAAGAATTAGTGCTAGTGGTACGATTGCTAAAAGTATGATATAACTAGGTGCTATATGTAAACTTACTTCTTCTCCCAAATAATGTATGTCTAGTTGAGTAATTCTATAAACTTGATATCCTACTATGAAGAGGACAATAAATGAAATAATTATTGTTGATCTATATTTTCTTAATAACTCTCTCATTTTGTCACCTCCTCTGATTGATTTAATATCCTATCTAATATAAAAAATCACAAATAGAATATTAATTAATTGTATTCTACCACATTCATTTTATAAAAACAATCGATGATAATATATTAATGTCATCAATATGATTGTCCTATTAGATTCAATGAAGTCAATGTTTTGAAGCAATGTGAATATCATTACACAAACCCACTTTTGTTGTTGGTAATTGTAATCAATTCTAAATGAATCAATTTCATTTCCTTCTTAAAAATTTGATATGTAATTGAAAAGTGTTAACTAAAAAAAGTTATATTTTTGAAAGATGAAACCCTGAATTTCCAATAGTACAAAAAAGTGATGATTTTTACACCCAATATATTAAGTTCTAGGGTTTGATCATTTCGATGTCTTATTATTAAAAAGCATTATTTATTTGTGTAGCATCCTTGAAGTTCTAGGGTTAGCGCGACTAATTTATCATAAAAATCAGGATTTCAATGTTTCCGTTATCTAAGATATCAGAACTAGAATTTTGATATAAACCCCTGTATGTAGAGGGTTAAGTTGCAATAATTGAAACTTTTGATATTTATTTGGTACATATTTTACGCATTAAATGCAAAAAAAAGACGGACCAAAGTCCATCTTATCTAGATAACATAACGTTTTGTTCGTTATAGTTAGAGTGCTTTAATGGTGCCGAAAGCAGGAATTGAACCCGCAACCTACTGATTACAAGTCAGTTGTATTAAAAATATATTTGCCCGAGACATAGGGGTTGTATATCATCTATTTACTATTTGACACCTGTTTTGACACCTATTTCAAATCAAATCAAGTATTTTGAATAATAAATTGACAATCTGTCAACATTAAAAACATGACATCATTTCTATTAAAAAGAGGATCTAAATAAATCCTCTTTTTTTTACAGTTATAAATCTTTTAGGCTTTCAATATCCAAATAATAAATTTTCAGTCATTTCATGCAATAAGTATCTCAATATATTTTCGTATAAATATACCCGCCAACAAAATATATTAAAGCAGCTATAGAATATATTGAAATGATAAATATAGTAGTTTCTAAAGTTTGAAATAACGATATTATTATCAAAACAAATGAGACAATAATATATATATATCCAACTAGTTGCATAATAAATGATTTAATCCACATTTTAGGTTTATATGTTTTACTCATTTTAAAGAATTTACTAAATCGATGGAGATTCACTTTCCTTACACCTTCATAATTAGGACATAAATAATCTAAGGAAGCTCCTTGTAAAAAGCCCAAGAACACAAATATCCATAAACCTATATAGACAAAATTAATACTGTGGAATGTCATATGTATCTACCTCTATATTTTCTAAATAGTTTAAAATCTTAATAGCAATATGGATTTTCAGTCGTTTCATGCACAAGATATACTCGATACTAACTCCTTTTATTACAGAATATTCAAGAAAGGTAATTATCCAGCCAAACATAATTCGCTTTAATATTAGTTTCCCACTCTAGAATAAGTCCGTCCCAATCATTGCTCAAATATTCATCCATTAAAGTTTGGTCAACAAGTATTTCCATAAAAGTGTCAAAACCATAAGTTTCGATAATATGATTAAAAAAGGAAATATATTGAATATGATAATCCGAATGGTATTCAGTTACACCATCATAATTATTCGAAAGATATTGAAAGATATCATACATCTCATACACATTAATCGAGCAATCAAATTCATAGGCATAATGGTCAGAAAATATAGATAAAAATGAATCAGCCCCATGCTCGTTTTGGTCTGTTATCAATGCATTATCTATGACTGTTTGCACAAACAACGAAGTGTTTTGAAAATAATGTGCAACTGCTTCAAATAACCACTTATTAGAGTCCCCTGCAATATCCATATAATGTGCAGTAAGATAGTGAATATATTCATGTAGAAAAGTTCCAAGTGTCATAACAGTAATTTCTCCTTGACCATTATAGAAACTCATATTTAGCCTAAATGTAAAAGTTACTGACAAGTTTGGATATTCTGTATTCTCATCTTTTAACAAGATATCAGCTTGAGTCATTTCATACTCAAATTGATTAATTGTAATCATTAGTGAGTTTATATTATTTAATAAACTATAAGCTCCATAATTCTCTCCATATAAGTCATCCTCAAAGTCATTATTTATTACAAAAAAGCCATGACTTGTTCGCCACTCTAGCTTACTGTAAACATGTTCCCATGAAAACTGAACAGGGAATTCAGAACTGTAAATAGTACTTTCATATTCCAAGCTTTCAAGCCACAAATTCTTATAGGAAACAAAACTTGAATCAAATTCTTCGAAATCATCTGTGTTTGATAATAAACTAAGGAAGTTATCCATAGAGAAATTAGTTATTATATAGTTTGAGATTATAATAGAAAACTCTTTTGCATCTCGTATTTGACTTTCAGTTGAGTAATCTTCATTAAAAAAAGGATATAGTAATTCGTGCATGTAATCATTACCCTCATCAAAAAGGTAATCAGGTATGCTAGTCTCATTTATATGTGTGTCAGAATCAACATATCCGAGTTCATTACTTAAAAAATATGATAACCCATACATTAACCCATAGTTTGTATATGTACTGTGAATGTTTATTATGGGGTATAATATGGCATCAAATGTAGCATAATCATTAATATTTAAATAAATAGTGTTTGTTCTAATATTATAGTAATTATATGACTCATTGCTTATATAATAATTCAAGACTTCTTCATTTAAAATACAGTTTTCTAACAAGATTTCTATATTATGTGAATTCATGTTAACAAATTCTAGTTTTTCCTCTTGTGTAATTGAGTCTGAGTAAGTATATGCAACATATGATTCAATATTTATTGATTGAGTATTTTCTGGATAAGTTGAAGAAACAGAAGTATTTTCGCATCCAAAAAGAAATGCTATATAAAGTATAAGTATAAAACTTTTAAATGACTTTTTCAACATATTAACTCTCCTTAAAATAAATATTTAATGATATGTAATTGTTTTTAATAAATTTTTATGATATAAATATAATAAACAGAACATCTAACTTCTTCTTTTTACAAATTAATTATACATTTTGTTGACTAGTAATTCAAGTAATCAGTTTTCCTGTTTTATAAAAACACAATTATACATAATTATATTATATTATATTACATAAGGAGGAATCATGAAAAGAGTATTATTTAATAATATTTGTTATAAATATAAAGAAAACCAATATATTATGAATCTTATTTCCTATCGACGAAAAAAAATTAGCGAGATCGAATATCAATTATTACATAAGATAGACAGAAAGATAGCTTCTGACACAAAATTGAACACCTCTGAAGATGTGTTTTATAAGAAACTCATTAATGAAAAACAGATTCTATCTGATAATCAAATTGCCATATTTGATAAAGAACTATTTTCCGCTTGTAACAAATTAGGAGATAAAATCAAATCAATAACTATTAATTATAGTTATGCATGCAATTTCCAATGCGCTTATTGCTATCAAAAAAGGTATTCAGACACCAAAGGCGTTATGAGTATTCATAAAATTGATCAAATATATGAATTTTTGCGTATCTATTTTGAAAATTGTAATTCTGAGTTTCGTTTAGAAAATATTATAATAAGCGGTGGTGAACCATTATTAGAAGCCCAAATAGAAACAATAAATTACACGATTCAAAAATTTAAGAACAAAGTTAAAAATATAATTCTTTTTACAAATGGAGTTAATATCTACAAATTTCGAAATCGTATAAATTTTAATGCTTTTAGTGAGGTTCAGATATCTCTTGATGGGGATAATAATGTTATTAAAGAAATTAACAATAGTAAAGTACAAATAGATATTACTGAAATTTTGAATGGAATTAAATATCTTGCTAAAAAAGATATTAAAATAAGAGTAGTTACTATGATGGTTGATGCGCATTCGCCTGATAATCTCTCAAAATTAATAACCATACTAGATTCATTTGAATTATTTAATTTTAAAAATATTTCCTTTCGATCTACTTATATAATAAATCATAAATCAGACTCTCTAACAGATAAGGATTATTATAATTTAGAAGATTATATAAATTTAAGAAAAGCAACAAAAGCCATCGTTAAGGGAACAAAATATACAGTAGACAGTTTTTATTCTTTGTCAAATCTCGCTTCAGTTATCCTAAGAAAAAATGGGCAGATACCTCACCAAATTTCTAAATGTGGTGTTCCCGATCACGTTTCTTTGAATTTCGGCCCAAGCGGGAAAACATATTATTGTATGTGTGTCGATCCTTCATTAGGTATTATAGGAGAATTTTATCCCAAAATTCGAATATATGAGAAGAAACTGTTGGAATTTCAAAATAGAAATATATTCAATATATACGATTGTAAAAAGTGTGAATTTAGACATGTTTGTTTATCGGGTTGCCCATTAGAGTTAATAGGATCAAATATTCCAATAAATAGTCCAAATTGTGGAGCCTATAAAAATGCTTTTTGTATGGATAAATTGGAAGACTTCATTTTTTAAGGTGGACCCATGAAAATTTCAAATTATTTAGCACCAATAGGAAAAGTCAATAATAGTGTTATCATCGTTAACACTCTTTTTGGCTATATAGATAAAATCAGTTATAAAGAATATGAGATTATTCGTAAATGGAAGACCTCACAAGAAATTTTTCCTGCAAATTATACAGAAGAAAAATTATACAGGGATTTATGTAAAAGAAAATACATTACTGATGAAAATATAGAGTTTCAACAATCTGAAAAAATCAAAAAAAATTTGTGGAACAAACAAATCAAGAAAATCAATAATAGCCAATCTATCTATATCATTTTAACATATGATTGTAATTTCATATGTCCATATTGTTATGAACAAAAATTAAGTAGAACGTCAAAAATGACAAATCAGAAGCTTGATTATATATTTAAATTATACAACAATAATAATAATAATAATAATAATAATAATAATAATAATAATAATAATAATAATAATAGTAATATAAAGAAAATTTGCCTTTATGGAGGAGAGCCTTTACTTCTAACTAACAGAAGTTTAATTATGCATATAATAAAGAATAATCCAAAATCAAAGTATTCAATTATTACTAACGGATATACACTATTAGAATATTTAGATGTTTTGATAATTCTTGATATACAATATATTCAAGTAACAATTGACGGTGATGAGGAGAGTCATAATAGAACTAGAGTTTTAAAGTCCGGCAAAGGAACATATAGTAAAATCATTGAAGGAATCTCAAAGTGTTTAGCAAATAATATAAATATAAAAATTAGAATGAATATTTCAACTACAAACATTTCGCAATGTATAAAGGAGAAAGCAAGATTAGAAAAACAATATTCAAGATATTTGGAATACTTAAGTTTTGAGCTTCAACCCCTGTTTAAATATACGGGGCAACAAAGAGCCAACTTGTATGACATAATTGATAATTCAACAAAAAATTCTTTGAAGCGCAATCTAATGAATAACAAGATTCCATATTTTTCTAAACACCTAATCAATAAAACCCGCTTGACCCCAATCATTACTACATGTCCAAATGAAAGTGTCACCCTATATTTTGAACCAAGTGGTTATATTTACTCTTGCATATTATCAATAGGGAAACCAAAAAGAGCAGTAGGGAAATATTATCCTAATTCTTATTATAACCTAAATAGTTACCTTACTCGAACTGTTCTAAATATCGAACAGTGTCAGTCATGCATATATTCATTAATATGTGGTGGAGGGTGTCCTAATGGATTATCTGGTGATAACTATATGAATAATAATTGCACAAGTTTTTTATATGAACTACAACACGTTATTCCCAAAATTATTAATAAACTTTAAACTTTAATCTTTAATTTGATTTTTAAAATTTATTATTATACTTGTATTATTTTTCCATTTTTTATATTCAAAACTATATCGCATGTGGAAAGATCTTTTTGGTTATGAGAAGTGATAAAAATTATTTTATCCTTTTTATATAATTTTAAATACATAAGTATTAATTTCCTTGAAGTTTCGTCTAACTCACTTAGAGCTTCATCAATTATTAAAACAGGATTATTTTTGAGAAACATACGAGCTAGTTGAATCTTTTGAATCTGGCCACTAGACAGATCATTTTCATTATTTATTGATGTATTTATATTCTCTTTCAAAGAAAATATATCCGAATAAATATTCACTGTTTTTAGTAAATTGTTTAAAGTTGTTTCATCAAAATCATTATCCCTAATGGAAAAAAGCAAGTTTTCTTTCACGGTAAGTTTATAAATAGTCTTGTTAATCCCTACATATGAGAAGATTGAATATATCGATTCTAAATTGATACTATTTACCCAAGTATTATTTACACCAATTCTTCCTTTATCCGGAAGGTACATATGTGATAATATTTTGAATAAAGTTGTTTTTCCAGCACCATTTTCTCCGACTACTCCTACAACCGAGTTTATAGGAATATTAATATTAACGTCTCTCAATATTTCTTTATCACCAAAATGTTTGCTTATGTTTTCTAACATAATATTAGTTATTTTAGATTTATACTCTAATTTTGAATTATTTTCTTCATAATATTTCATATAGACAGAATGAAAATTTATTACTCTATCTATGGAAGTAAGAGTTGGTTGAAGATTGGTATTAAAGAATACTATCGAATTCAAAGTAGTTGTAAATGAATTAGAAAATGAAATAAATGCTATTAGTATGCCAAGTTCTATTTGTCCATTTATTATTAATCTGACGCCCACTATTAGTATGAGAAAATAACTAATTAGGCTAATAAAACCAATAAGATGTGTATTGTTAACTTGTAGTTTTTTTTGCGCAAGCAATTTATTTTTGAATACTAAATAAGGCTTAAGAAAGTAATTTTGAAGTTTCGTTGGATGGCTATTTATAATGTTTAAGTCAAAGTTGTTACACACCTTTTCCGCTGCATAAATATACGAGTCATATGCTATAATCAGGTTTTCTGAAGACTTTTTTATTTTTTTTCCATATAACCAGTTAATTAAAATAGTTAATGGATATGCAAGTATAATAATAAGTGATAGTAATATGTTAAGATTAAAAATCACAATTCCAATTATTATTACTGTCAAAATATTAATTACAAAATCCGTTAATAACAGAAGATATTCTGCCACTTTATTTGAATCACTTGTTAAAATGTTAAAAACCTTAGAGTCTTTATAAGCATCATATAAATAACAAGGAAGCAACGATATTTTTTTTACTAACTTCTCTTTTATAATAAGATTTACACTAATTTTCAAGAAGTTTTCTATATTCTTTTGAATGTATTTTAGTAAAATTGATATTATACTAAACAGAGCTAATAAGAAAATGTATTTATACACCCTCTCAAACATTTTATCTGCCAAAAAAGTAATAATATTCGCAAAAAATAATGGCAAATATATTGTTACTACTATTCTCAATAATTTAACCAAAATGAAGCCAAAGTATAATATCCTGTGCTTTTTATAGTATTCCCAAGATAATTTTGTTCTATTTTTCATACTGACACCTCGCAGAAATTGCATTAATTTTGTTTACTATATTATCGTAGTTCTTAATAACAACATAAATATTTTTTTAGAAAGGAGGTTCATATGAATTCTTTAGGTAATCCCATTTGGAATGACGAAGATGACGGAGTTAGTTCATTAAGTGATGATGGCGAAATGCAAGTAAATTGTCTGGAAACAGATACTACCTGTGGAAATGGTGGCGGAAGCGGAGCAAGTTTGGCAGATCCAACCGGTTGTGGTATCTTGCCAGCATTAATCATTTTTATTTGTTAAAGGAAAAATCAAAAGGTCAACTTATAGTTGGCTTTTTGTTTTGAAACCAAACAAGCCTATAACCACTAATTTATTGCAAGATATATCAAGTATTGATATAAATTTTAACTAGTATTGCACCCTAAACAGCCATAATATAATCAGCAGGTCTGATTATTACACGTTGTGTCTGTTGTACAGCTAAAAAAGACCTAACCAATGCCAAAGTAGCTAACCCATCGCCCATATTGGATTTATATTGAAGTTGACTTTCAGACATATTCTCATAGCTATCAAGGTTTTCTCTTTTTTCGATGGGTATTTTAATTTTAAATGCTTTGGCTTTTTTTTCTAACTCTTTAACGATACTATTCATTTTTCTACCTTTCTAATTAATGGTTTTTCAGTTGTTTCATGAAACTAATAGTTCACATATCTACTCAACATAAATGTCTGTTAAAACAGTTTTGAAGACTAACAATAAAAATATATAGTATTCAGATGTATATAATTGTATCGTTCCTTAAAAATAATGTTTAAATAAATATATTAGGCTATAAGCTAAAATCTTATGTAACATAATTTACAACCATGCCGTTGTATCATTTATGTAAATATTTGATTAAATCTTCTTTCAACGGCTTAAGTACATATTTGATAACATTTGTTCTTATTTCAATATCATATTTTTTATTAATTATATTATAAATATCTTCCTGTCGCTTCTTTTCATCATTAGACAATGAATTATGCAATTTCTGGCTCTCAACAATAAGTTGTGTATAAAGTTCATTAGCCAACTCCATGCCCTTGCTTTGATTGTCAATTTTAGGAATATATAGTCTAACTAAGTTTACGATATCATACGCTTGTTCCATGAAGGATTTAAGTTCTTCGAACACAAACTCAAGCATACTCAAATTTAATATATCATTGTTAGTATATTGATAATTCATTATCAATTTATCAATACTTAAATAGATATTCTTAATATCATTAAAGTTTTCTTTTAGAAACTCCCTTTTTGCTTTATAATGTGAATTTAATCTCTCTAAGACTTCCCTTAAAACTATTACAATTACAGCTGTGATAAATGATATCATCCATTCATTCATTCTGATTAACTCTCCTTTATTATATTTTTACATAACTTGGATACTCTTCTTCCTTATTTTCATTGTTTTGTAATAGCATTAACATTTGAAAATTTATCATAAGAAGCTCTTGTTTATATTGTTTTATCATTTTTTTCTGCTTTCATTTTTCTTCACAATTCATAATTTTCCACCTATATATCAATTTATTCGATTAATGGATTTTCAGTCGTTTCATGCACAAAAACACCTAATAACGGTTTTGGAGACCTAAAATGCACAACTTCATTCTAAATCTAGTATATATTTTAGGAAACAACCTTTTTAATTAGTAGCATTAACAGCCCAAAAGCAAGGGTTAAAGCTAATCCAAATAATATAACTCCTATACTTTCTATTAATCCATTCAATCCGATTGCAATGAAGTAAATTACACCAAATGGTGTCAAAACAAAGGCTATAAATATCATACCATATATTCTAATTTTTCTTAACATATAACCATCTCCAAAACATATTATATCATAAAAAAAACAGCAAGTAAATTTGCTGTTTATTCTTATATTCTTGACATGTTATAAAACACATTGATTTTCAGTTGTTTCTTGCAAAAGAAATTCTTGATAACCTATTTGTAAATTGAAAACATAATTAAATTTATAACTCACTAATACTCTCTATAACATTTTTCGTTTATTTTGAATTTGATACCTCGTTAAAAAGTTCTATCATTGTTTCATCATCACAACCCATTGCGAATCTATCATACGTTGCATCAGCACCTTTGATTATAGAACTTTCAAATGCTTCCTTTGATTCAAATTCATATATGTAAATTTCGTCATCATCTTTATATAATCTGATTACATCTTCTGCTTCAGATGCAGCTAGAATAAAAGTCATATCTTTATCTTTATCTACTGTATATCCTGCGTCGACAAAAACTGACTTATAATCTTTTAAAGTAACTTCTCCGTTGTTACAACCTATCAACACAATTACACTCATGATAGCTATAATGCTTAATAATAATTTTCTCATAATAATTCTCCTTTATATTTTTTTTCGATTAATGGATTATCAGTTGTTTCATGCAATAATCTTTAAATGCATAATTCTATTCTATCGAAACCAACACTATTTATCATGGATAAATCTATCTCCAATATAAATGAATGCGCTGCTATGTAGCAGAAGAGCAAGCAAAGTTATAGATCCGGCAATATCTCCTAAATCATCAAATATTGAACCCCAAAGAGATTGCGGGAAAAAATAATAATTGACGGCGTAACCAAATATTAGAATAATAAAAAACAATGATTCTAGTATGCGAACAGGAACATTATATAGCCAATTTCTTTTCTCATTAATTTCAACCCCTTGATATGATTATTATTAAATTTATGATATCACAATTTTAGTGATAATTAAAGTGATCTAACAAACTTCGTGAACAAATATACTAAAACGTTTACAGCTATATATATTAAAAATATTGAAAATGGACGTGACAATTCGAGATGTATGGATTTTCAGTCGTTTCATTCAAAAATAATTGTCACAATAATTTGTATGGAGACTATGAAAGTAATTATATATAATCTTCTTCTTTTAGTTTAAATCTTTGATTCAACTACTAATGAAGCAAGAAAAAATCTGCAAGAAAAAAACCGGAATTAACCGGTTTTGATAGTTCTTTGTTAATGATATTCTTTACAATCACAAATCTTGTATTTTTTACCGCTGCCACAAGGACAAGGTGAGTTTCTCCCAATTTTTGTTGAATGAGCTGGTTCTTTTACCTCTTCAACATAATTTGTATCTTTTTGAGAAGGGAACCTAAATGTGAAAGAGGTGTTGTTTTCGAAATTTGAGACTGCAAAATCACCAATAGAAATAATATCCATTCCAATTAGCACATCAAAACCACGTAACAATCCCTCAGTTACTTGAACATCCCGGACATAAACATGATTTGGTAATATAAAATCAACTACATATTTATTTGTCTGTTTTGGTCCATGTACTCCAAAATTTGTACTAACTCCTATTGCTACTAAATGTAAATCGTTAGCGACTCGCGACGTAATTACAGAGGCCTGAGCGCCGGTGTCCCAAATTGCTGTATAATTAAATATTTCGGTTGGTTCTTTGTGAATATATCTTGAAAGGACTGGATTAGTGATTTCTACATCACTCACAAGGGAACTGGCAAGCCCCTTGTGTTTTCTATAAAACGCTTGCATTCTCATCAAAGCAAACTCGAGAATGGAATGTTTGTTCATCGCTCCCAGGAATACATTGCTTAACTAAAAAAGTTCCAAGTTCAAAACTTTTCATCCCGGATACAATTGCTTCCTCAATGGAATTATATTTTCCTTGAACCTTTTGGTCCTTAATTACAATAAATTTACCATAGTATTTTTTAAGTAGTTCTTCTTTATTGGTTGCAAAAAACTCGAATTCAGAGAGTAGAGCAATTTTTTTATCCACTCTAAACACTTCCTTTCTATGCATTATCAATTGTATCACATTGGTTAAAAAAAGATATATATAATCACAAAAAATATTTAATAAAGTGCATAAAATATTTAAAAACCCTAAATTATGAATGCTTTATGCATGATTTTTCTTGATTTTTCGAGTATTCCTGCTCTTTATATGACTTTATCCTGTATTAAATCGAAAATTTTGAATTAAATTGTTTGAGTAATTTGAATTGTATCTAGGGCTTTACTATATTTAATTGAATAATATTCAGAACCTTCTGGACCATTTGGGTCATCTTTTTTCATAGATTTTATTTCATATACAGTCGGATCTTGCATCATGCTTTTTGTGGCTCCGCCTAATAAATAAACTATAATAATATTTTCCTTAAATATGGTAACTAATTTAGATAAATCATAATTAAATAAAGTCCTTAAATATATGTCTTTATATATAGCGGTAGGTTTAACACCATTGGTATAAGGGCCCAATATATCAAACATATGTTCAGAATTGCAAAGTGCGAATTTTATACCGTTTTTAACTCCTGATGACCTTACTTCTATAGTTTTTCCATTACTTGATAATAAGTCTATTTGATTTATTGACGTCTTACTTTCAGTAGAACTAACTGTAACTCCATTTTGTAATACACCGCTATTTAAATAATGTTTCCAGGCGTGTTCACTTAACATACCAGCTAAAGCATTTGCATATAATGTTTCAGTATCCCTGGTTTTCTCTGTTTCAGAAGCTGCTTGCTTATTAACACTTGGAGCAAGTTTCTTCGCTTCTGTTTCAATAGCTTGAAGAATAGCCAAATCCTCTTCATTCCTTCGATCAAATCTGACCTTCACCATATTATAACTTTTAGTAATTCCTTGAAAAACCTTTGTACAATCGATAACTAAACTTTCATAATTCATAATTAAACTCCTTTTTCAAAATAATATTTAATTTCTATATGATACTATCAGTTTTACATTTCATACTAATAGTTTTTAGCTTTACTATGTTCTATCAAACGTTATTTACATACAATAATTCTTGTTATAATTCTTCAAAAAATCCGTTTTGAAAAACATATTCATGCATATATCACAATAAAATGGCGTAGGAAAAACCATTTATTGTATTTGCATACTACTGATTACGTTAGAACTATACTTTTCAATATCTATTAAATTATTTTTCAGTATGGATACGTTAATAAAATCTGTTATATTTGAAGGTTTGATGTATATATCGGTTGATAAAGAATTATGTTTAAAAATGGTATAATCAAACCAGGCTCTTGTATCTAAATGTATTACTGGCGCAACGAAAGATAAATACCTGCTATTATATGATCCATTTTCTGATAGTAGGTGCCTAACCACTGTAGTAGTTTCCGAATTAACTTGCTGTTGTCTGCTTTTTATAGTTGTAACCTCAATGAGCCAGAACCTATTATCTTTTGTGTATACATCAATATCACCTTTTCTACCAGGAGCAGTAGTAATAGGTGCACCTAAACTGTCCATTTTATAATTTGGTTTAACCTCTAATTCTGTATTATAAACTGAAACAAGAAGTAATGATATTAAGAATTCCAATCTCAAAGGTGCTTGGAAATACTTAAATTTTGGATTTGATGTATCTCTATTTTTTTCGATTTTTTTTAACTCATCAATTATTTCAGCTAATGTAACTGAAGATTGGGTAATATACGATTTTAATCGTTGATTAGTCTCAACTGGAGGCAGTGCTTCGATTCTGTATTCCTTAGATTTATTAATAATATTAGCATTATTATTTATATACTCAAAATATGATATTTCATCTTCCTTTTGAGAATCAACTATATTGCTTTTTAACTTAAACAGCTCTTTATAGAATTCTATATAATCATCATTCAATAATATTCTAAGCATCCCTTTGTATTCTAATGAAATCATACCATTTAATTTGAGAACTCTAAGTATTGTGTCAGGATAATCACTAATCACTCTTTTGTATGAATATTCTGTTGTCAAAATTGTAGGATCTAAATCTTCTAAATATTTGTACACTTCTTCTTTTGATTTAAAATCTCTATTTTCTATTAAATCAATAAACTCATCTTCATCACCAAAATAAGAAAAAGTACTCGCTATAAATTCAAAATGATTTATATAGTTTTTTCCATTATCTTTTAATTTTTTTAATATATTAAACAAGAATTCAAAGTAATTATAATCATTTGACACCCTTCTATATGGTGACATTCTATTGTATTGGATTGACTGAATAGCATAGATTTCTTGTTCATCAAATTTTTCTTCAAAGTATTCTAAAGTTAATTTTGAAATCATAAATTGATCATTATATCTAGCGTAAACAAAACCAAATTCAGATAAAGTTCTCATATAAGTCCAAAATCTAGATTGGTATCCCTTTGGAAATCCACCATCAGAATTCCTGCTTTTATTTGCTCGAATTACTGATGCTTTTATCGAATCTATTGTTGAAAACTCATCAATATGTACTTTGTCACTTTTTGTTACGCCATTCAAATATATTAAACATACAATTTCTAAAACAGTTTTATCATCTAACACTTTTCCATTATAGTCTTTAATGAGTTTTAAAATAGGCATTAACCTTTCGGGGTTCCTAACACTAGTGTCAAAAGTCATCTGTTTGTATTTTCTTTGTACTCTTTTGCGTTTTTTCATCTTACAACTCCTTTTAATAAAACATATTTTTCATAAAAACGGCAGCTTATAATCTGACTGGATTAATAATTAAGAATTAAAACCTCAATAGTATCTTTCTTTATTGTATTATCATGATATGAAATATAATTACTGTTCAAGTAATGCACATTATATTTAACAGCCCAATCTATCAGTAAGGTGTTTTCTCTACCTTTGTGTTTAAAAACATTAGAAAGAGCAAACCTTATTCCTTTCGCATTCAACTCATCTAGTAATTCAAGCAATTCTTTTTCATCATTCTTAGACCATAGTTTATTATATTCTGAACCTGAAATTAAATATGGCGGATCAAAATATACAAAATCATCATTATTTAAAGTGAATTTTTTCAAGAATTTCTTGTAATCCAAATTAAATAACTCCATTTTTACATTTCTTATCTTCTCTCCATAATATTCGAGCGCTTTTCTAACATTTGTGTTAAAATCAACATTTCCAACAGGCAAATTAAAATTACCGCTTCCATTAAATCTAATCATTCGATTAAATCCATATATCAAAAGTAGATACAAAACGAAAAAATCCATTCTGTTGGATTTATTATAATCTTCTCTTAACTTATTATAACCTTTTTTATTATATTTTGAATAGTATGTTTTTTTATTTGCTTTTTTAAGTTCATCAGGAATAATATTTTCATAAAATGATCTCGACAAATCATAATTGCGAGCATATAACAAAACATCATCTAAAAAATTAGCCACTGATTTAGTTTTTAATTTTTCAATCAGCATTTTGTGAATTCCAATAATATAAGCATCTATGTCATTTAAAAAATATTGTTGAGCCTTTGTATTCATGAAGACAGTGCCTCCACCAACAAATGGCTCATAAAAATTACATATGTTTTTTGGAAAATATTGTAACATTTGGCTAATTAACTGTTTTTTGTCACCAACATAGAATAATGGTGATCTAATTGTCTTCAAATTTTTCACCAACCTTTGTAACAAAAAGTAATTCCATATGATTATCAAAATCGGTATTCCCTGCATTAAAATGAGGATGGTTTTTTGTATAAATTTTAGTGCTTCCTTTTTTATTCAATGTTTCCTCAATTTGTTCCAAAGTAATCTTATTTTTAGATGATTTACTTTTAGAATTATAAGTATTGTTATATGATACAACAATATATTTAAAATTAGAATTTTCTATTAAATTAGCGAATACTTCAGGTGCTTTCACTTTACAATATTCACTACTATTTGAGTTATCTTTAGGTTTTAAAGCAGTACCAAATAATTTAGGTTTTTTCCATTCAACAAGATTTTCTATAACATGGTAGAAACGATTATATTGTCTCGAATTATAAGGAGGGTCTATATATAATATGTCTCCACTAATGTTTTTAATAAGTTTATTAGCGTCTTCTCTAAATATATTGAATTTTGAATCAAAGTTTTCAATATCAATCATCTTATATTCAAACTGTCTAGTGTTTTTCATATTCTTAAAAAATGCATCATAATGTCCAACAGTATTTGCAAGTTTGTCCATTGAATATACTAAAGAAGCTATTAATACGTCTTTTTCTCTATTGTTTATATTTTTTTGTAACTGAATACTTTGTCTAATATAACCTATTCTTCTCGCATTTTCTTCTTCAAAGTATTTGCCTCCAAAGTTTTTCGAAAAATAATTTGGTTTAGCTAACTTAGATAAATCTTCTAATTCAACAATGATTTTTTCTAATTTTAATATATCAATTTCTTCGCTACCAAAAAATGCGTTATAAATTACAACACTTGAGTATAGCAAATCATTTAGTGTAATATCTTCATATCCATTTTTTGATGCATAATAAGAAACAACACCTGTTCCTGAAAAAATATCAACAAAAGATTTTCCATTGCAATTTTTATTAATTATTTCAAAAATCCAATCAATCAATTTCGTTTTACTACCAGTATATCTTCTATTATAAATTTTGTACATTTTTAACCCCTCTGCTCTTAATGATTATATCATAGAATATTTAAAAAATGAGAGAGAAAATAAATAGCTTCAATTTTCTCATCCTTCTAGAACCTTTCAAAATTTTATTTTGAATATATTCTTATTTTGAATATTTTTGCATTATATCTTTTTTACAAATCGGCTTTAATCCCTCAACTATTCTCTGCTTATTTATTGCTTTAATATCTTGTTCATTTAATTTGTGTATAACTTTGTATATGTTATCCATATGTTTAAAAATATATTCTTTAGGATTTGATAAAAAAAACTTTGAATCTAATTTTGTCATAGATTCTTTATACCACTTTTTCTTTTGTTCGATAGTTCGTTCTATTTTATAATGGCTTTTCAAATCTATTTTTTTTGATGATTCTAAAAATATTTCCCAGCCTTTCATAATTTTTCTATTTTTTACTCTACTTTTAACATCTGTTTTGTCTTTAAACTCAAGTAAGCCTCGTAATATGCCAGAAGACAACTTTGCTAACGCAAATTTGTCATCTTTGCAATTTATAACCTTTAAATATTCTAGAACCAAGTTATCTGCTTTACTTTCTTTCAATCTCATCTCATACCTGTACCAGGTATTCGTTGAAAATGTCTCTTTCTTTTTAGCTGCTCGTTCTAAATTTTTATCATATATTTGTAACTGTGTTGACTTTTCAGAGCCAAAAGTCAATGAATATCCTTTGCTTCGTGGAGACTCGCTTGTAAAGTCTATACTATGTATAATATGTAACGATCTAAATGAACCTACCCATAATTTATTTCTAGCTGGTTCTTCCAAATCATAGATGTCTAATTCCTTTCCTTGAAAATCATCTATCGCTAAGTCAATTCTTTTAAAATGGCCAAATGTTTTGGTTATCAAGAAATGAAATAAATCATACCAATTTCCATTTTGATACTCTATAAATTCTCTACAGCCTTCACCACGCATCAATAACTGAGTAGTTTTTTTATTTCTGCTTGACCTTGGCCCACAAAAATTAATATAGATTGACTCACCTATAATTAAAGAAAACTTATAACCATTAAATGCTTTTTCTTCAAGATTACATTTTGACCAATCTAACGTCTCAGAACCAAGTAATCTAAGTAATTCTTTGAGAACGAAACTAGAATTACCATCTAGTTTCGTATTTCCTGAAAATATATCAAATCCGTCAAAATCATCAAAAGTATAAGATAACCAGTCAAACAAAATTCTTTTGTCTAACTCTACCTCTGAAATAAGACAATTCAGATTGGTCTGTGAAACGTTTACTTGCCCTGTAGGGGGGATGTTATTACAACCCCCAGCCGGAAGGCATTTATCCATTAAAATCGCTCCTCTCCAAAACCTCTTCAGGCATACGCCTTTCGAGGCTATTGTTTTTACTTTTCGTGTATTTTTACTAATTAATTTTTAAAATTCTTGCTGTGCCTTTGGCGAGCCAAAACATTTGTATGTTTTAGCAATTCAAGAGCATTACGCCCTCAACTGTAAAGAACTTTCACGGCATAAAAGCTATGCATTTATTCCATGATTTCTTGACTGTTGCTTTCGCTTTTTTAAAACTTTAGTTCTTTAAATTCATTCTCAGTAGCAGTATTTGCTTGTTTTACATTGTTTTCCTCTTGCGTGTTACTTACATCTTCAAAACCAAAAAAAGCCTTGTTAATGAACCTTGAATGGATTTCCTTCAACTCTTTTGACTTAGGCGTTACTGATGACCATGAATCTAAGTCTTTCCATTTTTTCTTGGAAGCTTTATATTTGTCATCATAGCCCTTAGATAAGAAAGTTGAATCATATAATCTTTGTTCATTCCAATATTCATCCTGATTATTTATCTTGAGTGTTAATTCTTTAATAACTTCTCCCTCAACATCTTCTAAGTTGACGCTGAAGACAATATAATTCCATTTATCAAAATACTTTTTAACCTTGTTCACAAAATATATACTATATCTAAAAAATCCGTATAGAAAATTATAGTCATATCTCTTACGAATCTTCTTCCCTGTACGTCTAGTCCACTTACCTAATCGTTCTTGGAAGTTTTCATATAAATCAATGACATTATATAGCAGTTTATAAAGTAGCTTCCATGGTAATCTATATAACTTTAGCATTGTAGGGTATTTCATCTTTACATCTTTAATTCGTATAAATGATTCAGCATTACCTCTAATATTCAAAGGCACTTGTGTTGGTTGTTGATAATCAACGTATACTTTACCATTCCTTTTCATCCAATGGGATGCGGTACCGAAGAATAAATGAGTTCCATCTTCTCCTACCTCTTTTTTACTATAGTGTGAATTATATTCTTTATCTAGTTCAGATAACGCCAGGATCTTGAACTCTTCAAGCGGCACTACATCAGCAAACTTATTAGGTCTAATATAATCAAAATCTAATCTGACAGATAATTCATCTGCGTATGGATCAATGATTCCAAAAGGAGCTGAAGCAATGTTAGACTTTTTTTCATGGAGCAGTCTGAAATAATAATAGTGTTTAGGATATTCTTTAATATGCCTATATGTATCTTCGATCACTTCTCCATAATTGATTCCCGGATATTCTATCTCAATCTCCTTCAATAATTCTTCTAATCTATTAATGAAGTTTTCGTTACAAGCTAGTACTAGATTAACTAGAAGCCTAGTCTTACCAACACCAGGTGGACCAAATATAATATTTATGAATGCTAATTCATGCTTTTCTATAACTTTCAGCGAATCTAGATTTTTATCCAATACTCTGTTAGCTCTTGCTTTAGCTATAAAAAAGAATGTGACTAATAATATAATTACTTGCATCCAAACCGGAACATATATATATATAAATATAATTCCTGACTGAATTATGCTTAAGATAAAGATATGTAGTTGTAACTTAATAGCTGCAATTATGTAGTAGAATATGAAAAGTAATATTTCTAATAATAGTGACAGTAATATACCGTGCATAAACCCTATTATAATAAGCGATATTTTTATCTTCTTATTATTCTTCTTTAAAATACATAACGTCTTAAACCATAGTTTCTTTAATTTAACTAAATATAATACAAACTTAATCATTAGTTTTGCTGATTTAGTAGTTTTAGCTTCAAAATTAACCTTAGACAAGTATATTCTATTAAGCAAAAATAAGATAACAATCAAGTTTATGGCTATGTTTAATACATTCATGAAATCAACTAGCATAAACCTTAATAATTTTTTACCAATAATCTTCCAATTAATCTCTATAATGAAAGTCTCTACTTGATTCCAGTAAAATCCAAGACGTAATAATATACGTTGTAATATATTAGAATTGCTTTCTACATATCTTTGAAAATACATGCCATTATCTATATTGAATAAAAAGTTCCTGATAATAGTAAAATGATTAGCGATATTAAAAAAAGCAAAACCAATGATAATGGATAATAAGAACCAATAGTAGGTTTTTAACCATTTAAATAGTTTTGCTTTCATAATTAATTTAACCTTTTCGTCTTCTTACACGTCCGACAATTCGAATGAATAAAACTAAAGTAAGAACTACTACAAGTCCTGTAAAAATCATTTTAGATGTATTTTGTATGTTTTCAAACAAACCTGGTTCATCATCTAAATCATCATTATTACCAAAAAAATCATCTATAAAATCTTCAGCCTTTTCGATAAATGTATCACTTGATTCTTCTACAATAGTTGTGTTTTCTTCTAATATATCTTCATAAACATCATAGTATATTCCTCCGCTTTGATATATCATACTAACCAAAGCAATATCTGAGATATCATAACCTATTGATGTAACTGTACTAAATTGACCTAAAAAAAGTTTATATTTTTGACTGCTTTCTATTACTGTGGATTCCAAACCTAGTATATTAGCTGCATCTTCATTAACAGCCTCAGTATGATTTTCTACATTGACAATATCACTCTCTGGAATCATATTGTCATCTATTACATTGTATAAAAACTGTCCAAGTAACCAATATAACCATGTTGGTGGATGAACATCCGATACGGATTCTAAATCTAAGGACCTAACTGCATGAATTATTGGGTCTTCTGATTGAAACAATTCGTTAATTCGATAATTATACTCAATAGTACATGATATTAATTCTTCTACTTGCATAGGTAAGTAAAGATTTAGATACGCTTTAGAATTACTTTCTTTGGTAATAATTCCGTTTATAGCAAAATCATCATATCTATATGTTTCACTTTTAGTTAGATTGATCGTAAATGTGCTACGATACAAGATTACGGGATTTTCAATATTATTAAGCCCATTATAATCTGATCTGTTTTCAGGCCCTTCCATATCAAATATGAGTATTCTATCTCCATCTGCAGAAGTTGTATACTTAACTTGTCTATTCAAGAACTCAGTAAAATTCAAATCGCTATCTAATTGAATTGGAACTCTGTAATAATCAACATTAAATGTAGTTTCTCCTGGAATAGCTAACAATAAATCATATATGTTATTGGTTTCATCTATCAGCTTCCAAGATAAAGCATCTATAATTATTTCATTAGAATCTGGTAGTTTTGTATAATCAGCATCAGTAACATTTGTAGTAGTTGCTCCATCACTAATACCAGTAATATAATAGTCTAAAGAAACATAACAATTATTAAACTCTATAGTACCATCGCCGGTATATAACATATCAACCGCAGCAGTGCTAAGATAATAGGGTCCGAGTTCATCTATTCTTAATTGTAATTGAAAATACTGATTTCCAATCGTTTCATATACAAGCCCATTCCACGTATATCCTTCTGTTTCGGTAGCCCATAAAAAATCATCTATTGTAACATCATCATCGTCAGTTATTAACCATTTAAAATTAATATAAAAATCTCTATCACCATTAAATCCTAATAGTTTTTTTGTATACATATCCCATTCTTCTTCGAATGAAGTATCAGACATATCAAAAGTATAAACATATTCACCATTTGAATTAGGTATTTCTATAGTATCGTTTAGATCATAAGGATTATAATCAGCCTTCATGAAGCTCATAGGAATACTATCAAAATATAAGTAGTCCGATGTTATCAACTCACTCTTATAAACATATTCAGGTAAATAATCAACAGTCTCAGCTGCTGAAACTGAAACAACTGAGACTGTCATAAATATGCTAGATAATAACATCAGAAAAGTTAGCGCTTTTCCTTTTGTCATCATTTTCTCCTTTTATATCGCTTTATTTTTTTTCCTGTTTTGACTTTAGTAACAACTAATACAAAACCTAATATTACAACAATAACAGCGACTAGAGACATCCAATTATTAGCTAATGCAGTCAACAATGTAGCGGTAATAACAATTGTGTCTTCACCAATTTCATTTACTAGATTAACAGTTACAGTTTTTTCTGTAATATTCCCATCTGAATCTTCACAAGTTAAAACTACAGTGTATGTTCCATCTATGTAATCTTCTTCCGGTAAAGTAGTTCCATCTTCTTTAATATCTAATGATAATAATGCATTGATATCTTCTTCGTCTGATAAATTGTACTGAGATTTTAACATTAATATACTGAAATCTTCAGTTAAAAATTCTACTGTGTCTTCTCCTTCAATTACTGGAAAATTCTCGTCTACTGTATTTGTGTCAATTGGATCAGTTGTGGCTGCAGGAGTTATATCTGTAACTGAAATCTCAGTAATCCATTGATACATATCAGTTAAACCACTTTGACTAATTACAACTTGGTATGTCCCAGCTGTTGTGTACCAATCATCAGATAACGTCGTACCAAATAAACTTCTATATGAAAAATCACTAATCTCTTCTCCCGTTGTTTCATGGCCGAATACTGCAATATCAGATATCATATCTCTAGCTGATTTACCTGTAGTATCATCTACATCCCAAGAGCCTAAATCAATCCAAGAACCAGGAAGAACTGCAACATCATTTACATTTTCTAATGTTGGGTACATTTTGGCTTCATTAAGTTCAAATGAAAACTCTACTTCAGTTAAAGTCTCTTCAGTATATCCTAAATATACTTTGACAAGACCTAAAGTATGTGTGTCATCTACCTCAATTTTATCAATAGCAAATCCATCAGATTCATATTTGATAACTAAATCACTAAAATCTAAGTCTTCTTCTAGATAATTCATATAACTGTTTTTATCTAATAAAAAACTATCTACAGCTGAGTACGCTTCATAATTAAGATACTCATAATCATAAGTTCTCATATTAACATATGGATATGCTGGATTAGAAGTAACATCAACTACTTCAAAAAATAGCCATGTATCAATATTTTCAATTGTTTTAGTTGCTGGTAATGATGTTGTCTTCACGGTATCAACCGTAGTATAAAACATCAATTCATATCCTGTTGAAGCAGAATCATAATAAAATGAAAACTCTACAGTATTATCATCATTATAATGTGGCAAAGATGATACTACGATGCTATTACTATAGCCAATTCGGTAGATATTCGAGTTATCTTTCAGCGACATACGTATTTCATCTCTAGATATTGAGTTTCCTAAATCTAGAATTACATTAATATGTTTCCCCTGTAAACTTGAGGAATTAAAATCAACTCCCATTAAATTACTGCTATCATCATTGATTGCTGTCGTAGTAACAGATGTAATTGCATTTGTCCCTTCAAACGCATAAGTAGGTTGTATCGTTGTCGATACAGTAGCAAGTAATGCTACAAATAGTGTAAATAAAAATAATATTTTCTTTTTCAATTTCTTTCCTCCTATTTATAAAATTCTATTTTTAACATTTCAAATCATTTATTAGTTGTATCACCTTCTTTAAACAAGGAAACTTCTATAAAATCTATTTTCAATACTGATAAGAATACATTTTCGATTTCTTCATTATTATCAATTGCAATAGAATTAATCTCTAGAGATTCGATACCTTTATAATCCTTGTTTTTTAAATCTTCAAATTGATTCTTAGTTCCTTTAAAAAAACACATTTTATTCATTTTAATTTCAAAAAGAACATCCGACTTAAGAAGATTATATAAATCTCCAAAAACCATTTTAATCATCCCATTTAGAATTTATTGTCTGAGTTATATCAACTTTGTCCGGTCTAACATACCAATCTATGTATAATTTTTTTGTGTCTTCAAGTATTTCTAGAATTCCTAACTCATTGAAATCATTAAAAAAGTATGTTTCATACAAAAATTGGCCCAAGATTAGTTCAATCGACTTATACTCTCCATTTGAATTCATTCCTTTAATAAATCTAAATGGAACTAAAAATGGAAAATCAAATACTTCTCTACCGTTTTTATCAATAACTTCTCTATTTAGTTTTAAACGTAAAAAATTATATCTAGCTTCTGTTAATTGTATAGTTAAAACTAAATGTGTTTTTTCTACTTCTACAATTAAATTGCATCTTGTATAACCAGTTTTAGACTTAGTCTTTTGTAACAATGCATTTAATTTCGGTAGTGCTAAAAAATTCTTCTCACTCATATTTGAAGCCTTAACAAATAAATGTGGATCATTTACTGCTTTTAATGTCTTTTTTTCTTGTTCCATAATATTTCTCCTTCTCTTTTGACTTTAAGTCAAATTTATAAGACCAAGCAACTTAGTCTCATAGTATTTAACTTAAAATTAATATTTCAATTCACTTGGATGTTCAGCAATATATTGACATATAATCGCTATCGCATTTTCTAATGTCTTTTTCATTTCATTAACGGCTGAATCATTCAAATAATCAAAAAATTTGTAATTATTTTTTAATATCCTCAAATTATCAATGTCATTTTTATCAACGTTCATAAAATTTCCTTTCTGTCTATTATAGTTATAATTATAACTTTTTAGTTTCCTATTTGTCAATTATATAATTAAAAAAATATTATTTATCAACTTAAGTGTTTTTTATACTATAATATAGATATATAAGCAACATTTTTTAAAATAAGGAGGCAACAAAATGATTAACAACCTAGGTAAAATTCTAAAAGAAAAAAAGATTTCAGCAAAAAAAGTGTCTGATGCAACTCACATCGATGTTTCTACTTTATCGAAAATGAAAAACTTCGAAAGAAGTATTTCACAAGAAAATGCTCTAGTATTGGCCGATTTCTTTAAAATTAGTATTGACGAATTATTTGGAAGAAAGTTTCTAGCACAAGACATTGATTTAAAAATAAAGAAAATGAGTTATGAAGAAGTAATATTTAAATTGGATGAACTTGATAACAAAGATTTGCTATCTCTATCTGGGGCAATTGATTATCTCTTGATGACCAGAAACGAAAAAGCATTTAGAAATAAAGATGAAAACATCTTTTACAAAACAATAAAATAAATAAACAGTTCATCCAAGGAGACTGTATGCATAAATATTTGCTTGGAGAACTTAAAAAAATCAAAGAATCCATTAATGAATTAGAAACATATTTCAATGGTTACAATTTATTATCAAACCCTTCTGAGAAAAAGACATTTGAAGTTTATTATGACAACATCAATAAATGTTATTCAGTTGGACAAACAGAATCATATATAGAATCTGAAACAAAAACACCAAATAGAAATGATGTCTTCGAAGAAAAAGGAGATATTATAATGAAATTAAAAGAAGGTTCCATCTCAAAAAGAAAAGATGGTCGCTGGCAAGGGAGATATTACGACAATGGTCTCCGTAAATGCCTCTATGCTTCAACGAAAAAAGAAATTGTTTTAAAGATTAATAAAGCTATTGTCGAGCGCAATCTTAATAAAAAAGAGAGATTAATATCTAATAAAATTACGCTCAATAAGTGGATTGTTGAATGGATGAAAATATATAAAGATGAATTGGCAGCTGCTTCATATAAAGATTACAAAGTTTATTTAATTGGTAAAGTTAAAAACAGTCCAATTGGTAATAAACAAGTTCGACATATAAATTCTATGGATTTGGAACGCTTTTTCTTATCTATACAAGCACCAACTGGCAGGCACAGAACTTACTTATTGATGAAAGGATGTTTCAATAAGTTGGCACAAACAAAAATTATAAAGGAGAATCCTTTTGATTATATTGACACAATTAAGAAACCAAAAGCGAAAGAAAAAGTTATTCCTACTTCTATTGAATTAAATAAGTTTTTTGAGTATCTAAAAGAAAAAGATTATAATTTGTACCAATTTGCTAAATTTATTTCAGTATCAGGGTTGCGAAAAGGTGAAGCTCTTGCTTTAGAATGGCAAGACATTACCGATAAGATAGCAATAACAAAATCATTTAATACGATTATGGGTAAAGTTTCTACACCAAAAACACGAGCTTCTATAAGGACAATTCCATTATTCAAGGAGGCACAAGATATATTAAATGAGTTAGATAAAACTAGTTCAAGAGTTTTTGCTAAAGTTTCATTGTGGAGATCCGCTCGTAACTTTTCAACACATGCAACTAATTTTGGCCTTGAAAATGTATCTCTTCATATTCTTAGACACTACTTCGCTACACAGTGTCTTAATGCGGGAATTGCTAAAATGGTTACTTCCTCCTGGCTAGGACATGAAGATTCTAAGGTTACAGAAAACATCTATCAACATATAAAAACCGACTTCGAGGACGAACAAATTAAAAAGTTGGCTAAATATAGAGCTAGCAAGAATAATGTTTGACACCCATTTTGACACCCATTTTACGGGCAATACGTTACAAGACATAAAAAAAAGGAAATAGAACAAAATTCTACTTCCCTATATTTAGCCTAAATGGTGCCGAAAGCAGGAATTGAACCCGCAACCTACTGATTACAAGTCAGTTGCTCTACCAGGTTGAGCTATTTCGGCATAATGGTGGGGGTTGACGGGCTCGAACCGCCGACCCTCTGCTTGTAAGGCAGATGCTCTCCCAGCTGAGCTAAACCCCCACTTTATTTATGCATTACAATTTTACTATTACTAACTATGATTGTCAAGGAAAAAATATCAAAATAAATGATTTTTTTTAAATAGTCTTCTAAAGCGCCCTAATGTCAAGTGAATTAAGGGTTTTTTAATATAATAACAGTATTTAATTTAATCCTATTTTTTTCAAAAATATAGTTAATATTAACAAATCCGCACTGCCACCGAAACTTAAATTGTTTTTTATGCAATATTTATCTAGATTAATTATATCTTCTGGGCTACCATTTAAATTATCTTTAAACATTTTTTTTATTTCTAAATAATGATCAATATCCTTTGATCTCTTTAATAAAACTGTATCTTCTGTAACTGATATCAAATACATTAAAGTTCTTGTTCTTGATTCTTGTGAAAAACTTTTTAAATAAGAAAGTGCTTTTTTAACATTAGGTATTCCTTTATGAACCTCACCTCTTGCTCCAAGGATATTATATTGTTCATAAGCAAAATACCCAAAAGTTTTATTAGAAGTATCAAAGTCCTTTAAAATATCAACTGACATACTTTTAACCACATCATATATATTTTCTATGTCATGATGATTTCTAAAAACATAACCGTATGCTGAAACTAAAATTCCCAAATTAAAAATTAAACCTTTATAAGCGTTTATATTATTTGTTACTTTGAACATTTCCTTTTCAGCTTCTAAACCAATTATTCTGATTTTTAGAAATACATCATTCAGTTTTGACTTCCATCCGACTGTGAACATTTGAACAAGGTAAGGTAAAATTGTATTCTTTGCTCTAGTCATTAACTTGTAATTCATATCTTTATGTGAGCCTTTTGTATTAGGTGTCACTAATCCAAATTTCGGATGAAGATTTAACTCTAACAAAATAGAGTCATCTATAATCCTAGAAACCTCTTGTTCAAAATATAAAAGTGTTTTGTTCTCTACAAACGAAATTAATTCTTCTATTGAATGTCTTTTTTCTCTAATACAATTAAAGGCAACATTGTCACAAAGGTAACAGTTTCTAGGAACTTGTCTACTTAGTGTTTTTTTTCCATCATATACATCTAAATCAATGAACCTACCTAAGAAATGCTCATCTTCTATAGACATTAAGGCATTTTTAATACCGTCTGCATCATAATTTGAACCAATTAAGTAGTATGGTCCATCTAAAGTATCAAAAAACAATAGTTTAGCAATATACATTTTTGGTATAAGGTTTTTAAACAATTTAGTAAGTGTATAAGATAGCTTCAAATTTTTAATGATACCCGGAACGTTTGTTTTGACCGTAATTACGGTCTTATAACCTGTTTTCAAAAATTGCATTTTTTGGTATCTTTCTTCTCTTGCAGCCAATATATTTTCAAATTTTACTATTGTCTCCACTGAATTTCATCTCCTTAAAACACATATTTTAGATAAATATATATAATTTTAATTTTACTATTTCTTGTAGATTTTTTGCTTAAATAGCTATTAAATTTTGTAGATACAATCAATAAATGATCCATCTCTATATTCTACATAGCCAATAATTTCACTAGATTTCAAAATCTTCTTTGGAACGCCTGTTATTTTATGAGTTATATCATATAATTCTTTAATTGAAACTAGTGGAAAGTGGCTATTTTTAAGCTTTTCTAACAAGTCTAACCTATTAGGGTTTATCGCTATCCCTCTCTCTGTAATTAGCATATCAATATCACAGCCAGGAGTAGTAACAGTCATCACCTCATCTTTGATTAAAGGTATCCTTGATTTAATCAATGGTGAAATCACTATTGTAAGGTCGGCTTCATGGGCAATATCGGCGTGTCCACCACTACCACCTATCAAATATCCCATAGAATCAGTGGTTACATTGACATTAAAGTCTAAATCAATTTCAGCAGCCCCTAATACAACAAATGACAACCGTGAAGCTACCGTGTTATTTTCGAAAGGATTTCCATATTGGGATGCTGACATAGCTAAATGGTTCTTATTTTTGTGATATGACTCTACTGCTTCAAGGTCGAAGCATTGTACATCATATAGCTTATCAAACAGGTTTTCTTCTAACATTTGGACATAACTGGCCGTTATACCCCCAGAAGCAAAGGACCCCTTGATACCGTCTTCTATCATTATATCTCTAATATACTTAACCACCGCTAATGAGGTTTTTCCAGCACCTGTTTGCATAGAAAAGCCATTTTTTATTACTCCAAGTTCCTTTAAAATCATTGAACATTCCTTTGCAATCTTTAATCCTATAGGATCTTTTGTTAATTTTGTTGTTCCTGAAATAATTCCGTTTGAATCTCCAATTTGATTAATTTGGATTACCGCATCTACATAGCTTCCATCAATTTGTTTGTGTTCGATTTTTTCAACAATTGTATCTGTAACCAATATTACAACATCTGCATATTCAAGGTCACTTATAGCATAACCTAAGGTACCACAAGCTGATTTTCCATAAGAACCTGTTCCATTGCCTAGTTTATCAACTACTGGACAAGCAATGAAGGCAATATTAATTTTCAGGTCTCCACTTTCGATTAATCTTGCTCTTCCGCCGTGTGTATTCATAATAAGTTTACCTGAAAGATTTCCTTCACTAATCGTTTTTGCAACCGGACCATTTAAATAATTAGTATGTATATCAGTTATATTACCGGTTTTAATTAAATCAACTATGTTTGTATAGCTAGGAAATATCGAACTTGGGGCAAAATGTAAATTTTTTAAATCTCTCTCTTTTATCACTTCACATACTTTTTGAATAACAAAATCACCGTTTCTTAAATGATGATGAAATGAAAGGCACATTTCCGATTTAATGTTGTATAAATCAAAAGCTTCTTCAATACTATTCAAAAAAACAGTCTTTAACTGTTTTTGTTTCTTATCAATTAATATCCTTTTTTTGTTTTTATATTCATCACTACCTTGATAAGCTATTAAGTTATCTGGAATAAATCTATTAACTGAATTTATCATATTACACCTTACTCCATATTATATTTATTTGCTTTTTGAATTATCTTTTGTGCCTTTAGTATGATTGGTTTATCAATCATTTTTCCATCTAAACTAAAAGCTCCTTTTCCTATATTTTTTTCTACAGCTTCTAAAACTCTTTTAGCCCATATGATTTCTTTTTTTGATGGTGAGAACACTTCATTTATTATTTCAAGTTGACTAGGATGAATAGATGATTTTGCTTTCATTCCTAAATTTTTTGCATTCAAACAATCTTCTCTCAGTAATAACTCATCATCAATATTTGTGTTTGGAGTATCAATGGAAATAATATTATTACTAGCACAAGCATATATCACTCTTGATCTCGCAAACAATATTTCATTTCCTTCATTAGATCGATCTATTTCTAAATCATTACATAGATCTTCAGCGCCCAAAAGAATTGCTTCTACTCTACAATGTTTTGCTATTTTAAATATTTGTATGATCGATTTAGCGCTTTCTACTAAAGCTATCACTTTTACAGTATCTAAATCAAATTTAACTTCAATATCATACAACATTTCTTCTAGCACATTTAAAGCATCCATAGTAGTTTTTGGTAAAAGAATGTAATTAATTTTTTTTGTTTTTATTAACTCAATGTCTTTTTTGAAAAATTCTGTATCAATTGGATTTACTCTTAACACAACTAAAGAAGGATAATTGTTTGCTGAACTTAGATAGTTATTAACTAAATTCCTTGCATTATCCTTTTCATTGATATCAACTGAATCTTCTAAATCAAATATAATACCATCCGAATTAAATACATCCGCATTTTGTATCATAGATGGATTATTCCCTGGAATAAATAATAAAGATCTAAACATCTAGAGTCATCCTTTTAATAGCGCTGATTAATCTGGATTTGATTGTATAATCAAGCGCACCTTTGTCTTCAACAGTTACTGAAACATTTTCAATTTCCATTTCTTTCAATGTTTCCTCAACTGTTGCTTTGATTTGATCATAGAAGAATGCTGCAACTACGCTTTCAATTACAATTTTTGTTTCATTACTTTCTTTTACAGTAACCAAACAATCATTTGATTCTTTGCTACCTGCTACTCCAACTCTCATATTACCTCCTATTAGCTCTAGCCAATATTCTATTCATTTCATTTTTAACAATCATATAACTAGCATCAACACCCATGCCTGGTTTTGCTAAACATTGAGTCGCCATACAAGCAACCGCAATGTTAGTAGATACTTCTGATGAAATATTTGTTTCATTACAAGTACCACCACAATAGCTACCTATGCCTATTTTGTTACAATATAGTATAGCTTCAATAACGTTATTGACACCGCCTAAATCAGGTGTTTTAATTTGAAGCATGTGTCCGGCTTTCGCTTCTCCAAAATCAATAATATCTTCCAAGGTATTACACCATTCATCAGCTACTATTTCTAATTTAGAATTACGTTTTTCTAATTCTTCTCTTAATACTTTTAGATAATAAATTGTATCCGCTTTATTTCCTGCATCAACTGGCCCTTCGATTCTTATTCTTAAAGGATAAGCAATTTTTTCTAGACTTACTAAATAATCAGTCATTTTATCAATATCGTTATCAAACGCAATACCTATAACGCCATATACATCTATATGAAGAACAGGGTTATAATCAGGATTAGGTTTATGTTTTTGAATTCTATTTCTTAACCAATTTACATATTCAGCTAGTATTTCACCATTTCTTCCTAATTTTGTATCTACATGATTAATTAAGGCGTGTGGTAATACATCAGCTTCCTTCATAATCATCTTATCTACATTAGAGTATCTATCATCCCCAGATTGCGTAAAAATTGGTACAGACTCATATACTTCTTCTTCTATCCCGTATTCTTTTCTAACAATTTGAGCCATAGTTTTGCCTTGACTAACGGCTGTTGCACTTAAAAAGGCTTGTGTCAATCCGTATCTGATAGCAGTATGTAGTTTCTTACCCTTTATAAGTATTTTATCATATTTTTTCGCTAAAGTCTTAAACTCGTCTATAGATTCTCCTATTAATAATGGCATAATATATTCTTCAATAAAAGGAATATATTCATCCGCTAAAAACAGTGGATCTCTTCCTCCTGTACCTGAATATTGCACTGCTGCACAGTCGCCATATCCTACTAAACCATTTTCTAGTATTAATTGAACAGAAATCGCTTCACCTTTTTGTCTAATAGAAGTAAAACCAGAAAGTTCTGGTTTTCCTAAATAAAACAAGCCCTCATTGATGGCCCCTTTTTTTATCGCTTGTTGATCATCAAAGAAAAATCCTGTGTATGATTTCGATATAATTACATCTTTAATTTTCATACTCTTACCTTTTTTGGCCTTCCTATAAGTTTTCCTTCACTAACAGAATACACATCATCTACTGTAAGTTGAAAAGAAATTTCTCTATTTTCTGATTTTGCTCTTTCTTCTATTTTTTTTCTATGAAATTCTTTAATTTCATCATTAAAAGCTAGATTGCCAAATTCTAAAATTCTAATCTTTCCATCATTATCTCTTGCCGGCAATATTTTACCCGCGTTACAATTACTTGGAGCAAAAGGAACATCGATTAAGCCTTGTTTAAAAGCCTCAACGATACCTATAGCAATATCTCCGTTTCCTACTTTTAAGATTGCATTTAAGAGACAATCAACTTCAGCTTTAATTTGGTTGATTTCGCTTTCTAATTCTGGGCTGTCCGCCATAGATTGATCTTTTAACATATTTACAATAAATTTAGATGCTTTTACACCTAATCCATTTGCTTCTCTTGTAGGAATACCAATAGATTCATGTGGTGATTTAGAAATTAGCTTAGTAGCTTTAGATAAAGCTGCTACTGATGAACTATAAGCAATTAAAGCCATCGCTTCAGATTCATCTTGTGGAAATCCACCCATCCATTGATGAAATACTGTTGAAATTTCCATGTTTTCATAATTAAACTTTTCTAGATATTCTATAGTTTGAGTATATAATGCCTTTATTGCTGCTACATCTTGAATGAGATTTCCACCCATACCGTAACCTACTGTAATGTTCTTAACCCCTTGTTCAGCTGCAAGTAACGCTTCTACAATCATTATTGTATTAGATATTGAAGCGGGTACAAGTGTCCCGGTTAACGGCCCAAATGGTTCACGATTTATTTTAATTCCTCTTTCTTCATAATAACCAACTAAACGATCACAATATTGCCAATTAATAATAGAAACTTCCAGCGGAACTGACTTTGCATAAGGAATATTATATGAAATACCTCCACCTTCGTTAGAAGTCCAACCTGATGCGTGGATTATTTCTGATAATAATCTAGCGTCTGGTGTACCATGTCTTGCTTCAATAGGGACATTGATTGATTCAAATACTTTTTTACAATTTGTTACCCCGTGATTTACAACTGGAAATCCATTTAATAACGCTCTTTGAATTTGAACAGATTCATCCAATCCTTTTTGAGCTTCAATATAGCGGTTTTGTCTAGTATAACTATCTACTGTAGATGGTAGAAAATCCGCACCACATTCTTCTAAATAATTTAATAATTTAATATGTACATCAAGTTCAGGTACCCCAGCCCTAGGTTGCACTAAAGTTGTTCCATTAGCTTTTGCTTGATTTAACTTTATTGCAAAATTTTTATAATCCGGAACTGTTTTTAAATATTTCACCGCATTATCTAAATCTAATTGAGAATCTAATCCTGTCTTCCAACTTTTAAGAACTTCTTCTCTAATTTTTAGGAATTCAGCTTCTGGTATCTTTTTGTTTTGTAATTTCATAAATTCACCTTATTTGTTTAATATATTTTTTTAATATTTTTAGTGCTAATAATGGCTCCATTTGAGAAAGCAATCCCATTGAAGCCATAATATAACTTTGATCAATCATAAAGTGTGGATGACTTGGTCTTAATTCTGTTTTGTTATGTAAAATGTTTGTAGTTCCGGCTAATATTTTTTCTTGATCCTTGGAATTAATAACTACTCCACCGGTCCCAATAACATATTTAATTTCCGTCAAATCTTTACCTGTTTGATTATATACCACACCCATAGGTGTAAACACTTCTTCAATTCTTCCACAGTGTCTATGCATAGCCCTGTATGCACACATCTCAGCCAAGAATTGATCAATAAACTCATCATGTACATTTTGTGGTAAACTCTGAACGTCATTAAACCTTTTGCATACTTCTTTTTCTATTTCTACATTTTTTTCCATATTAATATATTCTATTTCTTGTTTCGTTAATGATTTAATAATTCCGGGAGCTGAATATCGCATTCCTAAATCCCCTTCAACGGTTCTTTTAGCAAAAGGCTCTTCTAATCCATTAATCAAAACATCACTTCTTCTTGTAGTATTACAAATTGAATACATATCTGTGGTAGCGCCACCAATATCTAAAACTACTAAATCTCCATAACCACTCTCGTTAAGATAACCTTTTGAAAGGAGTATTGCAGCCTCTAATACAGCGTTAGGTGTTGGCAAAATAACTTGATCTATTTCACTTTCTATTCGTTTAATACCTTTAGCCTCAATAATTTTTTTTAAAAATATCTCTCTAATCTTATCTCTAACAGAATCAATATTTAATATATTAATTTTCGGCATTACATTTTCACATATATAGCCATCCATTTCATACTTATCAAAAATGTCTTGAACATCATCTTGAGCTGATTTATTTCCTGCAAAAATAACTGGAACTTTTATTCCCATCTTTCCCAACACATCTGCATTAAATATTACACACTCAGCATTACCGCCATCCGAACCACCAGCAAGCAAAACAATATCAATTTTTTCTTCCATAATTTTTCTTACTTCTGCTTTAGTTATATGATGGGATAAAATCAAGTCCACTTTCGCCCCAGCACCTAAACAAACTCGCTTAGCGGCCTCGACAGTAAGCTCCTCAACTAGACCAATAGCGGCCATTTTGAGGCCGCCAGCAGCTGAAGAACAAGCAATAACTTGATCGAATTTAATTGTTTTACCTATTTTCTCATAAAGCTTATTTAAAGCTTTGTGATAGCCAATGCTAATATCTGATTCAACCGTGGTAAAGTCGGAAGCTGTCCCAAGTAAATCTTCGGCTTCTGAATTAATTGCACATAATTTAGTGAAAGTTGAGCCAAAATCTATCAGCAAATAATTACCCATGTTACTCTCCCAAATCTTGTTGTATGTTCCCTAAAGCATTATCAATTGGTGTACCTGGCGCAAAGACTCTGTTAAATCCCATTTCTCTAAAAATTTCTTCTACATGACCGAAATCTTGTTTTCCAACAACAATATTTCCACCAACATATAAAAGAATATCCGCTATTCCTGATTCAACACACTTTTCTCGCATTCCGCGACAATCAATTTCACCATGTCCATAAAGTGAAGAAACTAAAATCAAACTCGCATTTGTTTCTATTGCTGCATTAATAAAATCTTCCTGAGAAGACAAAACTCCGATATTTACAACATTATACCCGGCGTTATTTAGCGTGTATTCGATAATCTTATTACCTACCGCATGTACGTCGGCGCCTATGACGCCTATCACTATTGTTTTCAACGTTTTCTCCTTGTATTTGTAAGCGCTTTTATTTCGTGTATCATTATATCATAGTCATTATGATATTGAAAGACCAAATTTCTTATAAAAATAGCGTTTCTTTTAATTAGAAATTAAAGGTTACAAGATAGTATAAATAAATAGTCACTAAGTCTATTAATATAACTTCTTACAGTTTCTAAATCTTCTCTATTATGTTTCATTATAAATTCATCAATTCTTCTCTCTACTCTTCTTGCTAGTGTTCTACAAACATCAAAATAAGCGCCTATAGTAGACTTTTCACTCCCAGGTAAAAAAAGTTTTGGTTTAATTGCTTTTCTATCCAACTCTAATTGCATTCTTTTTTCAAGAGAAGCAATATCATCAATAGTTATCATTTCAATTTTGCTATATAACTCTGATTTCGGTGAAGTAGCGATAATAGAACTCAATTTTTGTAAATCGTTTTGAATGATAATTATTTGACTTAAGTTGGAAAAATGATAAGTCAAACCCAAGAAAGAACTTAATTCATCTATTGACCCTAAAGTTTCAAACAAAATATCGCTTTTTCTAAATATATCATTATTATAATTCTTTGAAGTTCCTTTATCCCCTTGTTTAGTAGCTATGTTTCTTATCTTATTAATATACATATATCTACCTCCTAAAATCCTATTTTTTATTTATTAACTCATTAACAGCGAATGTAGCAACATCCTCTGCAAAACTGCCAGGACCAAATCCTGCATCAAATCCTAATTCTTTTGCTATTTCATGTGTAATTCTAGCGCCTCCTACAATTAAGATAACTTTATCCCTTAACCCTTCGGCTTCTAATAATTCAACTAACTCGACAAGATTCTTCAAATGTACATCTTTTTGAGTTACTGTTTGAGAAACAAGTAAAACGTCAGCTTTCTTTTCAATCGCTTCCTTTATGAATTCTTCATTCAAAACTTGTGATCCAAGATTGTGAGCTACTACTCCCGAATATCTTTCCAATCCATAATGTCCCGCGAAGCCTTTCATGTTCATAATTGCATCAATTCCAACTGTATGAGCATCAGTTCCTGTAGAAGCTCCAACAAATACTATTTCTCTTCCTAGTTTTTCTGATATTAATTTCTCTATATCTTTTCTAGAAAGAGCTGTTTGAGTTATTTCTTCTACATGAATTTCATCAAATTCTATCGCATTTATTGTAGTTCCATATACAATATAGAAACTAAAACCATTTTCTATAGACTCTGAATGCACTACCGATGTATTAATTAATCCCATTGATTTTGCAATTTCTTTTGCAGCTGCAATTCCTTTTGGACTTCTTTCCACTGGAAGAGTAAAACTTAATTGAACTTTACCATCATTTAAAGTATCACCATATGGTTTAATTTTCACTAAAAGACGCCTCCATTCTATTAGCTATTACATTAATATAGTTTTTGTCTTTCTTAAATACTCCATCTAATCCCTTACCACCGTCAATTGGTCTTTTTGTATCTGCAAAAACACCATTTGCTAAACTATTAAACATTCCATCTCGAGAAATTTGTTCTAATAATTCATTTGCTTCACTCAAAACTGTTTGAGCTCGTTTTTGTATAAGGCCATCTTTCTTGAATTCAATTTCTTCTCCAAGAGATTTCATAGATTTTTGAACCATTTTGGCGTTTTTAATTGCTAAATATCTGTCACTCATAAATGGAGTATGAATCGCTTCTGTCATCATACCTAATAAATGAATAGACTGATTTGTTGCGGTAGTAACTATATTAAACATTGCATTTTGTTGATATGCTCTAAATATATTACCATTTATATATTTTGTAGGTGGCATATATTTTAAAGGTGCATTCGGGAAAATTTCTCTTGCCATTTCAGCTTGAGCCAATTCTAACAAGAAACTATTTTCAACATCTGGATTAATTTCAAACGCATGCCCTAATCCCATAAGGTTTTCAGGTAAATGAGCTTTCTTAGCAAAAGCTTCATTGATAAATTGAGAAGCGAGAACTGTATGCGCTTCTGAAACAGCGTCTGAAGTAGTTAGATAATTATCTTCTCCTGTATTAATGATTATTCCGGAGTATGCATTTATTAATCTTGAGAAGTATTGATCAACGAAAGTTCTCTTCATATTGATATCTCTAAATATGATTCCATACATGCTGTCATTCAATAATACATCTAATCTTTCCAGTGCTCCCATAGCAGCAATCTCTGGCATGCATAAACCAGATGCATAATTAACTAACTTAATATATCTTTTCTCTTCTTCATATACTTTATCTAAAGCGGTTCTCATAATCTTAAAATTTTCTTGAGTTGCATATGTTCCGCCGAAGCCTTCCGTGGTTTTTCCAAAAGGAACGAAGTCCAAAAGAGACTGTCCAGTAGATCTAATCACTGCAATAATATCAGCTCCAGCTTTTGCTGCAGCAACTGCTTGTGTAACATCTTCATCAATATTACCAGTAGCTACAATTACATATAAATCTGTGTTCGATTCTCTAATAGAATCTTGAAGAAATTTTGTTCTGGAAATCTTATTATTTTTTATCTTTTTTAAGTGCTTTTCATAGTAAGGTTTTAGGATATCATCAACAAGTTTAACATCAATTAGAGGATAACTACAAATATTCAAATCTTCTTTCATGTATTTTGCTAGAAAATCATTTAAATTTAAACCAGTAAAATGTAATGCACTGGCCATATATAGCGATATTCCTAATGAGAGATTACCTAATTTTAAAACATCACTTACAATTTTATTTGGGATAGGAACTCCAAATTCATCAATTCCATCGATTCCTAACAGTCTCAAGACCGTTCTTTCAATAGAAACTGTAGTATGTTTGTCTATAAATTGCTGAACATTGATTGCAATCGCTTCTGCTCGCTCTCTACAAGCAATTATTTGATTAAAATTTAAGTTTAACTTGTTCATTTTGCATTTCCTTCCATTACATTGATAACTTTGGTTCCCAGTATTTTTTCCAATTTACTGCTGAACTCCAAACTGTTGAACTCATAACCTTGCGGTGATGTAGGATTGTAACAAATTGCTTTAAGGTTGATAGGATTCAATACAAACACTTGATTTTCTAATTTAAAAAGATTAATAATATTGTCTAGATTTAGCTGTATATCTACTGGAGACTTCACTACTATATCAAACTTAAAGTCCCGTCTTTCTTCAATTAACTTCTTAACAAAATCGTTAGTTAATGCCTTGGGTGAATATATGAACTTACAAACTACGTTGTTTTTATCAAACAAATTCACGGTGTTCCCAATTATACTATTTATATTTAATTCTTCAATTTTATTTTGTTCGTTTACCAAACAAACATTGTCGTATTTTTCAAGCTTTTTTAGCTCATTTGGCACTGTTTTTAAGTTAAATTTCTTAACTATAGCTTCAGCATCCTTAACAACTAGATCAATATTAGGGCTTAAGTTTGCACCTATGACTAATATAGTTATTTCTGATGTTTTTGCAAGTGAATGTCTAAAGAATGCTCCGTCTATAAATACGTTTTTTAAATCATATTTCTCTAGTAATACGAGTGTTTTTTCTATATCCGAAATTACAGATGGGCCCGCTATTAAGACGTTTCCTTCTTTTATAATTTTTACTATAACAATTAGTCCTAAAGCAGTATTTATATTAGTTGTTTCTAGAACCTCATACTCTGCTTCAAATTCGCTTAACGTTTTTATAGCTGTTACTATCAAATATCCTTGCAAAGCATAAATTCTAGGCTTCTTCATGTGTGTTATTTGATCAGTTTTTTCACCATCTAAGCCTACGGATGTGACTGCTATATTATTATACTCTATTTTACTTAATATCGCATTGATTACTGTTGTTTTTCCTGCGTTTTTTGTATTGCCAACAACACTTATGACTTTATAGTTTTTAGCAATATTTATTAACTCTTTGATGTTCTTTTCCTTCTTTCTAAATCCTTTGGTTCTAATGAAGGCTTCTTACAAACCAATAACGAGCTTACTCCAGAGGCATTCTTATAGTCATCCTCGCTTACGCTATATTCTCCTGGTTCACAATACGTTGATATTACTCCTTCATAATTTCTTAAAACAACTCTTCCTGGAGCTTGTGATATTAAATAATTTGGCATTACTGGAATTTTACCTCCACCACCTGGTGCATCTACCACAAATGTTGGTACACAATATCCAGATGTGTGTCCTCTTAATCCTTCTATAATTTCAATACCTTTTGAAACTGGAGTTCTAAAATGTTCTATCCCTAATGATAGGTCACACTGATATATATAGTATGGTCTCACTCTTATATAAACTAACATTTGAACAAGCTTTTTCATTATTGTCACTGAGTCATTTATTCCTTTTAATAATACTGATTGATTACCTAAAGGTATTCCAGCATCTGCCATTCTATCAATAGCAGCTTTACTTTCTGAAGTTATTTCATCATAATGGTTAAAATGAGTATTAATCCAAATTGGATGATACTTCTTTAGCATGTTAACTAAATCTTCAGTTATTCTTTGAGGCATCACTACAGGAGTTCTTGTCCCAAGCCTTATTATTTCCACATGTTCTATCTTTCTTAGTCTACTTATAATATCTTCCAAAATATCATCGCTAACTAACAAAGCATCCCCACCAGATAATAACACATCTCTAACTTCCGGATGATTTCTAATATATTCAATTGATTTATCTATTCGTTCTTTAGGCATTGCTTTATCGTGATGACCAGCAAACCTTCTTCTTGTACAGTGTCTACAATACATAGAACACATATCAGTTATCAAGAACAAAACTCTATCTGGATATCTATGAGTAAGACCCGGTACTGGAGAATCCGTATCTTCATCTAATGGGTCTTCTAAGTCAAATTTTCCCACATGCATTTCTTGAATTGTTGGTACAGCTTGCAGTCTTATTGGGCATTTAGGATTTGTTGGATCCATTAAACATAGATAATACGGCGTAATTGACATTCTAAACTTATTTAATATATTATTCATATCTAATTTTTCTTGCTCAGTAAAATAGAAATATTTTTCCAAATCTTTGGCAGATTTTATTCTATTTCTTACTTGCCAGTGCCAATCGTTCCATTCTTCGTCAGTAACATTAGGAAAGTACTTTTCTTTTCTTAATAAATATGTATCATTTGTTACTTTCATTATTATTCCTTCCCGTATCGTTTTTGAAATAAATAAAACATTTCTTTAGATTCTCTTAAAATATCTAAAGTGATTTTTGCATGGTTTGCAGTGTATCCGTTTCCAATTATCATTAATGCTTCTGAAGCGATGCCTTCAGCGCCTAAAGCAGCTTTTGTAAAAGATGTAGCCATACTGAAGAAATACACAATCCCAGTTGACTTAGTCGGTAAAATTGAAGCCATCTCTGTATTTTGAACATTAACAACATTAATAGTTACATCTACACCTTCATTATTTGTAACAGCCATAACTTTTTCATATATTTCCATTGGGTTTTTTGCATTTCCAATCATTATATGATCACAAATATTTAAAGCTTCTAATTCCGCTTGATGTGTATCATGGTGAATTATTCCGATAACTTTTCCATTAGGGCCAGCTTGTTTTCTAGCTTCATAAGCACATAAAACCCCAGACTTACCCGCAGCTCCTAAAATTAATACTGAATTCCCTTTTTTAACTAGATTCTTAACTTGCGCAGGTGCCCCAGCTACATCTAAAGCGGCTAATGCGATATGTGACGGAATATCCGAAGGGATTTTAGCGAAAATACCTGTTTCGAATAAAATTGCTTCTCCTTCTATATCCACTTGATCTTTATCAAGATGGATAGCTAATATTTTATTTATTTTCAATGGGGTTAGAGACAAAGATACTAATGAAGCTATTTCATCACCAGCTTTAACATCTTTAGCAATGCTTTTCCCTACTTCCTTTACAGTCCCTAGTAGCATTCCTCCGCTACCTGTAACTGGATTCTGCATTTTTCCTCTTTGATTTACAATTTCTAAAATCATTCTTTTCATTTCTTCTTTATCTTTATTCGCCGCGTCTTCAATTTGCGTAAAAGATGCAGAATCAATATTTAACGTTTTTACTTGAATAAGTATTTCGTTATCTTGACATACCATATTATTATCTAATTTATCAGCTGATTGAGGTAAAGCACCTAAAGGGTAAATTACTCTATGAGTTCCGTATTTACATAGTTTTTCCATTATTTTTCTCCATTTCAAGTATTTTTCTTGTCTCACAAGGTGTTGCGATTTCTCTGCCATATTTTTTAGCTATTTTAACTACTTTTTCTACTAGTTCTGCATTAGACTTAGTCAAAATACCTTTTTCCAAATATATATTATCTTCCAAACCTACTCTAACATGACCTCCATGCTTAATGGATAGTTCCGCTAGAGAAAATTCATATTTTCCAATGCCAGCAACAGAAAAAGTAGCTGAGCTTGGAATACTTTCTTTCAAAAACAAGAAATCTCTTTCTTCTCCAGTCATTCCACCTCTTACTCCTAAAACAAAGGAATAATGTAAATGGTTTTGAATGATTCCTTTTTTAATAAATCTTAGGGTGGTATCAATATGTCCCTTTTCAAAACATTCCATTTCATATCTTACACCCAAATTATTCATCTTTTCTGCAAAATACTTAATATCATTTTCTGTATTAACAAAGATATCATCTCCGCCGAAGTTAAGCGTACCACAATCCAATGTAGCCATCTCTGGAGATATATTTAAAACATCCAATCTTTCATCTCTACTCATGCCAACCGCTCCGCCTGTAGACACTTGTACAATAACGTCTGGACACTTTTCTAATATAGCATCTGCTAACGCTTTAAATCTAACCTTATCTTGAGTTGGAGTACCATCATCATATCTTGCATGTAAATGAATGATAGAAGCTCCCGCCTTATATGCTTCATAAGCTGATTGGGCCATTTCTTCTATAGTGTAAGGAACTGCTGGATTGACTTCTTTTGTAACTTCTGCACCAGTTATAGCGCAAGTTATTATTAATTTTTCCATTTTATCTTTGTAATTCTTTAGGAACAATACAAGTTCCAATAGCATATGTAGTTAATAGTCTTTCTTCAAGTACATCACATGCACTTGGAGAAATTTCAGGTTTTGCTTCTATAACTTTATAACAAAAGAATTCCATTTTTCGAGAAGTTTGACCTTCTTTAACGATTTCAGCTTCTATTTCCAAAAAATCTCCCGCATATACCGGCGCTAAAAAATCAACTTTCTCATAAGCTCTAAATAAACCTTCATCGCCATCGTGTCTAACCAACAATTCAGTAGCTGCATCTCCGAATAATCCTAATATTCTAGCTCCATCTACTAAATTACCACCATAATGGGCATCATGGTTTGACATTCTTATTCTTAATTTAGTTTTCATCAGATAGTCCTTTCATTGGTAATACTTTATTTATAATTAATTCAGCTTCTGTAGCCTTTATTACGTCCTCTATTGAATAATTAGGGTGTACCTCTAATAACTCCAAGCCAGCCTTGCTAACTTCCATTACAGCCATTTCTGTGACAATTAAATTAACTTGATGAGCTGCTGTTAAAGGCAATCTACATTTTTTTAATATTTTGGGGATACCTCGGTTTGTATGTTTGGTAGCTATGATTACTTTTTTTGCTCCAGTAACTAAATCCATTGCTCCGCCCATACCAGGAACTTTTTTTCCGGGGATAATCCAAGAAGCTAAAGATCCTTCTTGATCAACCTCTAAAGCACCTAAAACTGTTACATCAATATGTCCGCCCCTAATAAAAGCAAATGAGGTAGCTGAATCTATAAAGGATCCTCCTTCTAAGATACTCGCCCCCATACCTCCGGCATTCACAATTTCAGTTTCATCCTCTACTAATCCACCCAAACCGATAATTCCATTTTCGGCTTGAAATGTTACAGTTTTATCTGCTGGAACATAATTAGCAACTAAAGTAGGTATTCCTATACCTAAATTAACTAGATCTCCATCATTAAGCTCTAAAGCTATTCTTGCTGCTATTATTTGTTTATCAGTCATTATATTCACCCACCAAAATATAATCCACAAAAGGATGTGGAGTAATTACATTTTCTGAATTAATTTTATCAACGATTTTCCTAGGCTCACAAACAACAACTTTACAAGCTGTAGCCATTAAAGGATTAAAGTTTCTCATTGTCTTATTGTATTTTAAGTTTCCATAATTATCAGCAATAGCTCCGCCAATTAAAGCAATATCAGCACCTAAAGCTTCTTCTAGCAAATATTTTTTTCCATTCACTTCAATTATTTGTTTGCCTTCTTGAACTAAAGTATCTAAACCTGTTTGCGTTAAAATACCACCTAATCCAGCACCATAAGCTCTGATTCTTTCAGCCAATGTTCCTTGAGGTACCAACTCAACCTCTAATTTCTGTTCTGACATTAGTGTTCCTATCATTGGATTTGTTCCAATATGAGAGACAATAACCTTCTTAACTTGATTATTAACAACAAGTCTTCCCACACCTTTATCGGGATACCCACCATCATTACAAATAATAGTTAAATCTTTAACATTAGATTCAATAACCAAATCAATTAACCCTTCAGGGGTTCCGTTCGTTAAGAATCCTCCAACCATTATGCTCATTCCGTCTTCTAATAGAGCAATAAATTTTTCAGCATTGATGAAACTTCTCATTTTACCTCCTTTTTCGGTGGCATGATTTCAGCTTCGCCTACTATAACAGTATCGCCGTTTTGATTTGTGGCTACACAATCAAATACCACTCTGTTTCTATCTATTTTTATTTCTTTAACTGTTGCTTTAGCTGTAATTTCATCGCCAAAGTATACAGGTTTTGTGAATTTTAAGGATTGTTTAATATAGATGCTACCTAAGCCAGGCATATCAACACCAAATATCGCACTAAATAAAGACCCTACATACATACCATGCACTATTTGTTTTTTAAACATTGTTTTACTAGCATACTCTTTATCCACATGTGCAGGATTTCTGTCTGTTGTTAATTCCGCAAATGTTAATACTTCTTTTTCAGTGAATGCTTTTTTTACTTCACCAAAATCTCCTACTTTTAATTCGTTAATACTAAAACTGTTCATAATTCTCTCCTCCTGAGATAAATAAAAAAGAGCCATTATATTCATGCGAATATAACAGCTCTCCATTTTTTTAAATGGCAATAAGCAAACTGTACGTTTGTATATCAAGATAATAATTTCCCGAACAAATCATCTCTTTCGGCAACTTATTCCTTCATTTATTGAAAAGGTTCGTCTTTTAATACCAATAAAATACCAATAAATTGCGCCTCTGTTTTTATTTAATTATATAGTCATTATACTGAATAAAGAAAGCGTTGTCAATATGTAAATAAATCTATAAAAATCACCTAATTATTTCAACTTGTTTTTATACAAATATTTTCATGATTTCTATTAGAATTTTTGTATCGAATTTATATCTTAATTTTGAAGTATTTTTAAATTTTAGAAAAAGTGAGGTTTTTCAATCACAAGTATCAAAAAATTCCACGGCCTTTAAAAAAACATCTAAATCGTTACTAAACGTTAGTAAATTCCTAATTTCCTCAACACTGTAAAACCCGCAAGAACTGACTTCTTCTTCTTGAATTATTATATCATTTGTCGTAGATTTTGCTACAAAAAACACTACATCTTTTACAACTTTAGGAAAAGGAGAATATGTACTAATACAGCGAAATCCATCTATTATTTCGCATTCAATATTCGTTTCTTCCTTCACTTCTCTTATTGCTGTTTGATATTCACTCTCATTTTCTTCAACATGTCCTTTTGGAAATGAATAATGACCTTGACGCATCCTTACCAACAAGACTTTTTTTTCTTCATTAAACACTACACAACCACATGATTTTTCTTTTTTCATACTATGTCCTTTGTGAATTTTTATTTTTTATTAAATTTTAATCAAAACTATCTGGTCCAACTTCTTTATAAGAAACTCTTTGGATTCTGTCATATCACCTGAAAAAATTTTAATTGATTTTTCTCTTATTATCCCTAAGGGAATATAAACTTTTTTTGTTGAAGTATATAAAGAGATAATGAACTGTTTAATGGAACTAAAATGAAGCGGTAAACTATCTTTTATAATTTCGCTTGCCTTCACTATAAATATGTTTTGATCATCCTTGCCAGTCACATCAGATTTCATCGTTAATAAATTTTCATAGAATGAAGCGGTTTCTTTATACAGAGCAAGTTTGCTTAATAATAAAGAAATGATTTTGTTTGAAATAATTGTATTGTCTATATCAAAGTCTTTTATAATATGATCGTTTTTAGGATCTAATAATTCAACGATTATATTAACATTATCATTCTTTATATTTCCCTGCAGATATATTAAGTTGTCTATTACATTTGCATCTAAACTATCTAGTTCTTGTAATTCATCACTTAATAAAACGATTGTAGACTTTTTATCAGACTCATTTAACTGCTTCACCATTGCTTTTAAATTCTTCTCTTCAACATAAAGGGCTTTAAATTCGTTATTATATAATTTTTCATACTCCAAGAATGAGTCCATAATAAATTTGAGTTTGTTATTAGTGCCTACTATAAACACATCCAAATTATCTATTTGTTTTACTTTCCCTATTTTTATGTCTATTATTTCATATTCTTTTTTCTTAATAATACTCTTTGTTTTATTTGTTAATGAAAGAACAAATAAATCTTTCCCTTTAATACTTACCGGTATTGCTTCTGAGTTTTCAAGTAGACATTTATCAAAAGTTTTATCTTTTAAATGATATATTTCTGAGTCTTCAAAAGAAAACAAAGATAAATATATATCTTCCATACAAGGGTTAATAATTGTTTGTGCTATAATTTGGCCCAATCTTCTATCAAAACAAATAGGCATAATCATATGTTCATGTAATGATTTAACAACCCTAGACATCGTTTCAATTTTATCTTTTGTTTCAATTCTTTTAATTTCAGCCACAATAGGTGGATCATATATAAAATCAACTCTCCCAATGTTTAAGATTACTTTAATAACATTTAAATCTGATTTAGACAATCCTTTAATAACTGATTCAGGCATATCTTTATTCATAATTAATAAAGATTTAGCTCTTTCAATTGAAATATCATCTAATTCAGTATATAACAAAGGGTCTCCTGGTTTAACCATAACATTTAAGCTGCTAATTTCTTTTTCGTTAAACTTTTCTTGATTTAAAGCATTTATAATTTGTTTTTCAGCATATTCTTTATTTATATCTGCTAAAATTACTACCTCGAGTCCTTTTTCATCTACATATAATAAATCGGCTACTAATTCAGGCACTTTATTATTCCAGTTTAGAATTACAATATGATTATCTAAATGGATTTTTCCTGAACCTGATTTTTTCTTTTGAAAATAATCCTTAATTGCATTAGTAGTTAAAGCGATAATTGTTCCGGTAAATAGAATCATCCCTGTCACTAGTACTACAACAGCAAGAAATAATGTCCTAGGATTATCAATTTGTAGTATCGCATTCGGAGTCAACATCCATTTCAGGCTTCCGTTAGCAAAAGCATCTAAAAAACTATCAAAAGAATCATCTATTCCTAAAGCAATTAAAGCCGCCACACCCAAAATAACGATGTTGATAAGCAACATCGTACCAATAACAAAAATCCTTGGGTGCTTGTAAGTTTTCACACTCAAGAAACTTTTTGCCTTTGATAATCTAGCTTTTAGTTTTTTCACAATTGTACCTGCCTTCTTAATAATATTATAAATAGGAAGAACAAAATATACAATATCCCTAAGATAAATCGTTAAAAAAAACTAGTGAATACTGTATTTACAGTGTTTCACTAGTCTTAGAATCTCTTTTATTTAGAAAACTAATCAATATTAATATTGCAAATCCTATTAGAAAAGATATTGCTGAAGCGTCAAATAATAGCGTAGGACTCAATTCATATAAGAATCCCCCAACTAATGGACCTATAACAAAGCCGATAGAAATAAAAGACTGCCTAGTACCCATAGCCCTACCATATTCACCCTCTTTAGCATGTAAAGAAATATAATTTTGCTCTAAAGGAGTAAAAATTGCCTTTAATAGTATAAAAATCATAAATACTGAATAAACAATCCTTATAAAATCATTCGATCTAAAAGTATAAAATACTATAATAGCTGATAAAAGTTGAATTATAATCATTAAACCGATCTGTCTTCTAATTTTGGCGAAAAATGGAACTAAGAAAATACTAGTTAATAAAGCTACTACTCCAATAACCATTTTAAATGTTCCTAATTCTAAAGAATCATAACCTTGATCATAGAAATATACATCAATAAACTTATTAATATTAATTTGTCCAATAGATATAAAGACTAAAGCGATTAAAAATAGCAGTAATCTATAATCAATTTTTCCAACTGATTTGAGACTCTTAAATAAACTAATTTTAACTTGTCTTGGAAATTTACACTCGCGTTCTTTAAATGCAATTAATATAAAGCCAATATAACCGAAGTTCAGTAATGCTTGAATTAAAAATATTTCTCTTTTATTCGTTATATTAAATAAAGCTTGCGTAAATGAATTCTCTGCAATAAATCCGCCTAGATAATAACCTAATGAAGCTCCTAAAGTAACTGCGGCTCCAATAAGCGCTAAATATTTGGCCCTCTCTGCCTTATCGGTCATTTCAATCAGATGAGTTGTTAATAAAGTTATTGCGGCGACAACGCCAAACCCACTTATTAATCTAAAAAATACCATTAAGTATTGATTGTTACTGTAACCGAATCCGAATTGACCTATACTATAAAGCGTTAATCCTAAAACTATATATATTTTTTTCTTTCCTCTATCGCCTAAAGCGCCCCATAACGGTCCGCCTATAACTAGTCCAAGACTCATCATCGCAAAGAATACCCCAAACATATAATCAGGTATTCCTAAACTCTTTACGAACTCAGGCGTTACAGGATGCCCCATATTATGAATTGTATTTTGAACCAAGAAGAAAATAATAATTAAAAATTTATCTTTTTTCATAATTTCCCTACCTTAACACTGAAATTATATCATTTCTATATTTTTTACAAACTAAATATGCATAAATAAGTCAAAAAATAATAAAAGGCGATTAAATCGCCTTTTAGTTTTTATAAATGGCGGAGCAAGAGAGATTCGAACTCTCGCGCCGGTTCCCCGACCTACACCCTTAGCAGGGGCGCCTCTTCGGCCACTTGAGTATTGCTCCAAAAATAACAGTTAGCCTTATTATATTACTCGATTTTAGGCTAACTGTCAATAGTTTTTAACTGATATATGTTTCTTTTTCTTCTACTTCATCTTGTATTGGTTTTGGTAATTCTTTTTCTACTTTAGTATCTTTTGTTTGTTGCTTTTCTGTATTTAAAGCTTTTGATGCTTCGCGATATTTTTTATATCCACCAAAGCCATCAAATCCTAAGTATACCGCTCCACCCATCGCGGTTACTAACAATAACCATCCTAGCGTAGAAATAATATCTTTACCAAGAAGTGTTAATGTGAAAACTACGGGACCTATTCCAATAAACACTAAGTGAGTCCAGAATTTTGCAGGTTCTGTTTTTTCGTCGAAATAATATAAAGATACGAAATATACAAGTCCTCTTGCTACCAAGAAGAATGTTAACATGTATCCATACATTGTAACCCAAAATGTAGGTACAGGATTTCCTAAGAAAAATCCTACATAAGCCATTAATGCCCCAATTATAAATTCAAAAATTATTTCTATTAAATTTACAGTTCTTAGCACTTCTTTTTTCAAAGTTTTCATTAAAGGTCCTACTCTGAAAATTGAGAATATAATTACTACCAAACCTGTTGTAGCGTAAACAATACTTTGTTCGTATATTTTAGTTAAAACTCCAGCTGCGATTATGATTGCAGCTAATAACCATTTTATTACCCAGCCATAATTAAATTTTGGTTTTGTCATACAAAAACCTCCCTATTTTTAATAATTACATTATAATACATTTATGTGTTAAATAGTAGTAAATACACAAAACTAACAGATTATTTATTAATTTATATAATCCGCGTTTTTCGAAGGATCTACCATTGTTAGTTGTAATCTTTTTCTGTTTAAATCAACCGCAACGACCCAAACCTTAACTATATTTCCAACCTTTACAACTTCTAAAGGGTGTTTAATAAATTTAGTACTCATTTTAGATATATGAACTAATCCAGCTTCTTTGATTCCAACATCTATAAAAGCTCCAAAATCAACCACATTTCTTACTGTTCCTTGTAGTTCCATATCCGTTCTTAAGTCCTCTAAGCTTAATAATTCGCTCTTTAGTAATGGTTGAGGAAATTCATCTCTTAAGTCCCTTGTTGGAGCTACAAAAGATTCCAACATATCTTCGATTATAATCATTGATTGATCTAAATCTTTAGCCAGTCTCTGTTTATCACAAAGACCAATAATCAATTGACACTTAGGAGTTCCTATATCTTCAATATCAAGATTAAGATATTTAAGTACTTCAGCTGCTAATTCATAACTTTCAGGATGAATCGGCGTTTTATCTAAAGGGTTGTCTGAATTAAATATCCTTAAGAACCCAATTGATTGTTCAAATGATTTCGGCCCTAAATTAGCTACTTTTTTGATATTCTTTCTATTTTTAAACGGTCCATTTTCTTCTCTATACGCAACAATGTTTTTAGCAACTTTATCTGATAAACCAGAAACATACTTTAATAATGAAACTGAAGCTGTATTAACATTAACTCCTACTTGGTTTACCGCCGTTGAAACTACGAAGTCTAGTTGGTCAGTTAACTTAGATTGTGTAACATCATGCTGATATTGCCCTACCCCAATAGATCTAGGATCAATCTTAACTAATTCACTTAATGGATCTTGCATTCTTCTAGCGATACTTACTGCTGATCTTTCTTCAACTTGAAAATCAGGGAATTCTTCTCTTGCCAAATCACTCGCTGAATAAACAGAAGCTCCCGCTTCACTAACAATCACATATTGAACTTTTAAATTATAGTCCTTAATTACATTAACGACAAATTTTTCTGTTTCTCTAGAAGCAGTACCATTACCAATAGCTATAATTTCAACACTATATTTTCTTACTAAAGCATCAATTAACTTTCTTGCTTTATCTACCTCTGCAGGATTAGTTCTACCGCCTTTATATAATTCATGAGGATAGATAACACTCTTCCCGACAAATTTACCAAAATTATCGATTACAGCTATTTTACAACCAGTTCTAAAAGCGGGATCAATACCTAAAACCATTTTTCCTTTTAATGGTGGTTGTAATAATAAAGCCCTTAGATTCTCTGAAAAAATATGAATTGCTTGATTTTCAGCTTTTTCTGTAAATTCACTTCTGATTTCTCTTTCTATTGAACCGCTAATTAGTCTTTTGTATGCATCAATGTAAGCTTCTTGTATTAAAGGTACAACCAAAGATTGTCTTCTATCAATTACTTTTCTTTCTAAGTAATTATGAATATCATCTGTGCTCACAGAGATTTTTACTGAAACTACTTTTTCTTTTTCGGCTCTATTTATTGCTAATATACGATATAACTTAATTGATTTTAGTTTTTCTTCATAATCATAGAAATTTTGAAAGACCTTATATTCATCTACAGCATTTTTTTTCATTTTAGTAACAATAATCCCATTATCGTTAGTATAACTTCTAATCCATTTACGATAATCAGCATTATCTGAAATAACTTCTGCGATAATATACTTCGCACCTTCAAAAGCTTCTTCGATTGTTGGCACTTCTTCATTGATAAATGGTTTGGCCAATTCATCTAAATTATCAATATCCGGATATGTTAAAAGAATGTTCGCTAAAGGCTCTAAACCTTTCTTTATTGCTTCGGTTGCTTTTGTTTTCTTCTTTTCTTTAAAAGGTCTATATATATCTTCTAAATCAACCAATTTATTACATTGATCAATTTGTGCATTTAATTCTTCGGTAAGCATTCCTTTTTCATCGATAAGTCTAGCAATATCATCTTTACGTTTTTGAAGATTTTTACCATACTCATATTCTTTCTCAATTGCTCTAATTTGCTCTTCATCTAAAGAGTCTGTTTTTTCCTTGCGATATCTGGCAATAAAAGGAACTGTATTTCCCTCTTCTAGTAAAGCCAAAACCGTCTTAACTTGAGATATTTTAATCCCTTGATTCTTCGCTACTTCTTTAATTAAACTTTCGTTAATATACTCCATGTTTTCCACCAATCCTAACGCTATTATTTTATCACAAAACTATAATTTTTACAAAAAATAAAATGAATTAATATGTCTATTTATAGGTAAATATTTACTGTTTAAAAAAAACCTTTACAATATCGTAAAGGTTTTTAATATTCCTATTTTTAAAGTTTAGTCATTAAAAGCGTCAAATGTGCCTGCTTCAATACTATCAAGTGCAGCTAATAAGTCCACTGAACCAATATAAGCTTCATAGAACTCTCCATTGGCCACTACAATTAACATTGGAGTAGATAATGCATCTTCATCAATAGTTGCCAAGAAATCAGCTAATTCTGTATCGCTGTCAGACATTGCTGTCGAATTAGCTAGAAAGAACATTTCTGAATCTTTATTGATCTTTTTTCCGTCTCTTAATACATCAGTCTTAATTGCTACTGAAGATTCATTTGTTGAATACATATAGATTACATAATCTTCTAATGCAGTTTCTTCTCCATTAGTATATTCGAACATATCAGCGTAAGTAGTTGTAGTTGTAAAATAACTGTAATCTTTCCATCCAGTAGTTGCATCATATATAAATAATACACCCACCATCAAAAATACAACAACAATAATTCCGATTATTACTTTTAATAGAACTGTTTCTGGATTTTCTTTTTTAAATCCTTTTTTATAAGTTGCCATTTTCTCACCTCAGCATTAATATTTTACTTAATTTTATTTCTTTTTGCAAGACTTAATTAATATGTTCAAGAAAACTACACAGTTTCTATGACACAAAGTCCTACACAATTCTCTAATTCATGGGATATTGATATGAATAATTTTATATCTTCATATTTTGGTTTTACAACTAAAGGCATACCCGTTAAGTCATTGATTATCGTAATATCTCTCATTCCCAATCGATAACTTGTTGAACCAATAGCTTTAATAATTGCTTCTTTAACAGAGAATCTTCCTGCTAGAAATTCTAGCTTTCTGGATTCTGAATTAAATTGATCAAAAACTACAAATTCTTCATCACTTAAAATTCTTTTAGCATGTTCCAACTTAATTCTTGAAATTTTTAAAATATCTACACCTATTCCTAATATCATTTTAAGGCCTCTTCAATTGAAAGTCTATTTGCTAAATCTTTTATCGCTCTAAATCGGTGATTTAAAGCTGATTTTGATATCTGTTTGTCATAGTGTTCTAAAGATACGTAACTTAATTCTAAAAGGGATGCATCTTGATATTTCTTTCTTAAAAATATTGCTTCTGCCATACTTTTACTAATGTTCTTTGTAGGACTCTTCTCTATTATTCTAATATACTCAAGTTGTTTAATCGCTGCATCTAAAGCTTTTTTTTCATTCGCTATATCACAATTAATCACTCTATTGATTGAATTCTTAAAATCTCTTTTAATTCTTGAATCTTCAAACTCAAATAAAGAATTGCTAGCACCTATCACTCTAATAAAATCAGCTATTTTTTCAGCTTCCTTCATGTAAGCGATAAAACCTCTTCTGTTTTTTACTACTTTTGCATTTAAATTATAATAATTAGCTATTTCTTTAATCACATGTGCTTGTACTTCAGAAAAAGCTTGTATTTCCATATGATACGCGCTTGTTTCAGGTGAGTTTATTGATCCTGCAGCTAAAAAAGCCCCTCTTAAATATGCTCTTTTACAACATTCTTTTTCTATAATTCTCTCATCTACTTCTTGAAAGAAAACAGCCGACTCACTTAACAGTGATAAATCAGATAGCAGAAAATCTATTTGTTCACTTATTTTTACAATATAAATACTATGTTTATTTAATTTGTTTGTTTGTTTTTTAATTATAGTTAATTCAAGATCATATAAAGATTTTAATAAAATAACAAAACGACGTATTACTGCATTATTCGTTGTTTGAAATGCCAAACTTAGGCCCAAGCTATTTTTTTCAATGTAGCCACCAATATGTAATAAAGCAGAAAGCTCGGCTTTATTACAACAATTTGATTGTTTTAAGCTTTGTAATTCAGTTTTTATTTCTGTTGAAAATGACATACACACCGCTCCAATTTATTCTTCTACTGTTACTTCCTCAGCTTCTTCTATTACTTCTTCTTTTTTATAACCAAAATATCCCGGTACAGATGCATAAGTTCCGCCTTTGCCTCTTAATCTAATAAATACAGATAAAGCAATACCGCCTAATATCATTAATACAGATGTAACAATAGCTGATTTCATAGTTATTCCAAATATTTCAAATACAAGTGGGTCAGTTCTCATTGCTTCAATAAATATTCTTAATCCACCATACCAGATTAAGTAAACTGACATTAATTCACCAAAATGAAGTTTCTTTGTTCTTCTTAATATTAACATTACACCAAATCCAATAACATTAATAAATGATTCGTAGAAGAATGTTGGTTGATAGAATCCAGTTAATGGCTCAACACTTAATGAATGCCATCCTCTAACAATATACATGTTATTAACTATAAAATTTGGTAAACCAATCGTGTTTTTTAAAAAATTAAATTGTTGTTCTAAAGTAAGATTAGCAACTCCATCAGTCATTCCACCAACAATACCACCATGAGCTTCCTGATTAAAGAAATTCCCCCATCTACCAAAAGCTTGAGCGATGATGAATCCAACAGCTACAATATCTAATATTTTATAAACATTCATTTTTCTTTTCTTAGTGAAGAAATAAACACAAACCAAGGCGGTAAAGAAAGCCCCATGAATAGCTAGTCCTGATAACCCAAAACTAGAAAAATCTAATGTCCCTGAAGTAAAGCCTAAGACTCGCAATAAAGACGGGAAGAACGAACCATAGATAAATCCTGTTGGTTCAAAGGCCACATACCATAATCTAGCGCCTAAAATAGCTACCGGCACAATCCATAAGAATCCATCAATTAAATCATCTTGTTTCAGACCTATTCTTTTACATTCTCTCATACCAAGAGATAAAGCTACTATAATTCCTGAGATAATAAAGAAAGAATAAAATACAACTGTGATACTTCCTACAGAAAGTAAACGGTTATCTAAAGTATAAATAGCCTCTATTGTTGTATCTCTGTCTATTTCGTCTATTTCACTATCAAATAATGACCAACGTGTGAAATAAGTGTTTTCTTTATTATTTGGGTTAGCTGGCGCTTCAATAACGCACGCCTCTCCAACAATACATGTAATTGATTTTAAAACTGTTCCATCATAATCAACATACTCTACAGTATATGAATCTGTTGCTGGTCCAGTATCATTAGAACAGCCTATTAAACTAATAGATACTAATCCAACTAATAATAATGATATGATTTTAAATAAATTCTTCATCTTGTTCCCTCTATTCTTTGTTTTGGTTTTTCTTTATTTGATTATTTAATAAATCATTAAATTCAGAAGCTGAATCATAACCTAATTGTTTCGATTTATAATCATAAGCAGCCGCTTCAATTAATGTAGCTGTATTTCTCGCTTCTGTAATTGGTATTTGTACATAAGAAACATTAGTATCAAATATTTGTCTATATTCTTCAGTCATTCCTAATCGATCAAATTGTAATTCTCTATCCCATTTCTCTAATTCAACAATTAAAGAAACTTTTTTGTCTTCTCGATATGCTTTTACCCCGAACAAATAAACAACATTAACAATTCCAACTCCACGAATTTCTAAATATTTTTTTAGCATAGCTGGTGCTTCACCAATAACAACACCTTTTTCTATCTGATATACTTCAACTAAATCATCAGCGACAAGAATATATCCCCTTCTAATTAATTCTAAGGCTACCTCACTCTTACCTAAGCCACTTTTACCAGTTATTAGTACTCCAACACCATTAATATCCATTAAAACTCCGTGCATTGAAGTTCTTTCAGCTAAACGAGCTTGTAAAAAGTCATATAATTCGCTAAACAATGATGAAGTTGTATAAGTACTCTTACAAACAGGAATACTATATTGATTCGCATATTTAATAAATATTTCCGGAACAGCAACATTCTTTGAAAAAATAAATGCAGGTGGATCTTTTTCAAAAAGTTTATTTGCGCGACAATCTTGGTCTTCTTCACTAAGGTTTTTAAAGAACGTACTTTCTTTAGAACCAATGATTTGAATTCTGTCTGATTCATAAAAATCAAACATTCCCGCTAGCTCTAAACCAGGTTTTGATAAACTTTGATTAGATACTTTTCTATTAACTCCAGATTTACCCGCTATAATTTCAAGCTTCAATCCTTTGATTATTTCTCTAATTTCTATACTAGCCATACGATCACCTTTTTCTTTTTATTTTTCTTAGTGCATTTTGTGAATTAATTCTTACATAAACATTTTTGATAAAAGCTCTGATTACTTGAAATAATATCACAAAGGCTATTGGGTCTAAATAACTATTAAATGAGAATTGAGTAGAAAATACAAAGATATCTAGCAAGTAAAAAATAACGATATTTATAAGTGTAAAAATTAAGCCTGATGTAAATAACACTATTTTAACTTGTTTCGTAAATAAATATTTTCTATAAAACTCTTCTAATACAGTAAATATAAATACAATATATATGATGAAGGTATCATCCGTTATTAAAGCAAAATTAAATAGTTTTAATATACTAAAAATAACGATGAAATTAATCAAGAAAGAAAATATCATATTGACCCAAAAATTGTGAGAGTAAACTGAAGCTAAGTTTATCTTAACTATAGTTCCTTTCGGCTTTTTGGTATATTTCTTCCTTTCCTCTTCGTTTTGCTTTTTTACCCTATCTATTAACTTTTCTAATTCTTCTATTTCTTTGCGTATGTCTTTATCATTTTTATCCATTTTGAACCTACTTACTATTATTCATATTAATATCATATCATAATTGCTTTAAAAACTCGAGAAAAAACAAGTAGTATTTAGCTACTTGTTATTGTTCAATATCTCTTTCAAATACTGTCCTGTAAAACTATTTTTGTTTAAAGCCACGGTTTCCGGCGTGCCACAAGCTATTAACAAGCCGCCTCTGTCGCCACCTTCAGGGCCTAAATCGATTATATGATCCGCTACTTTTATCACATCTAGGTTATGTTCAATTACAATTACTGTAGCACCTTTATCTACAATATTTTGTAAAACTGAAATAAGTTTTTTTACATCATGTGAATGTAATCCTGTTGTAGGTTCATCCAATATGTAAATTGACTTATCTGTAATACGTTTATATAACTCAGATGCTAATTTTACTCTTTGAGCTTCTCCACCAGATAAAGTAGTTGATGCTTGTCCTAGTTTTATGTAATCTAATCCAACATCGTGAATTGTTTTAAGACGATTTCTTATCTTTGGAATATTTTCAAAGAACTCTAAAGCTTCTTTTACACGCATATTTAGTACATCAGCAATTGTTTTACCTCGGTATTTAACTTGCAATGTTTCTTTATTGTACCTTGACCCATGACATTCTTCACATTCTACATATAAATTAGGCATAAAATGCATTTCGATTTTAATAAGACCATCTCCAGAACAATGTTCACAACGGCCACCCTTAACATTAAAAGAGAAACGACCTTTAGAATATCCTCTCAATTTCGCTTCTTTCGTACGCGAAAATAAGTTTCTTATTTCATCAAATACCCCTGTATAAGTTGCTGGATTTGATCTAGGAGTTCTACCAATTGGTGATTGGTCGATATCAATAATCTTATCAAACTGTTCATAATTTGATATTCCTAAACACTTCCCTGCCTCCGCTGGATTTTTCTTTGTTAGTAAATTAGTTAAATTTTTGTATAGAACATCATTTACTAAAGAAGATTTACCAGAACCAGATACTCCGGTAACACAAGTAAAACAACCTACCGGAAAATCAATATCCAGTTTCTTTAGATTGTTTTGTTCTGCTTGTAATACTCTTAAATAACCTCTAAGGTGTTCTCTTCTTTTTTTAGGGATATCTATTTTTAATTCACCACTTAAATATTTACCTGTTAACGAATTGGGATCTTTAACTATTTCGGCTGGTGTTCCAACAAAAACAATCTCTCCGCCCTCGACTCCTGCACCAGGTCCAATATCCACTATTAAATCACTTGAATTTATCATCTCTGTATCATGTTCTACCACAATCATTGTATTTCCAAGATCTCGCATGCCTTTTAGTGTTTCAATCAGTCTAAAATTGTCTCTTTGATGCAATCCAATTGAAGGTTCATCTAATACATACATCACACCAGTTAGTCTTGAACCAATCTGTGTTGCAAGTCGAATTCTTTGTGATTCTCCTCCTGATAATGTGCTTGAAGTACGTGAAAGTGATAAATAGTCTAAACCAACATTTATCAAAAAGTTCAATCTTTCAATTATTTCTTTTATGATTGGTCGCGCTATTTCATAGTCCTTTTCACCTAAATTTAGGGTTTCTATGAATTCCTTGAGGTGAAGTATCGATTTTTCCGTAAACTCATAGATATTAATCCCGCCTACTTTTACGGACAAAGCTTCTTCATTTAACTTCTTACCCCCACAAGTTTCACAAGGTATATCAGACATCATCTTTTCTATCCATTCTCTGACTGCTTTTGAGGTAGTCATGAGGTATCTGCGTTCCAAACTGTTGATTACGCCTTCAAATGGTTTCTCTGATGAGTGGAACATATTTCCTGTCTTTGAAGTATACCTGAATTTTACAGCCGCATTAGAACCAAAAAACATAATATCTTGTTGTTTTGCGGTCAGTTTATTAAAAGGCTTGGAAAGGTCTATGTTATGCGCTTTCGCAGCTTGTTCGATTTGTTGAAAATATATTGAATCTACTCCGGTATATTTACTAAAAACACCTTCGTTTATCGACAGGTTGCTATCTGCTATTAATTTGTTAATATCTATCTTGCGAGTAAAGCCTAATCCAGAACACTTTTTACAAGCTCCATATGGAGAATTAAATGAGAATAATCTAGGTTCTAATTCAGGAATTGTAAAACCACATAAAGGACAAGAAAATTGTTCAGAAAATAGAACTTCTTCTTCATTAACAATAACTTTCACTAATCCGTTTCCTAATTTAGCCGCCACTTCTAAAGAATCGTAGATTCTAGATGTAATAGCTTCTTTAACAACAATTCTATCAATTACAACATCGATATCGTATCTGATGTTTTTATTCAAATTAAACTCTTCATCAAGTTCAAAATCTTCTTGATTGATTCTAATTCTTGTATATCCATCTTTTCTTAGCTGTTCAATTGTCTTTTCGTGAGTCCCTTTTTTACCTCTAATTACTGGAGCCAAGATTACTAACTTCTCACCAAGGTATCCCAATACCTTATTTGTCATTTCTTGAATAGTTTGTGATTTAATCTCTATTCCGTGATTAGGACAAATTGGCTTACCAATTCTTGCATACATCAATCTTACGTAGTCATAGATTTCCGTTATCGTACCTACGGTAGAACGAGGATTGTGACTTGTTGTCTTTTGGTCAATAGATATCGCTGGAGACAAACCCTCAATAGAATCTACATCTGGTTTTTCCATATTACCAAGGAATTGTCTTGCATATGCAGATAATGATTCTACATACCTTCTACGTCCCTCTTCATATAACGTATCAAATGCCAAACTGGTCTTTCCCGAACCAGAAAGACCTGTCATAACTACTAATTGATTTTTCTTAAATTTTAGGTCTATCGATTTTAAATTATTCTCTCTAGCACCTTTAATGCTTATATAATCTCCCAAAGTCTCACCTACTACTGTATTTTTTCTTTAAATTCTTCCTCAGTTAATATTTCAACGCCTAAATCTAAACCTTTTTGATATTTTGATCCAGGACTATCCCCTAATAAAATATAATCTGTATTTTTAGATACGGACGAGGATACATTCCCACCTAAATTTTCTATTATTGTTTTTGCTTCTTTACGAGAATAATTAGTTAATGTTCCCGTTAATACAACTGTTTTATTTGTCAAAAATGTTTCTGTATCTATTTTTGAAGATATATATTCTACATTTAAGCCTTGTACAACTAAATTATCTAACATCAATTTGTTAGTTTCATTAGAGAAGTAATTAACTACTGATTCAGCTATTGCTTGACCAATAGTGTTAATTAATAATAAAGATTCAACACTCTGATTATAGAAGTTAGCTAAACTTTTTATTTCTTGACATAAAATCTTCGATACCTTAGAGCCAACATGACGAATACCTAAACCAAAAATCAGTTGATCTAGATTATTTGCTTTAGAATTTTCTATCGCTTCAAATAAGTTGTTGACAGATTTTTCACCAAATCGTTCTTTTTGTATCAATTCATCGTAATAAAGATTTAAATTAAAGATATCTGAAATATCTTTCAAATAACCATCATTATATAATTCTGTAACGATACTTTCTCCTAAACCATCAATATTATATGCTTCTCTTGAAGCAAAATGAATTAATCCCTCTATATGTTTTGCGTCACAATTCGGATTTAAACAGTAAAAATCGGCTTCTTCTGGATTTCTTACTAAAACAGAATCACAAATCGGACAATTTGAAATCATCTTAAATTCTACTTCTTTGCCAGTTCTCTTTTCAGAAACTACTCTTAATACTTCGGGAATAATCTCTCCCGCTTTTCTTACAATTACATGATCTCCTATATGAATGTCTCTATCTTTACAAAAGTCTTCATTATGTAATGTAGCTCTTGAAACCAAAGACCCTGAAATCATTACCGGTTCTAACTCCGCCACAGGTTTTACAACACCAGTTCTACCTATTTGGAATCTAATATCATTTAATATTGTTTCTACTTCTAACGCTTTAAATTTGTACGCAATTGCCCATTTTGGATACTTTGCTGTATAGCCGATTTTATCATAAAGGTCAAATTGGTTTACTTTAATAACAACGCCATCAATCTCGTAGGGTAAATCAAATCTGAATTCATCAACTTCTTTAATAAATTCAATAACTTCATCTATTGTTTTACATTCTTTTGTATAGTTATTAACTTTAAATCCTTTTTCTTTTAAAAACATTAAAGAATCGTAATGACTGATTATATCATTATCCGCCACCATATAATGGATAAATGCATCTAAGTTTCTTTTAGAAACTACTTTAGGGTCCAGTTGTCTAATTGTTCCTGCAGCTGCATTTCTAGGGTTTCTAAAGGTTTCTAAATCCTGTTTTTCTCTTGATTCATTAATTTTTTCAAAACTCTTCTTAGAAATAAAGATTTCTCCCCTTACTTCCAAATCATCTAAATAATCTATACTCAAAGGAATTGATCTAATTGTTTTTGCATTTTCAGTAATATCTTCGCCTATTAATCCATTTCCTCTTGTTGCTGCTTGTACTAGATAACCATTTTCATATTTTAATGAAACAGACAATCCATCAATCTTTAAATCCGCCGTATATGTATAATCTGATACAACTTTTTTAATCTTATTATCGAAATCTCTTACTTCATCTTCGTTAAATAAGTTCCCTAAAGATAACATACGGCGATTATGAGTTATTTTTTTAAATTTAGAACTCGCTACTCCACCTACTCTTTGAGTTGGCGAGTCTTTTGCTTTTAAATCAGGATGTTTCTCTTCTAATTCTTGAAGTTCTCTTAAAAGCATATCAAAATCATAATCCTCCATCGTTGGATTATCCAAAACATAATACTCATAGTTTGCTTGTTTTAGTGTTTTTCTTAACTCACTAATTCTTTTGATTTCATCCATTTTTCGACTCCAATACTTTATAGCTTGGGTGATCCTTCAATAACATTTTAATGCCAGTAGGACTTTTAAAAGCTACAGTTACTTTATCCTGAGATACATCAACCACAACACCTATTCCGAAAGTTTTATGCTCGATTTTATCTCCTAAATGCACATTTTGTTCTGTTTTTTCATACTGATAAACAATTGGTTCGGGTTTTTTATGTCTGTGATATGGCTTCTCTATTGATATTTTTTTAGGTTGATACATACCTCTTCTATCTAATAATTCATTGTCAATTTCGTCTAAAAATTGAGAATCAAGATTTTCCATGTAATGTCCATACATAAAACGACTCATACAATTAGTTAAAAAAGCAAGTTCTTTCGCTCTTGTTAAAGCTACATAAAATAATCTTCTCTCTTCTTCAACATTATCTCTTTCTTGTAAAGATTGACTAGATGGAAATAAGGTTTGCTCTAAACAAGTAATAAATACAGCCCTAAATTCAAGTCCTTTAGCCGAATGAACTGTCATTAAACTAATGTAGTCCCCATCGTCTAAACTATCTTCCGCTTCTTCTCTTAACGTTAGATCATTTAGCATTATTGCTAATATTTCGTAATTTGTAAAACCTGAATCATAGTCTTTAATTTTTTCTAAGATTATTGTTTTAAACTCATTGATATTGTCTAATCTTCTCTCCGCTTCAAAGGCTTTTTCTCCAATTAAATCGTTATTTTCTAACATAGATTTATAGCCTGATTTATCTAACAATACATCAAATGTGTCTAGCAAGTTTCTTTCTTCTATTTTGTCCTGCAAATCAACTATTGTTTCTTTTAGTTTTATCAAAGCAGCTTTCGATTTTTTAGATACGTATGGCATATCTTCATCGATAGTATCCATCATCTTAATATGATTATTTCTAGCTAATTCTTCTAATTTCGCATAACTTGTTGGACCTAATCCTCTTTTTGGCATATTACAAACTCTTGAAAAAGAGTAATCATCCCCCTTGTTTATGACTAAATGGAGATAAGCGATAATATCTTTGATTTCTTTTCTTTTATAGAACGAAATATTTCCAATTACTTTATGAGCTAAGTTGTTCTTTAAAAAGATATCTTCAAATCTTCTACTCATAGAATTATTTCTATATAAAATGGCTATTTCGCTTTTACTATAACCTTGATTCAATAAGAATCTTATTTTATCATAAATATAATAAGCCTCTTCTTCATCCGTTCCCGCTTTATAGTGAACTACTTTTTCACCTTCACCTAAAGTTGAAAACAAATCTTTAGGTATTCTAGAACTATTATTTTTAATTACTGAGTTCGCAGCCTTTAATATATTGTGCTTAGAACGATAGTTTTGATCTAATACTATTTTATGATAATCAGGAAAATCTTTCATAAACTTCTTAATATTTTGAATATTTGAACCTCTAAATGCATAAATAGACTGATCTTCATCCCCAACTATAAATAAATTATGGTGTTCTTTAGCTAGAAGTTTAACAATTGAATACTGCAAATCGTTTGTATCTTGAAATTCGTCTACAAGAATATATTGAAACATCTTTTGATATTTTTCTAATACATCTGGAAAATTTCTAAATAGTCTAAGTGTTAAAACTAAAAGATCTTGAAAATCAACAAGATTATTACTTTTTAAGTAATTATTATATTCTGGATAAACTTGAGCGATAACAGATTTAATTGGTTCTTCGAGATAATCGATATCAAATAAATTACCTTTTACCTTAGAAACTACATTGGCAACAATTTTTGGATAGAAACTTTTTAAATCATAATTATGATTTTTTAATATATTTTTAATAATAATATTTGTATCATCACCATCAACAATTTGGAAGTCAGAATCATAACCTAAATTATGGATATCATATCTTAAAATCTTAGCTCCCATAGCATGAAAAGTAGAAATCCAAATTCCTCTCACGGGAATATCTATTAAACTAAAAACGCGGCTTCTCATTTCTCCAGCCGCTTTATTTGTAAAAGTGATTGCGAGGATATTGTTGGGTGAAACTCCAACTTCTCCTACTAAATACGCAATTCTGTTTGTTAATACACTTGTTTTACCTGACCCAGCTCCTGCAACTGCCATTACTGGTCCATCCACATGTTTTACTGCTTCAATTTGCTTGTCATTCAAGTTATTTAATATACTTTTCAACACGTTATCACCTATATATATTATATCATAAAATGAGTAGATTTTATAGGCTAAATATCTATAAAATTTGAATGTAATTTATGGCCTAATTTATTGAAAAATCAATTTTTTGGAATATATAAAAAAGACCCATATATGGGCCTTATAGTTTAAATTATTTCATTGATAACTTCAGTAAGTAATTCCCATTCTTCTCTTTGCTTATTCAGGGCTATAATACCAGTCAAAGTAATGGAGTAATGTTTTCGTTTTTTACCAGATTCACTATTTTGCCAATATGAAGTCAAATATCCGACCTTAACGAGTCGCTTAAAACTAGTATAAAGAGTCGCTTCTGATAACGAAAACTCTCCCTTAATTAAGCCTTCAATTTTCTTATTAATCATATACCCATAAGAATCTTCTTTATCTAATATACTAAGAATAAGCATATCTGTGTGACCTCTGAGTAAATCGCCAAATTTATACATTTCATGGTTCCCTTATATTTTTTAAACTAAATTAAAGTGAGAAAATTATATAAACACACTTGTTGTGCAAAGTTTATTTTTTTACCTAGTCTACATAGGCATTTTATAGCTAATTATGCCTAAACTAACAAGGTATAACTTGAATAATAACTCTCAATTTACTTTGGATAAGTATAAACAAATCCGGTATTGTTATTCGATTCATCAATAATGCTTATATTATTCGAAACACCCATATCATAAAGGTCTTCACTATCAAAACTACCTCCACCATCAATTTCAGATGCACTCAAATTTTTTACACTTGGAGCATAAACTCCGCCAATAATTTCTATATTTGTATTGTTCTTATTTACTTCAAAGCCATCTGCGCTATAAAAATACCCGTAACCATAAACATTTTTTTTTAAATCTATTAATCCATCTGCGAAAACAAATGAAGGTCTTGAACTAGTTCCTAGATATAAAGTTTTATCGGCTACAAATTTTCCTGAACAATATACCGTCGCTTCTAATTCGCCATAAGTACTATTCGTATCCAATTTAACTTTTCCATTAACTACTACTATTCCTGATAGTAAACTTCTTGTTCCCATTTCTAAATTACCATCAATAAATAAAACATATCCATCTGGTATAATTAAGTCTTTATTATCATCAATTTTTAAATCGCCTGTTACAAACCAATGTCCACCTACAACCGGTTTTTTCATGTCTTCTAATACTTTATCCTTGACTTCAATATATGTATTTCCTTCATTGGCTAAATCTGCAAAGTAATCAAATATACTATCAAAGTCACTAAATGATTCATTATATCCTAATGATGAAAAAGTTGCCGGCATAAAATTATCTAAATACGAAGATAGAATAGTTGCTGGCTCCAATAAAACGTTGTGCTCGTAACTACTTTCAATTCCTGTCCCTGAAAAAATATCATCACCCATATTTACTATGGAGATTCCTGTTGTAGCTTCGGCTATATAACTTGAGACTATCTGCCCTTTCGATAATTCATCTGAAATACTATATATTCCGTCACCATAGTCAGATATTGTAACTCCCATGTAATCCGAAAGATCGCTAATGTATGCTTGTGATAAATCTTCATCTCTAATAATTATCTTAGCCGTAACATCAATTCGATTCTGTGAGTTGATATATTCTTGACTTGCTTTATAATCAGCTTCTATTAAAAGTGAAGTGCCATATACTGTAGTGATAACTATTACTGTGGATGATATTACAAAAAATATTATAGCTAAAACAGCAGATAAACCTATTCCGCTTTTATTAGTTAAGATTCTCATAACATCACCTTCTTTCTAACCAACAGGTATGTTAGTTAAATCATATGAATATGACATAACATATTCATATGTATATTGATCTCCCGCACTAAGATAAAGAGTTAGAGTAATAAATAATACTGAATTGATCTCTTCATAAGCCAAATCAGAATTACTAGTTAACTCAAATCCTTCAAATATATATTCTACATCATTGATATATAAAACATTGTTATCAATTTCGATTTTATATTCTAATGGATCATCATAAACTACTAAATCAATAGCATTTGTTTCTTCATTATATTCATAACTATACGCTGATTGGACAATTAAACAATTAGTTCCAGGGCAAGTATCATATTCTGTAGGGCCTAAATCATCCATTGAATTCTTCATCGTTCTGATTGCTAATAATCCCTCAAAATTGGCCTGAGAACTTATGTTTGATCTATTATTCGCATCAATAAAATAATCAATAACCATTGCTGAAATTGAAATTAGTATTCCAAAAACAACAATAGCTCCCAGCAATTCAACTAAGGTGAGTCCATGTTTATTCCTCATAGATAATACCTATTATTTCTATATTTCTGTTGGCATAATAATTAATAGTAACAGAAAAATTAATCACTCCAAATCTTAAATCATCAGTCGTTTGAGAATAAATTACGATAGTTATTGTATTACTGTATTCCACCCCGTCAATTTCAAAAACCATTGTATCACACGAAAAAGGAGGGTTCTCAGTTGAACACATATCTTGAGTAAAAGATATATCTTCCGATCCCAACCAATTAGAAACACTGTTATAATTTGAATCATTAACAATGTTATCTCTTATTCTCGTAGCTACTTCAACCGCTACTATCTCTTTGTTTGTAGCTAAAGCTTGATATCTCGCGTTAATTATTATTGTAATTGTCGTAACAAATACAAAAGTAATCAAAATGACTGAAGCAATCGTTTCTGCGAGGATAACTCCCTTTTTGTTTAAACATCTCATAATTACACCTTTGTTAAATCTACTCACATTATAATATATAATGCCTTTACAAAGCAATCAAAGATACAAAAATGTATAATATATCGCTAATTTATAATGTTTCTATTGTTTGAAAGCACTAATTTGAATATAATGTATGTATCTACATAAAGATATATCACTATGAAAGGAGAGATAATTAGTCAAATCTAATTATCAAAATTCTCAATGGGAAAAGAAATTAGAAAAAATGTTTATACACTTATTGTCATAATCTTATTTATCCTTTCGATAGGATTTGCTACAGCTACTTTCCATTTATTGGGTGTTCTAGAAAAGAACAACGAAACATATGTCGGAACTATAGCTGTATCCAATTATGAAGAGAATCAATATGCAAATATTATTTCCAGCGCTTTGCTTGACTGGGAAGAAAATGCAAATTACCAAATATCTTATCAAAATATAGATTTAAGTATTAGTTTAGATTATTTTGAAGTTGACATTAATTCAACAGTTGCTCAAATACAAGAAGACAAAATAAATAATGTGTTGTTTAATACCTCTGATGCAAATAAAATTCTATTTACTGATGCTTTATCAGATAAGTATTCAACAAACATTATCAATCAGATAGATATGGATGCTTTATTAGATGATATTATTAGCAACTTAGAAACAATGAGTGTCCTTAATATCTATTATTTAGAAGATTATTTTAATGAAGGCGCTGAAAATACAGTACTATCCTCATTCACTTTAACAAATCTAAGTTCTGTGGATGTAGACGCTATCACAGATAACATTACTTCCTTTGAAATTGAAGAATTATCAAGATTTGATTTATTAGAACAAACAACTGATTTTATTCTTACGAACAATCAATTGAGCATCTTGGCTTCTGGTATTCAACTAGTTTCTAAGGATTCTAATCTAAATGCATTTATATTTGAACAAAATGCTGAATTACCATCATGGGGCTTAGAAGGTGGAAATGTAAGAATTCTTCAAACAAATCATTATAATTTCTCTTTATTCAATACCTTTAATTACTCTATGACACTTACCCTTTCAAAGAATGATGCCAATTCAATTACATTTGAATTAATTGGTTATCCTTTCGCTTGTGATTATGCAACTGCTAAAGTTACTGTAACTGACGTTGATTTTAATACAACATATATAGAAAATGACACCTTGAATGCTGCTACACCAGGAATTATAGCTACTGAGAATGATGAAGATTATATTTATCAATTATTAATTCAAGCGGGTGTGAATGGTAGAATATTAAAATTTGAAAGAACGACAACTTATCCTGATGGAACTACAGAAAAAATTGTCTTATATTACGAAGAATATCATGCGACTTCTGAAATATATCAAGAAAATATCATAGCTAAGGATGGTGACTAATATGGCTCTTAAACGTATCGGAGACATTTTAATAAAAGAAAATCTATTAACACAAAAGCAACTTGTAAAGGCGTTGGAGAATAAAAACCCTGATGAAAAACTAGGTGAAACATTCATTAGACTAAAAATGTTAAATGAAATGCAAATTCTTAAAGCGCTAGAAACGTCTACTGGTGTTAAAAGAGTCTCTTTAAATACTTACAATTTTGATTCTAAAGCTTTAAAAATGGTAAGCGAAGATTTTTGTAGACGAAATAATATTATTCCTTTAAAGTTTGAAGGAAGAAAACTTCTTTTTGCAACTTCTGATCCATTAAACTTCTCGGCGATAGAGGAAATTAGAATGGCTACCGGTTATCAACCACAACCTTTCTCCTCACCAAGAGATGACATCTTCTCACAAATAGAAAAACACTACGGTTTTAAAGAAACTTTAGAAGCTTTAGGTGTTGACACTATGATTCAAGAAGAAATTATAGATGCTGATGAAGAAACGCCTATGGTTAGATTAGTAAATCAAATATTATCTTCTGCAGTATTCCAAAGAGCTAGTGATATACACATTGACCCTTTAGATAAAAATACAATTATTCGTTATCGAGTAGATGGCGTTCTAGATATTGTTAGAGAATTGCCTTCAAACATACACAAACAAATGATTAATAGAATAAAAATTATGGCTGATATGGATATTACTGACACAAGAGTTCCTCAAGATGGTAGAATCCAAACAAACATACAAGATCGTAAACTCGACTTAAGAATATCAACTTTACCAACAGTGAGAGGTGAGAAAGTTGTTATGCGTATTCTTGACCTAACTGGTTCAATGAATAAACTTGAATACTTAGGCTTATCTCCTCACGAAGAAAAACTTATTAACAACTTAATTTCAAAACCTAACGGAATCTTATTAGTTAGTGGTCCCACAGGTTCTGGTAAAACAACAACTCTATATGCATTTCTAAATGAACTAAATAATCCCTCTGTTAACATTGTAACAGTTGAAGACCCTGTAGAAATTAAAATGCAAGGTGTGAATCAAGTTCAAGTACATTCTGAAATTGACTTAACCTTCGCAAATGCGTTAAGATCTATTCTAAGACAAGACCCAAACATTATAATGATTGGTGAAATCAGAGATAAAGAAACGGCCGAAATTTCTATTAGAGCAGCTTTGACAGGTCACTTAGTATTATCCACAATTCATACGAATAGTGCTTCCAAGACTGTTACAAGGCTATTAGACATGGATATAGAACCTTTCCTCATTGCTTCTTCTCTTTCTGGAGTAATATCTCAAAGATTAGTTAGAAGAATTTGTCCTGAATGTAATATAGAAGAAGAATTAAGTTCACATGAAAAAGAAATTTTTGATAAATATGGAATAGATTCAAACTTTAAAACCAAAAGAGCTAAAGGTTGCCCATCTTGTAACTTCAAAGGCTACGCTGGTAGAATGGGCTTATTCGAAATACTACCAATCTCAAAAGAAATTGAGAATTTAATATCTAAAAATGCTAGTGTTCATGACATCGATAAAGTCGCAATAAAACAAGGCTTAAAACCACTTATTGTAAGCGGATTAGAAGCGGTTAAAAGAGGAGAAACAACTCTTGAAGAGGTATTAAAAGTAGCTGAAGATTAGGAGGACATATGAAACTTCGTAACTATAAGTATATTGCCGAAAATCAAAAAGGTAAAATAGTTAAAGGTCATTTCGAAACAATAAATAAGTATACCTGTACAAAATACTTAGAGTCGAAAAACCTAAAAGTTAAAAAGCTTACCGAAAGCAATAATATATTTACAAAACTAAATCAAATTGTTGTGTCTGCCGTCCTAAAAAAGAGACAGCTTATCTTCTTTTTAAAACAGCTTAGTGCTCTTCTAAAAGCCGGAATAACTATTACATCTGCTTTAGAAGTGCTGGCCTTACAGCAAGATAATAAATATCTAAGAAGATTGTTTTTCACATTAAACCTAGATATAGGAAACGGTCTAACTTTTTCTCAAGCTTTAGGAAAACATCCAAAAGAGTTTCCTAAAATGCTGATTCAAATGGTAGAAATAGGAGAAATATCAGGAAATTTACATGAAACCATCTTAAAAATGGCTGATTACTATGATAAACAAGCAAAAATATCTAGTTCTATTAAATCTACAGTAAGAATGCCTATAATGTATTTAGGTCTTACTATTGTTGTGGCTGTTGGATTAGTATTATTTGTTTTTCCAAGTATTACTGATTTATTTGTTTCCATTGACGGTGCTGAATTACCTGGGATAACTGCATTCTTTTTGAATGCTTCTGACTTTATGGCCAATAATATTATAATTATATTGGTTGTCACTATTGTGGGTGCGGCAGGAATTTATTTTCTATATAACTACGTGCCGAAAGTAAAATATTTTTTTAGTGCTGCATTATTAAAAACACCTATTTTTGGTCAATTAATCCAAATGTATAATCAAATACTTATTGCTAATTCCTTATCTCAAATGCTATCTAGTGGAATAAACACATTATACGCGCTGCAAACGATAAGAGAATTATTAAGCAATGTAGTATATATAGAACTTATTGAAAATACTATTAGAAATATAACAGACGGTTCTCCTTTCTCAAAATCATTTTTAGAAAGCGATTATATTGATCCTATTATGGCTAGAATGGTAGCTACGGGAGAAAACACAGGAGATATCCCTTCACTTATGAATGGCCTATCTGAATACTACAATGATATGTCCGAATTAAGAATAGAAAAAATTAAAAATACACTACAACCAGTTTTACTAATAATTGTGTATACAATCATTGGAGTTATGTTGTTAGCTATTATGTTACCTATGTTATCGTTGGGTTCACAAATATAGTATTTTCAACAATGTTATTGATTAAAAAACAAAAACGTATTATAATCTTTATAAATTATAGAAGGAGGAAGACGATGTTTAAAACATTGAGAAATGAAAAAGGTTTAACTTTAATCGAATTAATTGCTGTCTTAGTAATTCTTGGAATTATAGCTGCTATTGCTATTCCAACAATTGGAAATACAATCTCTACTCAAAGAGAAAGAGCGGCTGATGCAGAGTGGTCAGCTATTATGTCTGCGGCTAGATTATATAGCGCACAAAATTCTACAGTAACAGAATTTTCAATGGATGACTTGTTCGCAGCTAATAACATTAGCGAGAATGTAGTTCTTAGCGAAGATGCTGCAGGTGCCGTAATTGCGTCAAGCGAAGACATATTTGTTGTTTCTAGCGGAGTTGTTTCAATTAATGAAACTATCCCTGTTGATGGTGATATTTACATTGAAGTTTTCATGGTTTACGACGGAGCATAATTAATCAACAAATAGAAAAAGGTTCCTACTGGAACCTTTTTTAATATCCAACTTTATCGTTAAGTTATTGTTTGATATTCATAAAATTGTTATAATGTTATAAAGGAGATAAACTGATACTATGGAAATACTTTTAATTCTATTCTTTTTACTCGGAATCACCTTAACATCCTTTTATCAACTTTTAGCTGAAAGACTACCTGTTAATAAGACTATATTAGGTAGAAGTGAATGTGATAACTGTCACAAAACATTAAGATTTATTGATATTTTCCCTATATTTGGTTATATCATCAATCATGGAAAATGTCATAAATGTAAAAAACCAATTAACATAAAATATCCATTAACCGAACTTCTTGGAGGATTACTATTTTCTCTAATGTATTATGTGCTTGGACTTGACATAGAATTAATCGCTGCCTTAACAATGATTTCTGTTTTATTGATTGAAACCTTAACGGATATCAATTCCAGAACAGTTCTTGATAAAATTTGGATAATTGGCTTAATAATAATTATTCCAATTAGAATCATTCAAGGAACATTCTTTGAACATTTGTTATCCGCCTCAATACTATTTTTCTTCCTATGGGGACTTTCTTATTTTGGTTATAAAATACTAAATAAAACAGCCTTAGGCGGAGGAGATATAAAGCTATATATTTTTATAGGATTTATCTTAACTATTTGGTCTAATATTCTGTCTTTATTTTTAGCCAGCGTATTAGCTTTAATATATGCAATAAGTTTCAAAAAAACGAAGGAATACATACCTTTAGTACCATTCATCGCATTATCAGTTGTTATTACATACTTCTTTGGAAATCAACTAATTGATTGGTATTTAGGTTTGTTTGGGATGTGATGATATGAGCAAAAAAGATTATACAACCAGTGTATTTATCACCGATAATAATATCGGTGTTTATACACATAACGAAAAAAACGAAAAGAAAACCAAGTTTGCAGATGAAGCGTTACCTCTTGGTGTTATTGAATATGGTTATATTAAAGAACCTAGAAAATTTTTAACACACATTAAAAAAGTTTTTAAGAAACTAAACTTTAAACCAAGTAGAATAAATTGGATTATACAAGACCAAAATATCTTAATTAGAGAATTGAATGTAAAAAAAAGTTCTTTAAAAGATAATGATATTCTTAGTTATTTAGAAAGCCAAGTCAATATTACTTTATTCTTCCCTTTTGGGGAAGCTACTTTCGCTTATAAGGTTAAATCTGAAGACGAAGAAGAGATTGTTCTTTCTGTTTTTATAGCGGATAAAAATCTAATTGATGATTATTTAGACATCTTTGATACCGTTAAGATTAAAATAACTGATTTCAATATTATTTCTTCAGTAATTAGTACGTTATATAGCGATAAAAATACAGACCCATTAGAAAACTCTATGGTAGTTACCATTTATGACAATAACCTCACTATCAACATTATCGAAAGTAAATTTACAATTTTTGGGATGAATGATGAGTGTGATTTAAGTTCAAGTAATGCAACTTCCATAATAGAAGAATATGTTGAAAGAATCGCTAATTACTACCAATTTAATCTTAGAAAGGGTAAACAGTCGATTAATAATGTCTTCTTCGTTGATTTATCCGAAAGCACTGATAAATTAGCTAGGATTAAAAAATTCGAAAAGGAAAATTTACTTAACTATAATCTAGTTTTCTTAAAAGTTGAGGACTTGAATTCTCAACTTACAGATAGTCCTGCAACCGTTGATATTAGTTACATAACATCAATTATATCTAAAAAGGAGTGTTTTTCAGATTTAGATTTCAATATTATAAGACCGAATAAAACCATTGTTCATTTAAATTATATTATGTTATTCTCTATTTCGCTTATTATGATAATATCACTTATTTATATTCCTTATGTAAATTTGAATGATCAAATTCTTGAACAACAAGCTATTAATAATGGATTGATTATTCAAGGTAACATGTTAGAACAAAGTGTTGAAAACAACAATACTTTTAGTAGTTACGAGAAAAATTACAATCAAGTCTTCACTTACTTAAATCTTCAATCAGAAAAAGAAACAGAATACATTATGGATTTAATTGATTTAGCCGGAACAGAAATAACGCTGACTAAATTCACTTTTTCTTCCCAAGATAAAAAAATAGAATTAAGTATAAGTGGAGATTCGCAAACGCTTCTATACGAATATGTTATTTCTGTCTACGAAGAATTTGGAGTATTAAATGGAGTAACTAATAGCGATAAATGGATTGTTTCCTATCCTGCAGCAACCTTTACTAGTGAATTTACTATGAGGGTGGTGATTTATTATGCGTAAGAGAGATATCTTCGGCAAGAGAGTTGACACTCAAAAACCCCTTTATTTTATATTCATAATATTTACTATCGCAATCATTGGATATCTAGCTTTAAACTCTTGGCAAACAAGCAAACTTCTAGATTTGCAAGAAGAAGAAAACCAAATACAGGTCACAATAAACAACATGCTCTACTTGAATCAAGAATCTAGTTATCAAGAAGTTGGGGAATTACTACCTTACTTACCAAATAGTTATAGTGAAGCAACATTATTTAATGAACTTCTTTTACTTAAAAACTTGACTGGATTAGCAAATGCTGGAAAATATCAAATAGAGATTGATAATGAGGCAGACTCTCCATTTTCAGACGATGTAGATGATAGTTTAAGATACGTTATGATAGAAATCGATATGGAAATTGATGACTATACAGATATTTTTGATTATATAGACAATTTAGAATCTATGGATAGACTATATTATGTCGATAGTATTTCACTTACTCTTCTTGGAGATGATTTAGCTTCTATTTCAATGGTAATTTATACTTTCTACATGACAGAATAAATACAAAACCGTATGCGATCGCATACGGTTTATTTTTTTACTTAAAACTAGATCTCAATTCACAAATACGATTAAATACTAATAGCTCTTTTTTTGAATCATAGTCAGTTGCGTAATATCCATTTCTTATAAATTGGAATCTTTCAAGACTATAGGTGTCTTTTAAATCAATTTCAACAAATCCATTTAATGTTTTCCATGAATTTGGATTTAATCTTTCTACCATATCTCTTTTTGAATCTGAGTCTAACATTAAAGGTTCGAAATGATTAAAAACTGATTTTCTAGAAGTTGTTGCTTCAACAAAGTGAATATTTCCATTCGGTTTTCTGTCTATAAAACCTGAACCTGATTTTGTAATCGGATCATATGTACAAAGCAATTCAACTATGTTTCCTTCAGAATCTTTAACTATTTCGTTGCACTTTATAAAATATGCATGCATCAGTCTAACTTCAATTCCTAAAGATAATCTTTTCCATTTTTTATTAGGTTTTAATTCTAAAAAGTCTTCTTTTTCTATATATACATTTCTACCAAAGGCAATTTTTCTTGTCCCTAAAGCTTCGTTATCTTTGCTATACTCCACATCAATCCATTCAATTTCGTTTTCTGGATAATTAGTAATCGTTACTTTTAAAGGATTTAAAACAGCATTAACTCTTTTCACTTGATAGTTCAAATCATTTCTGATTGAAGTTTCTAACATTTCGCTAGATACCGTTGAATTAATTCTTGATAAACCTGTGCCTAACACAAAGTTTTTAATTGAATCTCTTGTATATCCTCTTCTTCTTAGACCTGTTAAAGTAGGCATTCTAGGATCATCATACCATTTCACTAAATTACTTTCTACTAGTTGTTTAAGATATCTTTTAGACATAATAGTATTTGTAATATTCAGTCTGCCAAACTCATATTGATGAGGTATATGAGGCATGTCACATTTTTCCACAACCCAATCATACAATATTCTGTGATCATCATATTCAATCGAACATAAAGAGTGTGTTACACCTTCAATTGAATCTTGAATAGGATGAGCAAAATCATACATCGGATAAATACACCATTTATTTCCAGTATTATGATGTTCTATATGAATTATTCTATAGATAACTGGATCTCGCATATTCATGTTTGGTGAAGCCATATCAATTTTAGCTCTTAGTGTTTTTTCTCCATCTTCGAATTTACCATCTCTCATTTCTTTGAATAATTGTAAATTTTCAGAGATTGAACGATTTCTGTATGGTGAATTCTTACCAGCCTCAGTTAAAGTTCCTCGATACTCTCTCATTTCTTCTTGGTTTAAATCGCATACATACGCTAAGCCTTTGTTAATAAGTGTAACAGCCAAATCATAAGTTTGACCAAAGTAATCAGAACCAAATAAAACTTGTGCAGGTTCATATCCTAACCATTTAATGTCTTCTTTAATTGCCTCTACAAAAGAACTGTCTTCTTTAACTGGATTCGTATCATCAAAGCGAAGATTTGTTTTTCCATTAAAGATTTTAGCTAATTCAAAATTTGTAATAATTGCCCTAGCGTGTCCAATGTGTAAGTATGCATTTGGTTCAGGAGGAAATCTAGTTACAATTTCACTTACTTTGCCATTTTTTAAATCTTCTTCCATAATTGTTTTTATAAAATTAGATTCTAATTCCATATTAATTTTCCTCCACTAAATTAAGTCTTGATGAGCCATTTAGCATTAGATCATCAACTTTCTTTGTTTTTTGATATTTATGATAACCAGCAATTGATATCATAGCCGCATTATCCGTACAATATTTCATATTAGGAAAGTATACCGGTATATCTGTAATACTTTCTTTCATTTTTTTTCTTAAGCCAGAATTCGCAGCTACTCCACCAGCTACCAATATTTGTTTTACATTATACTGGTTCTTTGCTTCTATCGTTTTTTGGACCAATACGTCCGTAACAGCATCTTGGAAGCTTGCACAGAAGTTTTCAATATTTATCTCTTCATTTCTTTGTTTCATATTATGATTTAAGTTAATCACATGAGATTTAAGTCCAGAAAAACTAAAATTAAAGTCTTTTGAATCAATCATCGGTCTTGGAAAATGATATTCTGCTTTACCGCTTCTAGCTAATTTATCTACAACCGGTCCCCCTGGATAAGGTAAACCTAAAACTCTAGCTACTTTATCATAAGCCTCTCCAACCGCATCATCTTGTGTTTCGCCTAGTTTTTCAAAACTAAAGTGCTCTTTCATTAAAATTAATTCTGTATGTCCGCCAGACACTACTAAAGCAATTAATGGGAATTGCATATCATTTTCAATATGACTTGCATAGATATGTCCGGAAATATGATGAACCCCAATTATTGGAATATTATAGTTTAAACTAACTACCTTAGCTGCATTCACACCGATTAATAAAGACCCAATTAATCCTGGACCTTCTGTTACAGCTATAAGATCAATATCTTCATATTCTAGATTTGCGTCTTTGATAGCTTGATCAAAGACAACTGTTATCCCTTTTATATGCTCTCTTGAAGCAATCTCAGGTACAACCCCACCATATTCTTTATGTATGTCTATTTGTGATAGCACTACATTCGATAGTACAACTTTTCCATCTAAGGTTACACTAACACTCGTTTCGTCGCAACTTGTTTCTACACCTAAAACGTACATCTAATCACTTCCAATTCTCAAATACATAAAAATAGCATCTTCGCCATTTTTATAATAATTCTTTCTTATTGTAATTTGTTTAAAATCGTATTTTTTATATAAATTAATTGCCACATCATTAGATTTTCTAACTTCTAAAGTGACTTCTCGTATGCTAAGAGAATTAAAATATCGCATAACAAATTCTAGTAATGATTTCCCTAGTCCTTGTTTCTGGTATTTATGAATAATATAAAAATTGTTTATTTGAGCCAAATCTTCGTCTATCCAAAGACTTATATGTCCAATAAATTGCTTAGAATCCTTTGTTTCCATAATGAAATATTTCATGATAGAGCTATCGTTTAAATGTTCCCTTAACGATTCGTCTCCTAAAGTAACGCCAAGCATAATTGTATCATATTTGACAACAGTAGGAACATCTGATTCTAACATATCCCTAATAACAAATTCTATCATTTTTGTTTATTTCTCTCCGCTTCAGTAATTCTCAAATAATTAGGTTTTAACTCATGAACGTTTCCAACAATTTCTAGTAATCCTGAATTTATTATTTTATTAATATTTGGAACCCCTTCTCCAATAAAGTCAAATTCATGATTAAAAGCGGTTTTGAACTCTTCCATATTCTCTAAACAATCAGGTTTAATATATTCTAATACTCCATTTTTTTGTTTTATTAGAGCCATAAATGCATTTCCTCTTCTTGCATCGATATAAGGAATAATATATTCTTTATCTGATGCAGAGGCAATTAGAGCTAAAGATGAAATTTGAGATACTTTAATATGATTTAAGTATCCAATCATCTTCGCTACTGTAACGCCTATTCTAACTCCTGTATAACTTCCTGGACCAATACCTATAATAATCTCATCTAAGTCTCTTAAAGAAAGGTTTTCTTTGTTTAATATGTTTTCTAGTTCCGGAATAATAGTCACAGAATGATTATTTATACCTTCTTGATAAACACACTGTTTTTCAAGTCCGTCACAAACTAAACTCAAATAAATGTATTTAGTTGCCGTATCTATTATCAATATCTTTAACAATTTGCTCATACCTCCCTTTCCCTTTAATTACTAATTGACGCTTAAACTCGCCTAGCACTTTGATATTTATTTCTAATTTATCCTCTGGTAACATTGAATCAATATACTCGTACCATTCAATAACACTTACTCCATTACCATAGATATAATCATCTAATTCATAATCATAACCAATATTTTCAAGTCTATATACATCCATATGATATAAATCTAAACTGTTATTGTATATTTTTAAAATCGTAAAAGTAGGTGAATTCAAATTGTCCTGAATTCCCATGTGTTTTGCGAGATATTTAGTGAATGTAGTTTTTCCTGATCCTAAATCTCCAGTTAGCCCTAATATGAATCCAGGAAATAAATTTTCCGTTATTACCTTCGCTAGAGCCTCTGTATCATCTAGTGATTTTATCCATTTTTTGATTTCCAATATAATCACCTTTACAAAATATTTTTTACAGTAAAATTATATCACAAAACTCTAAAATCCCGAGTTTTTTTACAAATATATAGGCCCTAATTTAAACATATTTCAATTATCTAAAAATTTTATGCTATAATATCTGTGATATTAAAACACAAAATCAACCTCTGGGGGCGAAATAAAAATGTTTCTAATCGTTCATAATCCATTATCAAACAATAAAAAATCTAAAAAAAATACAAGTAGGATGGTTAAGTTTTTCAAAAAAAATTCAATACCTTTTGTGCTTAGATCCACTTTAAAAATAGATAATCTAAATGATTTTCTTGATAAATCTCCAAAACTAACAGACATCTTATATCTTGGCGGAGATGGTTCTATTAATTATCTGATTAACAATGTTGATGTATCTAAAATTAAGCAAAATATATATTTTGCAAAATCAGGTTCTGGAAACGATCTTTTTAGAAGCTTAAAACAAGTGAACAAAGCGGACGTTACCATTGGTGAAGCTAAAACTAATTCTGGCAGTGTTTATTTTATAAACGGCGCTGGGATTGGTATTGATTCATTAATTTGCCATTATGTAAACAATGATGTTAATAAAAGTAAAGTATCCTATTTTAAAAACTTCTTTAAAGCAATTTTTAAATTTAAAAGAACCACTATGGAAATAACTGTAGATGGCGAAACTCATAAATTTGAAAAAGCTTATTTTGTAGCCATTCAAAACGGAAAATATTTTGGCGGAGGAATGAAAGTCGCTCCGTTTGCTGATATTTCAAGTGACGATTTCGAAGTTTGTATCGCTCATAACTTAAACAATTTCCTTATCCAAATACTATTTATGACTATATATTCAGGAATGCATCGTTATTTTAAAAGATTTGCTACTTTCTTAAAGGGAAAAGAAATTACAATCAAGCTTCCTGAGGATCACTACTTCCAAACAGATGGAGAGGTTCATGAGTCTGTAAATACGATTCATATAAAGAAATTAAAAAGCAGAAAAATTATCGCTTTCAATAAAAAAGAATTTAGACAAAAAGTTGCAAAAAAATTCCACTCAAATTAATGAGTGGTTTTTTTATCTTGACTTTTGCAGTTACAAACACAAGATAATATATTAAAAGAGTAATTTATGGCTAAATAGTTATAA
>JAEIOE010000039.1 GCA_016342455.1 Mycoplasmatota bacterium | reverse complement strand
CGAAATCGGTGCTGCCAGTAACCGGCCTTATAGGCAAAGGCGAAAAACCGCGCCTTGAAGACGCGGATTTTTATTTATAATATTAAATTTTATATTAATCAAGTTCTTTAATAATGCTATTCATTGTTTCTAAATACTCTTCCTTTGTTGTATTTCCTTTGTTATTTATAAAATCAATGTCCACGCCATCCATAAAATACCTCGGAATTATATGGAGATGAAAATGGAATACAGTTTGCAAAGGTTTTTCTGTATTTATAACCACATTTAAACCAATAGGATTGAATGCTCTTTTAATCGCATTTGCAATTTTAGGCACCACTTTAAAAATATCCCCAGCAACGTCTTCATTTATGTCATATAAGTTCTTATAATGCTCTTTGGCAATAACAAGCGTATGACCTTTTGTAGCTTGTGAGATATCTAACAACGCAATGACATTTTCATCTTCATAGATTTTATATGAAGGGATATCACCACTTACAATTTTACAAAATACACAATTCATATCTATTCCTCCTTATTATAGTTTTCTATTATATCTATTAATTCTAAATAATCTTCTATCCAAAAATCAGGATTTAATTCTTTAATGAGATCTCTTTTTATTGACCACTCTAAACCACAAGTAAGACAATCTGCGTTAAATCCAGCTTCAATATCACCCGTATTATCTCCAACCATCATCACTTTTTTATGGTTTTTAAACGCTTTTAGTGCGTAATAAATTGGCTCAGGGTGTGGTTTGTGTTCAGTTATATCATCTAAAAAACAATAAGAAGTAATATATTTATCCAAACCATAATGTTCTATTGAAGGGATGGCTGATTCTTTAAATTTTGTAGTAACTATACCTAAGTTGAACCCTTTTTCAGAAAAGGCTTTTAACATTTTTATTGTATTAGGATAAATATCTATATAGTCAAATTCCAAATCTACATATATTTTGCGATAATAATCTATCATTTCTTCTATTGTGTTAGGGTTATTTGTAGCTATCAAAAAAGTCTCTTTTAAAGGAGGACCTATCATTTCAATAAGTTCTGCTCTAGAGAAATCTCTTTCTGGCATGTATATTTTCATTGTTTCATAAAATGATTTGATTATTAATTCGTTAGAATCAACAAGAGTTCCATCAAGATCAAATAATATTGTGTCTATTTTCTGCAATTTTATCACCACCAAATATTATAACAAATTTCAGATGGAAATAGTAATTTTAATAAATAATATTGTAATAATCATTATTTAGGTAAATATTTAATTTTAGACCGTATTATGCTATAATTGAGTAGGTGATTTTTTGAAAAAAGTAATGTTGATTTATAATCCTAAAAGTGGAAATCAAAAATTTGATAGAAACCTAGATTTTGTCATAAAAACCTTAAAGGAAAAATATGATGATATTTTAGTATGTAAAACAAATGCTCAAGGTCACGCAACTGATTTTGCAAGAGAGGCATGTGAAAAGAACGTTGATTTAGTTGTTATAGTTGGCGGCGATGGGACCTTTAATGAAACAGTTAATGGCCTAATGGAATATGAAAAAAGACCAATTATCGGATATATACCCGCTGGTACTTGTTGCGATATTGGGTTGACGCTCGGATTGACTAAAAATGTTCGTAAAGCATTAAGTATTATACTAAGTGGCGTTCCTGCGAAAATGGATGTTGTTAAATCAAATAATAGGTATTTTTGTTATGTTTCTGGTAATGGAGCTTTTATCGATATTAGTTATGTAACAGATTCAAAATTAAAGAAAAAAATCGGATATTTAGCGTATTTAATTAAGGGTGCAGAAGAAATGTTTACAATCCCTAAAATGAGAATGCAAATTAAGCATGATAATGGTGTTGAAAAAGGTATTTATTCTTTAGTTCTAATTATAAATTCTAAACGTGTTGCGGGAATAAATATGATTTATAAACCATGTTTAGATGATGGATTAGTTGATGTAGTTCTATATAGAAACGTATTACCATTTAATGCGATTGTTTACGTTATTTCTTTTATACTTCCGTTTTGGTCTACACCACTAATCAAAAGACTTAAATCAAAAAGATTAGAGATTGTTACGAACACAAAAGCCAATTGGAATGTTGATGGAGAGTCTGGCGGTATAGGAAACCAATACATTGATGTATGCCAAAAAGCTATCGAAATTATAGTGCCAAAAAAAATTAAAAAACGATATTTCCATAACCAAGAGGAATATGATGTATAATCAAATTATAGTTGTAGAAGGTAAACATGACGAACAAAAAATAAATAGTATCTATCCGGAGGTTGAGTGTATAGTAACCAACGGTAGTGAGATATCAAAAGAAACTTTAAATTTGATATATCAAACAAGTTTAGTCAGAGAAGTAATCATTTTTATGGATCCTGATTTTCCTGGGAAACAAATAACTCAAAAAATATTAGATACTAAAGGCAAGTATAAAATTGCATTCATAAACAAGCAATTCGCTATTAGTAAAAACAAAAAAAAAGTTGGAGTTGAGCACGCTTCTGAAGCAGATATTAAAAAGAGTTTGGCTTCCTATTTCACTATTTCAGAAAACGTTGAGAAAATCAATTTTAATGATTTATCTAGAAGAGATTTAATAAATAAAACGAACGCTAAGAGAAAGAGAGAGATATTGTGTAAATCGCTAAATATACCTCTTTCAAACGGAAAAGCATTGCTTAAGTATATCAATATATTAGGCATTAGCTTAGAAAGGATCGACAAAATAATTGGGAAATTACAATAATGTAGATAGAAAATCAATTGTTAGCCAAAAAGGCTTTTCAGTTAAAAAAAGATTCAGTCAGAATTTTTTGTTAGATGAGAACATAATTACCAACATCATTGCTGGTTCTGACATAGATGAGAACACTGGAGTAATAGAAATTGGTCCGGGACTAGGGGCTTTGACTAAGCAAATTTTAGAAAAAGCAAAACAGACCCTTCTTTATGAAATTGACAGGGACCTTATTCCCCATTTAGAGGCGTTTTTTAAAGATTCCAAAAATTGGACTTTGCTCAATAAAGATGTCTTAAAAGCTGATATAAACGAAGATATTTTAGGGTATTTTAAAGAGGTAAACAGGATAGTAGTTATAAGCAATTTGCCTTATCATATTACTACACCAATCATCATGAAATTCTTAGAAGAAGTTGAAAATATTGACTCATTAGTGCTGATGATGCAGTTAGAAGTGGGAAAACGACTTACATCGAAGCCAAATACAAAGGATTACAATGCTTTGAGTGTAATTATCCAACATCAAACCGATGCCAAGTATTTATTCAAAGTACCTAGAACTGTATTTCATCCAAGGCCTAATGTTGACTCAGCAGTAGTCAGACTGGATATAAAAAAAGATATTAAAAATTCAGAATATCAAGATTTTTATAGATTTGTTCATAATTGTTTTTTACAAAGAAGAAAGACGCTTGTAAACAACCTTAATTTTGCATATAATTTTCCAAAAGACGATATTAAAATGATCTTGGTAGAATTAGGATTAGATCCTTTAGCGAGATCTGAATCACTCGAATTAGAAGATTTTTTAAGAGTATATGATTTATTTAATAAAGATTTACGAGGGTAAATTAAAATAAAGGAGATAGATGATGAATTTAAAGAAAACTGACATTGAACTTTTTCAAGTTATTCAGAAAGAATTAGGAAGACAACAAACTCACATAGAGTTAATTGCTTCAGAAAATTTTGTTTCTAAAGCGGTTCTTCAAGTGGACGGAAGTATTTTAACCAATAAGTATGCCGAAGGATATCCGGGTAAAAGATATTATGGAGGTTGTGAATTCGTTGATGAAGCAGAAGTTCTTGCTATTGAAAGAATTAAGAAATTATTTAATGTAGCATACGCAAATGTTCAAGCTCACTCAGGATCTACAGCAAATATGGCGGCTTATAGAGCGATAATTGAACCAGGAGATAAAGTCTTAGGTATGGCCCTTGATCAAGGGGGACATTTAACTCATGGACATCCACTAAGTTTTAGTGGTATTGATTATAAATTTTTCCCATATTTCGTCAATAAAGAAACAGAGACTATAGATTATGATGAATTAGAAAAATTAGCATTAGAAATCCAACCTAAATTAATAGTTGCTGGAGCTAGTGCTTATCCTAGAATTTTGGATTTTAAACGCTTTAAAGAAATATGCGATAAGGTTGGGGCTTTACTTATGGTTGATATGGCTCATATAGCTGGTTTAGTAGCGGCTAAACTTCATCCGAATCCTTGCGAATATGCGGATATAGTAACTTCTACTACTCACAAAACACTTAGAGGACCAAGAGGCGGAATCATATTAACGAATAGTGAAGAAATTGCTAAGAACGTAAACAGAGTTATCTTCCCCGGCATTCAAGGGGGACCATTAATGCACATTATTGCAGCGAAAGCGGCTGCTTTCGGTGAAGCCTTAACAGAAGAATTTGTTGAATATCAAAAACAAGTTGTCAAGAATGCAAAAGTATTTTCTGATAAATTTATAGAATTAGGATATCATGTTGTTTCTGGCGGTACAGATAATCATTTATTATTATTAGATGTATTATCAAAAGCTAAAATGAGTGGTAAAAAAGCTGAAAGACTATTAGGGCTAGCGAATATAACTTGTAATAAGAATACAATACCTTATGATACTAAGAAACCATTCGTTACAAGCGGAATAAGATTAGGAACACCTGCGATGACTACAAGGGGCTTTAAGGAAGAAGATTTTATAGAAGTAGCCATATTAGTTGACATGATTTTAAGTAATCCAGATACAGAAGAAGTTTTTACAGAAGTAAAATCTAGAGTTAAAATCTTAACAGACAAGTACCCATTACCTTACTAAATGTCTAAAGTATTAGTATGTGTCAATGATGGATTATTAAAATTAAGAATTAAACGTATTTTATCAGAAAAAAATTATTCTTATCAAATCACAGATAAACCAATTAAAAGAGACGATTTAAATAATTATGATTGTATCGTTATTCATACATCATATAGACTTTCAAATCTTTATAGTTTTATTGAAAATGCAGTGATTAACAAATTAGCAACAATTATTTACATTACTACAAACGTTAGTTCAAACCCATTTAGAAAATTAAAAAATCACAGTAATTTAATATATGTGGGAGAAGACAAAATGGATATTGAACTACCTTTTTCGATAGCGTTATTGGAAAAATATAATCTTCAAATAAAAGAATTAAGCATAGAAAACACAAAATTAAATAAAAAATTAGAAGAAAATACTTTAATAAATAAATGTAAAAGATTGTTAATTAATAATGGTATGACCGAGGATGAAGCACATAAGCATATTTTAAAATTTGCCATGGACAATCACATTGATAAGATGGAAGCATGCAATAGGTTACTCACAACGAATAGTGACTAACCTATTGCTTTTTGTTTGTTCTTTTATTATAATTTACAAAGGAGCAAAGGCGCTTCAAAAAAAGAAAGGTTATAATTTCCTAAAGATGCCCTGCATTGGTTTATGAAATTATAAGATGAATGAAAATGAGAAATTATACAAAAAGCGAAATTTTAAAGATCGCAAAAGAAGAGAATGTACGTTACATTAGATTAATGTTCACCGACATTCAAGGAACCATTAAAAGTGTAGAAGTTCCTGTTGGACAGTTAGAAAATGCTTTAGATGGTAAGATTATGTTTGATGGTTCGTCAATTGAAGGTTTTGTAAGAATTATGGAAGCGGATATGTATTTAAAACCAGATTTTAATACATGGCTAATATTTAGATGGGAAGAAACTAGTTATGGTAAAGTTGCTAGATTAATCTGTGATGTTTATACTCCGGATGGAAAACCATCAGCGGTTGATCCTCGTTCAAATTTAAAAAGAGTAGCTGCTAAAATGGAAAAACTTGGATTCTCAACACTAAATATTGGATTTGAACCAGAATTTTTCTTATTTAAACTAGATGAAAAAGGTAATATCACTATGGATGTTACTGACAATGGTGGGTATTTTGACTTATCTCCTATGGATGGAGCAGGAGATTGTCGTCGTGATATCGTTTTAGAGCTTGAAAGAATAGGATTTACTATGGAAGCTAGTCATCATGAAGTAGCTCCAGGACAAAACGAAATTAACTTTGAATTTTCAAATATAGTTGAGGCTTGTGATAATGTTCAAACATTTAAACTAGTTGTTAAGAATATTGCTAGAAGACATGGTCTTCATGCCACGTTTATGCCAAAACCAATTGCAAATATTAATGGTTCGGGTATGCATACAAACTGTTCATTGAGTGATATGGATGGAAATAACGCCTTTGATGATCCTACTGATCCTCATGGCTTAAGTTTGATTTGTAGAAAATGGCTTACAGGAATTTTAACTCATGCTAGATCATTCTGTGCAATCACAAATCCTACTGTAAACTCATACAAAAGATTAGTTCCGGGATATGAAGCACCTTGTTATGTATCTTGGTCTGAACATAATAGATCAGTTATGGTTAGAATTCCAGCAACAAGAGGTAAAACTACAAGAACTGAAATTAGAAGTGTAGATACAGCTGCGAACCCATATTTAGCTATGGTGGTTATATTAGCTTCAGGTTTAGATGGAATCGAAAGAGACTTGCCTTTGATTGATTCAATTAATGCTAATCTATTTGCATTAACAAAAGTTGAAAGAGAAGCGTTGGGTGTTAAAAATTTACCTGATAATTTAAAAGAAGCGATAGATGTATTAAAAGAAGACGATCTAATGAAGGAAGCGTTAGGAAATCATATATATTCTAAGTTTATAGAATTGAAAACTAAAGAATGGGAAGATTTTAAAACTTGCGTTACTGAGTGGGAAATAAAAAGGTATATGAAAGTAATATAAAACATAAAAAACTCTGGATATTTTCCAGAGTTTTATTTTTAAATTATTTTACTTAAGTTTCTTTTGAATATTATCTAACTCTTTTGTAGAAAAACTATATTGTTTTTTACAAAATTGGCATGTTATCTCAACCGGTTTTTTTTCTTCAACGAATTTTTTGATTTCTTTTTTCCCTAAAGAACTTAATCCTTTTTCAAATCTTTCTTTAGAACAATCACAACGATATGATAAAGGCATTTCTTCAACAAACTCGTGATTACCTTTAGTGATTAAGTTAATGATATCTTCTGGTTTGTGGTTAGTATTAATTAATTCAGAAATAGGCTTCATATTCCCAATGTTTTTTTCTATTTTTTGTAAAGTTTCTTCTTTACAGCCGGGCATTACTTGAAGAATAAAACCGCCACTAGCAAAGACTTCATTTTCTTCATTAACTAGAACACCTAAACCTACTGATGAAGGAATTTGTTCACTAGCTGCAAAATAGTAAGTGAAATCATCTGCGATTTCTCCTGTTTGTAACTCTGCACTTGAAGTAAAAACCGCTCTTATTTTTAAATCTTTAGTTACATGAATAAAACCGTTATTACCAACAGCCAAACCAACAGCTAATTTATCTTTTTGAGATAATTGTACTTCAGGATTTTCGATGGTACCTTTCACATGTCCGTGAGCATCAGCGAAAGCGATTATTTCGCCAACTGGACCGCCACCGTTAATTCTTACAGTTAAAGTTTGCTCCCCTTCATACATAGCTCCCATAATTAGAGAAACTGTTAAAACTCTACCAAAAGCCGCACTAGCAGTTGGCCAAGTTCCGTGCATTTTTCTCGCTTCTTCAACAAGATTTGTTGTTTGTGCCGCATATATTCTTACTGTTCCATCAAAAGCATAAGCTTTTACTAAATAATCATTCATCAAATCACTTCCCGCATGGTATTATATCACATATATATTATATGTCTAATGTTTTGTATTTACGCTATAATATTATATAATATTAGATGATAAAATGAAAGAGTGAAGTATATGGAATGGAAAATTAGAGATTTATTAATTGAAAATCAAGTAATCGTCGCTCCTATGGCAGGAGTGACTAATTTAGCTTATAGAGTAATTTTGAAAGAGTTTGGAACGGGTCTTATTTATACTGAAATGATTTCGGATAAAGGACTTCTTTATGAAAATCATAAAACGCAGGATATGATTCAAGTATTAGAAACTGAAAAACCAATAGCTTTACAGTTATTTGGTAATGATATAAACGCGATGAAGGATGCAGCTATTTTTATAGATAAGAATTCAAATGCAGATATCATTGATATTAATATGGGCTGTCCAGTTAATAAAGTAACTAAAGCGGGATCTGGTTCTAAATTAATGACAACGCCTGAACTCGCATACACTATCGTAAAAACTATTGTAGAAGCTGTTGAAAAACCAGTTACAGTTAAGATAAGAAGCGGTTGGGATCATAAAAGTATTAATGCAGTTGAATACGCTAAATTAATGGAATCAGCAGGAGCTAGTGCCATAGCTGTACATGGTAGAACTAGAAGTGATATGTATACTGGGGAAGCTAATTTGGATATTATAAAAGCCGTTAAAGAAGCAGTTAGTATCCCTGTTATTGGGAATGGTGATATAAGAAGCCCGGAAGATGCTAAGTATATGTTAGACTACACTAAATGTGATGCGATAATGGTTGGTAGAGCTTTGTTAGGAAATCCATTTTTAATAAAACAGATTAAAGATTACTTAGAAACGGGTACTTATGAAAAAGAAATAAGCACAGATTTAAGAAAAGAGTTTTTATTAAACCATATGAATAAACTAGTTGAGTTAAAAGGAGAACATATAGCAACCTTGGAGATGAGAAGTCACGCTGCTTGGTATATTAAAGGCTTACCTGGATCATCAAGAATTAAATCACAGGTAGTATCCGCTAATTCTACTGAAGAAGTAAGAAAAATTATTGAAGATTATTTTAACAAGATATCATTAAATAACTAAATATAAAAAAACTCTGGATTTTTCCAGAGTTTTATTTAATAAATTCTTTGTATTTGCTTAAATGATATTCATTTACTTCTACTTGGATGGTAGTTCCTTCTTCTGTATATTCTGTGTTTAAAATATTTGAAGTTTCTTTTAATTCAGCGTATATCTCGCTACGATTGAATGGAAGCAACATAGTAACTACAGAAATTGTTTTATAGATAAATTTATCAATTGTTTCAAGAAGTCTATTAACGTTATAATTATTTATTGCGGATATAAATACCGACTTATCTTTTATAGTTAAAGGGATTTCTTCTAGCAAATCAACTTTGTTATAAACATAGACTATTGGAATTTCAGAGACACCTATACTTTCTAAGACTTCTTCAACAGTTTTAATTTGGTTTTCATAATCTTTATTTGATGTGTCAATTACGTGCAGAATTAAGGAAGCTTCACTTATTTCTTCCAGTGTTGATTTAAAAGCTTCTATTAGATGATGCGGTAATTTCTCAATGAAACCTACTGTATCCGTCAAAAGAAAAATATGATTGTTATCGAGATGAATTCTTTTTGTTTTCGTTTCTAATGTTGCGAATAACATATTTTTTTCAAAAACATATTCTTCTTTATGTGTAGTCGCGATATCAATGATAGAATTCATCAAAGTAGATTTTCCGGAGTTTGTATAGCCGGTTAATGCTACTGTAAAAATATCATTATTCTTTCTTTTTTCTCTTTGTGTTCTTCTTACTTGGACCAAAGAATCTAAATCACCTTGTAATTTAGTAATTTTATTTCTTAGAAGTCTACGGTCTAATTCTAATTGTTGTTCACCCGGTCCTTTTGAACCAGTTCCTGATTTTTGTCTAGATAAGTGTTTATGCATACCGATAACTCTTGGCATGAAGTATTTTGCTTGCGCTAGTTCAACTTGAAGCATCGCTTCTTTGGTTTTAGCTCTTCTAGCAAAGATATCTAAAATAAGTACGGTTCTATCTATCACTTTAATATTTAATTGCTCTTCTAAATTTCTAATGTGACTTGGACTTAACTCATCGTTAAAAATCACTAAATTAGCATCTAGTGTAGTGATTGCTTCTAAAACTTCTTTAACCTTACCGGATCCAATATAATAATTAGCGGTTGGGCGTTTACTTTTTTGAGTAATTGTATGTAGAACTGTGATGTTGCATGCTGTTGCTAAATTTGCAAGTTCTAACATTGAATTTTCAAAATTTTGATCCTTTTCTAAATCTAGTCCTACTAAAATAGCTTCTTCCAAATTATCACCTTTATTATATTATATATTATATTTATACTTATTGTTATTTAAATTCTATTATTTGCGACTTTTCTTGCTATATAACATATGATATAATATAACGACAAAAGGAAATATACTAAGGTGAATTTATGAAAAAACTAAAAGCATTAATAATTAAACTTAAAACAGGTTTTTCTAATTTCTTTGGAAAGACTTTTTCTGATAAGAAAAAAACCTTCCAAATATTAGCAATTTTGGTTTTTTCAGCTTTATTTATTCTTCAAATTTCAATGATTTTAATTAACAATAGTTTCTATAATAACGCGTCTGATGATGTCTTACAGTATTATACAATAATGGTGGATTTTATTAGAGGTCTTAAGGAAGGAACTATTTCTTGGTTTAATCTTAATAATTATTTTGGAGCTTCCTTCTTTTCAGATGTATATTATATTCCAATAGATACATTTACAGGTATAACATTTGTATTAAGTTACATTATGCCAACAGAAGTAGCTTACTCGATTACAGAGTTTATTAAGATTTTCGCAGGAGTAATGTTATTTGCATATTATCTCTCTTTACAAAAGATGAAAAACAGAACAATATTTTGGATGGGAATATTATATTTTATAGCTGGAGGAACCGTAAGTTTTATGGCCTTTCCGGTATTTTTATCCTTAACAGTATATATGCCTTTAGCTTTAATTGTTATCCATTTCTTCTTTAAAAAGAAAAGGTGGTTAGTTCCTTTATTTGCGATGGCCAGCATATTTTATGATTTTTATTTAGGATATACCGTATTAGCTTTTAGCTGTATTGCTTTTGTTTTGGAGTATTTTAAAAGACCTAAATTTAACTTCTTCAGGTTTACTAAAGAAATTATTATTTTTGTAGCTTTACTTTTATTAGGGGTATTGATGGCTGCCATTATTGCTTATCCATCTATCACATATATTTTAGAAGAAACTTATAGAACGACAAGCGACTTTAATGCTTGGATTGTTAATATATTCGGCTATGAGTTGAAATTATTCCAACCTGACATATATATTAGGGTTTTTGCAAAAATGTTTGTGGAACAAAAACCTGTAGGTTTCTATGGTTTTGAAAACAGTTATGCTACAGAACATTTCTCGTTATATATTTCAGTAATTGGATTTACATATATGAATTACATTTTCTTTATGAGAGATAAAATCAGCAGAATTTATAAGGGTGCTATTTTCTTAGCTATCATATTTATGATTTTACCAATATTTTCTTATGTTTTTTCTGGAACTTTAGATAGCCCTTATACAAGATGGATAAACATGTTGCCAATATTCCAAATTATGATATTAGCTCATGTGTTTGATAAGTTTGGTTTTGAAAAAGTTAAGATGAAATTCATGACAATTATTATCGTATTACAATTGGCAATACTTGGAGCTTTGGTTTATTACTACATTTCTCAATTGAAATTGGATGATTATCTAGCTTCGAGAGATATGTTGACTGCTGATACCGTATTAATGTGTGTAGCTGGATTATATTTGATTGTTTTATTGATTTTTGGCTGGTTTAAAAAATGGACTGTTGTTAAGTGGTTCCTATGGATAGAAATATTAGTAGCTTTAGGTTATGCTTATTCAGGACCGTTTTATGTCAGAAATAAAATAGATACATTCCAAAACGCGTATGATATCGAAGAATATTTAGATGAAGTTATTGAAGATGATGAGTTTTACAGAGTATATATAGATATTAATAATCTTGGAGTAGAAGATACAAACTTTAATCGAATGACAGGTTATGCGACTAATACAGGCATTTTTCATTCGTGGACCGATTATGAAACGAATGATATTAGTTATTTGTTGTTTAATGTTCATGAATATCAATCAAAAAACAAAATGAATACTTATGGATATTACTTAAATCAATTTTTAGATTATAAGTACTTGTTGGTGGATGCGGAGAGCAATTTTGCTTTCGATGGTGATTATTTCCATATTTATGCAGAAAATGAAAACTATAGTTTGTATGAAGTGGCTAATACAAGTCCGTTCCAAGTTTATGAATCTTATATGTCATATACAGATTTCATTTCATATAATAATAGAAATTCTGATATGGCAACCGAAAAAATATTGTTAATGGCGGCGTTGATAGATTTTGAAAGATATCTTGAAGAAGATTATAACTTAGAAATCTTAGTGCCTGCAAACGAAGATAATGGTTCAACAGTAAAATCATACAGCACAATCAATACAGGAACATTGGTAGTTGTTAATAGATTTGATAATGAATCTTTAAGTGCGTACTATAAATATGACAATGCAGATTTAGATATCGGCTTTAGTGCAGGAGCTATTTATATAAAATCAACCGGATTATCAACAGCCTCTTATGATGAAGTATACATGGAGTTTGCAGATGAAACAAAAAGAATGTGTGAGATTCAAGAAAATCAATCACATCAAGTGAAGTGTGAGTTTTCTCAAACACCAACAGCTGTATACTTTAAAGATACTGATGCTATGAGTTCAGCACCAACTTTCCAAATCAGACAAGAAGCAGCTATTAACGCTGCTGCCTATATGATTTTTGATTTAAGTGACTTAGATATTGAATCAGATTCTGGAATTCTTAGTTTTGCTGTAAACAGTTCATTTAATTTAGAACGATCGTTTGTTCTTGATGAATTTGGTAATCAACACGAATGTCTAGATGGATTTTATTCATTTGATACGTTACCAGATAAGATTTATGCTTTTAAAACAAATCAAATGTATGAATATTCAAATTTATTTACGCTTACATTAAGGGTTTCTTATGAAAATCTAGAAGATTCTAGTCAATTATTGAATCAAGATTTTGCTTTAGACAAGTATTTATCGATAGAAAAAGGTAAAATAAACTTAAGATATATTAACACTAGTGAAACCGGCTATGATCAGATAGTTGTAATTCCAATTGTTTTTTCTGATGACTGGCAATTTACAGACGGTTCTGACTATGAAACAATGAGTGTCAGTGGAGGATTCCTTGGAATTGTAATTCCAGCGGGGGTTACAGATGTAAATATCTCTATGAAGTTTGCGCCAAAAGGATTAGGCTATGGAGCCCTAGGTTCGTTAGCAGGAGTTCTTATATATCTGGCTATATTTCTGCCGTCATGGCTTAAAAGAAGGCAGGAGGCAGAAGAAATAGTCGTTATAGATGAAGTTGAATTAATAGAAGAGGTAGAAAACAAAGAGGAAATACAAGAAATAGGAGTTGATTCTGAATGAAATATGGTCGAATAATAGTACCAGCGTATAACGAAGAACAAAATATATCTTTGTTTTATGAAGAAATTATAAAACATATTAACTATGATAACTATGAAATAGATGTTCTTTATATTAATGATGGTTCAAATGATTTTACTTTAGAAGAAATCAAAAAATTAAATAAAAAAGATGATCGTGTAAAATATATATCTTTATCACGTAATTTTGGTAAAGAATCAGCTATGCATGCCGGTATGGTTAATTCACAAGAAAAAGACTTTGTTATTATTATTGACTGTGACCTTCAACAGCCACCTGAATTGATTAAGGATATGATCAAATATTACGAAGAAGGATTTAAGATTGTTTACACAAAAGGAAAAACTAGAAAAGGCGAACCAAAACTAAGAACATTCTTTGCTAATTGGTTCTATCGAATTTATAATTTTTATACAGAAATGCCTTTAGAAAATGGAACAAAGGATTATCAACTAATTGATAATCAAGTATTAAAAGCTTTTCTAAATATGAAAGATAATTATAGATTTATTAAAGGTATTTTTTCTTGGGTAGGATATCCTAGAAAATGTATTGAATATGATTACATAGCAAGACAACACGGTAAAGGAACTTGGAATTTTAAATCGTTGATGAAATATGCTTTTAATGGTATGAATCAATTTTCAACGATTCTTCTTGTTTTGCCAGTTTTTACAGTTCTAATTAGTTTATTGTTAGTTGCTATGAATATTGTATTAATGACTACTGGTGTATTTACAATAGCTGAGATGGTGTTAGGATTACAGTCCTCATTTATCTTGTTTGTAATAGGAATCTTAAGCTACGTTGTTATTTATTTGTTATACCAAAATAGAAAACAAGCATTGAACAGACCTGTTTATCTCATTAATGAAACCTCGGGGGAATTAGACATTGACTAAGATTTGGGCATTTATTAAGACACATTTTTTAACAAAGAAATTTTTAACTTTCGGGATTATCGGAGTTATTAATACAGGAATACACTTATTGGTTTATTCTATTTGTTATAATTTAATACCAGTTGTAGATGATGCTGCATTGGCATTTATTTCTAATTCATTGGCATTTATTTCAGCTTCTGTTTTTTCATATTTTGCAAATGCAATTTTCACTTTCAAACCAAAAAGAAAAACAACCACTCAATTTACAGTTGTAATGGCTGTTTATTTGACGAGATTATTAATTAGTTCTTTACTAACATCTGGATTTAATTTCATTTGTATTGAATGGCTAAAATTAGATTATGTACTTAATCCTATATTCAAATTAATACCTCCATTCTTTGCTTCAGCATTACTAATACCAATCGCTTATTTCGCATTAGATTGGGTATTTAAAAAAACAGATAAAGAAATAGACTGATATATCTTTAATTAAAGTAGTAAATGATATAAAATAGAAACAGATAGAAAGGTGTGATTACATGGATAATTTCACAATACTCATAATAACAACTTATTTATATGCTTTGTTTCTTTTAATGTTAAGAATCAAAGTGTCATTTAAGGCAATCCAATTTTTTAAATCTTTACTAATTATTCTTGCAATAACGAGTTTGGTATTTTTAATAAATTATACTGGTGATATACAAATCTTTGTTAGAGTTATGGTTTTTATTCCTGTGCCATATGTCTGTGTTATGACTTATATTTCTGAGTTAGGCGGATTGTTTAAAAAAGCCGGAATGAGAAGAAGAGTGATAAGCCCTAGAAAAACGGATAATGAACTAGCTGAAGAACTTCTAACTTCAGTTGAGTTTCTATCAAAAAGAAAAATAGGCGCTTTAATAACGATTGAAAGATATGTTAATTTAACACCATTCATTAATAAAGCCTTATTGATTAATGCAGATTTTTCTAAAGAGTTATTGACTTCAATATTTATTCCTTCTACACCGTTACATGATGGTGCAGTTATTATTAGAGGAAATAAAATATTGTGTGCTAAAACATATTATCCATCAACAGAAAGAACTGATTTGCCAATGAATTATGGCACTAGACATAGGGCCGCAATTGGTATCAGTGAGCAAAGCGATGCATTAACAATTGTGGTTTCAGAAGAAACTGGTTTTGTTTCTGTAACGATTAATAGACAAATGGAATACAATGTAAGCAAAGAAACACTAAATTTATATTTCGAAAAGTTTATACAAAAAGATTAAAGCGCATAGAGCGTAATTGCTTCAGTAGAAGGTGGTATCTTGATTCAATATGATTGTATTGTTAATAGTAATAATCTGTACGGGTTAACTGTAGCTCTTTTTCTTGCGAGAAAAATGCGAAAAGTTTTAGTTATTCAAGATTATTCAAAAAGCATTGATAATTCAGAAGAAATTGATTTTACTGATCCTGAAAACAAAAAATATCATTTTTCATATAATTCATTTGGAATTACATCCGGAATGGATACAAACGGGTTACTGTATGAATATCTAGATGACCTAGGATTAGTAGATGAATTAAGCTTTACCAAAATATTTGAAGATAATATTATTGGTTTAGATAATAAAATTAAGAGAAGAATTCACACTTTTGACCAATTGAAAGTGTATTTAGTAAGAAATTATCCTAAATCAAGAGATGAAATTCATAGATTTTTTGATGATTTAGATAGACATTATAATAATTACGTATCTCAAAATATTAACCTTTTAAGGAATAATGAGTATACCCTATCTTCACTTATGATTGAGTGGGGAGACTATAGTTTAGCAATTTTAATGAAGAAATATTTTACTGCTGAAGATTTAAGAGACGAATTTCTTCTCAATAATATAATCAACGGCCTAAACCCTAAAGAAGTAAATTCTTATAATTTCTTTAGCAATTATTTTATGGGGCTAAAAAAAGGGTTTTATTACTTAATGAATTCAGAAAAGGAATTGAGAGAAAAACTAATTAAAAAATTAGAATTAATCAACCCTAAAATGATTATTAAAACTAGAATTAGTGAAATAGTCAGAGATGAACAAGGTAAGATTAAAGCCTTTGTTGATAAAGATAAGAAAGAGTACTCGGCTAAGTTTTTCTTTGTAGAGAAAAACCCAATTGATTTTTATGAATTTAATTTTAAGGGATTAGAAGAGGATATTGACATTATTAAAAAATATTATCCTAATTTTGATTCAACTATGAAAATGAATACTTTATATATTGCTTTAAATCAATATCCTAAAAATTTGGGAATTGAGGAAGTTTTATATTATTTTAAAAATGAAAAAGATACCGATCACCAAATAATTAAGTTATTTAATTATTCTTTATTCACAAACGCAGATAAAAGAAGAAAACAAGGATTAATTTGTTTAGATTACGCGTTTGATAATGTTCAAGCAGCTAACAAAGAAGCTATTTTGAAACGCTTATATGAAGTTTTTCCAAAGCTCAAAAAAGCAGTTGTAGGAGTTAGAGACGGGAAACCAAAACCATATTTAACAATGTTAAGTGAAAGAGAATATAGAAAAAATTTATCTGTAAACGAGTTAATTAATATTGAATCATATGAACATATTCAAGTTTTTGATAATTTATATGTTGGATGTAAAGAGTATCGTCCAGAAACAGGATACTTCGGTATCGTTAATCAGGCGATAGTATATGCAGACAAGATAGAAGATAGGCTTTATTATGGAGATGATGAAGGGGTATTTCATTATCTAAACAACGAAGAAATTATGACGATGATTAAACATAATTATAATTACGAAGCCTTCGAAGAAAATGAAATACACATTAATTTCCATATTGGTAAGAATAACTATTATATTAGAACCAAAAAGAAAAATGTAGTTGTTCATTATGGAAAAGTTTCATTAGCCGATTTATCTATATACACAACAAACGATACACTTTCAAACTTATTATTAAAGAAAATAACCTTTGATGAAGTCTTGCAAAGCGGTTCACTTAAATATCGCGGGAAAAAAGAATTATTATTTAAAGCAGTAAATGCTTTTAAATTAGATGATTATCAAGAATATGATCCTTTAGAGTTTAAAAAATCTAAGTATAAAAACTTAGGAGGAATATTCTTAATGGCATATTTCTTTGTATATTCACTTGTGTGCTTATTATCTAATTACGTGAATGCAATATATTTTTATCCAGCAGCCTTAGTTTTAACGGGTCTGATTGCCTACTTTAAAATTAAAACTTACAAAGAAGTTTATTGGTTTGATATATTTATTAACTTCGTACTCTTTGTAGGAGTTGTCTTGTCAATCTTTTGGTCAACATTCAATCAAATGAGGTTTGATGATCCAATCTTAGCCATTATGGCATTGGCTTTAATGATATCTGTATTTAGTAATCACCCTATTGCATTTCAATATACTAAATTTGATCAAAGTATTGATTATCGAGGAAGCACTTTATTTAAAACAATAACAAATGGCTTAACGTTTATGTGGGGATTTATATTTATGGCCGAATTAGTTGGTACATATATTACGGGAGAAAGATACGTTACTGTACTTTATAACTTATATTTTGCCGGAATATTCTTAATGTATTTTTATCCAATTATTTACGTTAACACAAATATTAAAAAATAGGAGTTTAGTTCATTATGAATGATTTATTTATCTATATCTCCTTAGCTTTAGTTGTTCTTTTGTTTATCTTAAGTTCACTGATCTATAAAAAAATGAGAGTTTGGAAACTTATCATTATAATCCTTACAGGAGGAATGTATGGTGTTATCAGGTTTTTTTCAGACTTAATAACATTTATTACATTAGAGAAAGCTTCGGAATACTACAGTTATTTTCTATTTTTTATCGTAATTATTATAGCAATTACGTTTAAAAACAAAATTAAAATAACTCAAAATTTAACCGATTATGATTTCTTTGAACTAGAAAAAGAGCTTGGAGATTTACAAGATGTTTCTGATTTGTTGAGAATGAGATTTATCTCAACAATCGGTTTGTTAAACGAGGGAATAATCTTTTATAATGATGATCTTGAAGGAATGTTCGTTACAGAACAAGCAGCTGAGATTTTGGGAACCGAAAAAAGTGATTTCGCTATTGATGATTATATGAAATTCATTCATCAAGAAGATCAACCGGAGTATCATTCTGCAATTAAGAAAGCAACAAGAAAAAATCCGAATTATGAAGTGAAATATCGTATATTCAAAAACGGTACTTATGTTTGGCTTTATGAAAAAGGACATTTATTTACTCACAATAAAAAAGACTATTTAGTGTCTTCATTAAAGGGGATTGATTTGAAATTATTTCCTGATACTATGATACATGAATTAGATTCTATTCCAGGCGAACCACAATTGGTGAATTATTTAGTTCAAGCTAGAAAAGAGAAAGAAGTATTTCATTTAGTGCTAATGCATTTAACAAACATCCCGGATATAAATCAACGTTTTGGTAGAGATGTAGGGAATTTGATGATTGCTGAATATATCAAAAAAATGAGATATCATTTTGCTAGAGAACATAATTCTATATTTAGAATAACCGGAATTGAGTTTGCTTTAATTATCAAAGAAGAGCAAAAGTACGATGTTTTAAAACGAGCTTTAGTTAGCGGCGGGGATTTGATTAATTTAAGATTAAATATTGGTGGCATTCAGCAAGTTGTTTATCCAAACGTGGGTGTAATCAAAAACGATCCTTGGTCTAGTTATGAAGTAAATGATTTTATGAGTTTAGCCCACAAAACATTAGAGGAAGCTATTAGAAATAATAAAAAGAATTTTTCAATATATGGGGAGTAAATTATGTATTCAGTTGTAATAGTAGCTGCCGGTAGTGGAGTAAGAACCGGTTTAGGCTATAATAAGATTTTTTATAAAATCAAAGATAAAAATTTAATTGAATATAGTGTAAGAAAATTTGTGAATGATAAGGAATTTACTGAAATTATAATTGTTGTATCGAAAGAAGATTTAAAAGAAGTAAGAAATATATTTTCAAACCCTAAAATTAAGTATGTGATAGGTGGTAGTTCAAGACAAAAATCAGTTTTTAACGGATTGAGTCTTGTAAATGAAGAAAAAGTATTTATCCACGATAGTGCAAGGCCTAATTTAAGTGTGGAAGATATCCAAAAGTTAAAAAAATCGTTAGTTAAGAACAACGCAGTTATTTTGTATACGCCAGTTAAAGACTCTATTATTAAATATAATGAAGATAAACTAGTTGAATACCTAGATAGAAATAGCATTGCTTTAGTTCAAACACCTCAAGTTTTTAATAGCGTATTAATTAAAAAAGCACACTCTCTAGCTATTAAAAGCAAAAAAGTATATACTGATGATGCTAGTTTATTTAGAAATGAATTGAATGAAAAAGTTGTTTTGATTGAGGGTAGTGAATTTAACTTTAAAGCAACTACAAAATCGGATCTTTTGTTATTGGAGGAATTATTGTGATAAGAATTGGATTTTCAAAAGATGTACATGAATTAGTTGAAGGGGAACCTTTCATTTTAGGTGGAATAAAAATTGATCACCACAGCGGGCCAAAAGGGCATTCAGATGGAGATTGTTTACTGCACGCTATAGCTGAAGCACTATTAGGAGCCTTAGCTTTGGGAGACTTAGGAAAGTTCTTTCCTGATACAGAAGAAAAGTACAGAGATTATGATTCACAATTAATCTTAAAAGAAGTATTTGAGTATATATTTAATAAAGGATATGAAATATCTAATCTAGATTGTATGATTTCCTTAGAAAAACCAAAATTAAGACCTTATGTAAAAGAAATGCGAAATAATATCGCCGAAATTCTTAGATGTGATAAATCTCAAGTATCAATTAAGTCAACTACTCATGAAGGATTGGGCTTTGTTGGGAGAGAAGAAGGCATTATGTGTGAAGCGATTGTATTGCTGGATAGCACTGAATTTTCATTATAATAATGAGGCTTATTATAAGCCTGTTATTTTTCATAAGTGTTTTTGACTTGTGAAAATAACAAATTATGATAAAATATTTAATACTAGGAGAGATAAAATATGTTAGAAACAATTCACGGTGAATTTGAGATGGTTAAGAATTACAGAGACGCATTCATATTAGACGACTTCAATAAGCGTTATGTAGATATGTTTAATATATATCCATACGTTGTTGGTGATTATTCTGCAGGAATGCTAAGATTTAAAGGTTTTTCAAAAACAAATTATAATCAGATTCCCGATTATTTAATTGAATCTTGCACACCAAATTGTGCATATTATATTTTAAAGAATCCAAATTCAAATCCATATTTAGATAGAAGAGAATAGAAAAGAATAGAGGGATAGAATGACATACGAAGAAATACTCATTGAAATCAAAGAAGTGATTGAAATGATTAGACCATATATTAACAGAGATGGTGGAGATATTGAATTCGTAAAATTTGAAGACGGTATCGTATTTGTTAGAATGATGGGAGCATGTGTTGGCTGCGCCGGTTTTGACGATACCTTATCTGAATTAGTAGAAGATACATTATTAGAACGAGTACCTGGAGTAATCGGGGTAGAAAACGTTTAGTAGGAGGATATATATATGAAAGATTTAAATATGAAAGAAATTTGTTTAAATCTATTAGTTTCAAGAGGTGTGGAACTTAAAGATATTTCTGAAATAGTTTATGATTTACAAAAGAAATATGTTCCAGATTTAGACTTGAAAACTTGTGATGATGCGATTCATAGAGTTTTAGATAAGAGAGAAGTTCAAAACGCTATTTTAACAGGAATAGAACTTGATGTTCTAGCAGAGAAAAAACTTTTATCAGAACCGTTACAAACATTAATTGATAATGACAATCCATTGTATGGAATTGATGAAATATTAGTGTTATCTATTTGTAATGTTTATGGAACGATTGGACTTACCAATTTTGGCTATGTTGATAAAATGAAACCAGGTATCATAGGAAGATTGGATGAAATGGGTAAAAAAACAGATAAATGTCATACATTCTTAGATGATATTATTGGAGCTATTGCAGCTGCAGCGGCTAGTAAGATTGCTCATAACGCTATAACAAAATAAACACTAGAAGACTAGAAAGTCTTCTTTTTTTATATTTAACTTTTTATATTTTTGCATAGGTGTTATAATATAAACAGTTTCTTTGAGGAGTGTTTATTATGAAAAAAGGTGACATCGTCAAAGGTCGGATTACTAGTATTAAACCATATGGAGCTTTTGTCAAAATTAATGAAACGGTCGATGGATTGATTCATATATCTGAAATAAGTGATGGGTTTGTAAGAAGTATAGAAGACTATCTTAAGGTTGGGGAGCTAATTGATTTAGAGATAATATCAATATCTAAGGATAATAAATTATCTTTAAGTTATCGAACTCAAAATAAGAACGGGCGAAAAAAGAAAGAGCTAATTGATTTAACTCATGGATTTGAACCGTTACAAGAAAAACTAGATGATTGGATTCAAGAGTACAATAAAAAACGATGATATTTACATCGTTTTTTCTTTGTGTGCCGGGCATGGCACATATCTAGGTGGTGAAAATCCACTGTGGGAGTACTCATCAACTAACCA
>JAEIOE010000038.1 GCA_016342455.1 Mycoplasmatota bacterium | reverse complement strand
TAATATATTTCTTCTTTATTCTTTTCTTCTTTAGCTTTATTATTATCTACACCCCTAACTTAATTATAGAAACTAAACAAATAAATGAGAGTTCTTATATATACTGCAGAAACTTTCCTAAACATTATATATAAGAAAATGTACATTATTAGCACTCTATGCTTGACTCTGCTAATAATTGGTATTATAATATAGATGATGAAACTGAAAGGAAGTGATATTATGAATTCTCAACAACCTCATGACTACGAGAATGATCAAGATATCCTTAATATATTTGGCAGAAATATTAATGATCAAGTTATCAATGGTAAGGTAGATCCTGTCATCGGTAGAGATGAAGAAATAAGAAGAATTATAAAGATTTTATCAAGAAGAACAAAAAACAATCCAGTATTAATAGGAGAACCAGGTGTTGGTAAAACAGCTATCGTTGAAGGCTTAGCAACACGAATAGTAGACAAAGATGTTCCCCAAGGATTAAAAGACAAAATAATTTACGAGTTAGATTTAACTAGTTTAGTAGCAGGTGCTAAATACCGTGGAGAATTCGAAGAAAGACTAAAAGCTGTATTAAAGAAAATTAGAGAATCAGAAGGAAAGATTATTCTATTTATAGATGAAATTCATATGATCGTTGGCGCAGGTAGAACAGAAGGAGCAATGGATGCTTCTAATATGTTAAAACCAATGTTGGCTAGAGGGGAATTACACTGTATCGGTGCGACAACGCTAAAAGAATATCGTATGTACATTGAAAAAGATAATGCTTTGGAAAGAAGACTTCAAAAAGTTTTAATTCCTGAACCTACAGTGGAAGATACCATTAGTATTCTAAGAGGCTTAAAAGATAAATTTGAAGCCCATCATGGAGTTCAAATTCATGATGAAGCTATTGTGGCAGCTGCTGTTTTATCAAACCGTTATATTACTGATAGATTTTTACCAGATAAAGCTATTGACTTAATCGATGAAGCAAGTGCTTCAATAAGAATAGAAATAGATTCTATGCCAGCAGAACTTGACAATGTTACCCGCAGAATAATGCAATTAGAGATAGAAAAAAGAGCTTTAGAAAAAGAATCTGATTCAAATTCAAAAGCAAGATTAGAAGTGTTAAAACAAGAGTTAAAAGATTTGAAAGAAGAAGACAAAGCTATTCGAAAAATTTGGGAAAAAGAAAAGCAAGAGTTAAATGTAATCAAAAACAAGAAAGAACAATTAGACCACTTAAAGAATGAATTACAAAATGCCTTTAATCAATCTGATTATTCAAAAGCAGCCGAATTACAATATGCTAAAATCCCTGAATTAGAAAAACAAATAGAAAAAGCAAACGCTTCAAATGAACACACAATGATTTCCGAAACAGTAAATGAATCAGATATCGCGGATGTTATTTCAAAATGGACTCATATACCAGTTAATAAATTACTTCAAGGTGATAAAGAAAAACTTGTACACTTAGCTGATAAATTAAGAGATAGAGTAATTGGTCAAGATGAAGCGATTGAATTGATTTCAAATGCTATCATTAGACAAAGAGCTGGTATTAACAATGAATTTAGACCAATAGGATCTTTTATGTTTTTAGGTCCAACTGGTGTTGGTAAGACAGAAATAGCAAAAGCTTTAGCAGAACAACTATTCTCAACGGAACAACAAATAATAAGAATTGATATGTCTGAATATATGGAAAAATTCTCAGTATCAAGACTTATTGGAGCTCCTCCAGGATATGTTGGTTATGATGAAGGGGGACAATTAACGGAGGCAGTAAGAAGAAAACCATATTCAATAGTGCTTTTTGATGAAATCGAAAAAGCCCATCCAGATGTATTTAACATTTTACTTCAAATACTAGATGATGGTAGACTTACTGATAACCAAGGAAGAATTATTGATTTTAAAAACACTATCATTATTATGACAAGTAATCTAGGAAGCAGATTCTTAATTGAAAATCTTCCAGATGCGAAAGAACAAGTGTTTCAATTAGTCAAATCATCATTTAAACCGGAATTTATTAATAGGATTGATGAAATTATTATTTTCAATTCATTAAATAAAGAAGTTCAAATTAGAATCGTTGATAAATTGTTGGACGAATTAAAGGCTCGATTAGAAAAATTAAACTATCATTTTACTTTTGATGCTTTAGTAAGGGATAAGATTTTAAAAGAATCATTTAATCCAGCTTATGGTGCAAGACCATTAATACGTTATATTCAACATAGTATAGAATCATACATTGCGAAACAAATCGTGGAAGGTAACATTCTTCCAAACAACAGTTATACATTAGATGTATTCGAAAATGATTTTAGACTGAAATAAATTATGAAATACAGAAAACCGCCTAATAAGCGGTTTTCCTTTTTATTATCGTATTTGATTTTTCATAAGTATTCATCGAAATTAAAAATGTTTCATGATATAATATTTTAGAAGAAATTTTACTATAATAATATATTTTTATGAATTTATAGACTCATTAATAATCCATTTAGTTATACATAAGTCTCAAATTCCACTATATCGTAGACAGAATTCGCAGATGTAGAGGTTTAAATCCTATCTACTAAAAGGTATTATACTATCGGAGGTACTAATATGAACATGAGTGAAATAGGTATTTTTTTACAATCGCTTAGAAAGAGCAAAGGCTCGACCCAACGTGAATTAGCAGACATGTTGAACGTTTCTAATAAAACAGTTAGCAAGTGGGAAAATGGACTTGGAATACCTGAAATGTCTACACTTTTGTTATTGTCAGACATTTATGATGTTTCGGTAGATGATATTCTCAGAGGTTCAAAAAAGATGAAAAAGAGTGATGATGTGCCTATTGAAAGATTTCTATATATTATCCATAAGACGAAACATCAATATTTCAATCATCTTATACTTAGTTTTGGAATATTACTCCTTGGAATACTAGCGTTTTTTGTAGTTGAAAGTTTGACAAGTACTAGAAGTGTTTCAATTGTAATAGCGCTTGGATTTATTCTAGTATCTATACTAATTCAAGTGTTTAACATTCTTCGAGTTCGTTATCAACTTATTGAAGTTGAACGCAATGATAACTATCAATCATTTTTACGCATAGTGTTTTATTCCAGTTTTCTAATTCTAGGATTTGCGATGTGGTTAGCTGTCTATCTATTCTTAAAAAATGCATCATGGATTGATCAAGCTATGAACGCTTCATATTATTCAGCAATATTTCCGTCTTTAGCTATTGCTTCATACTATACGTTAATCATATATGCAATTGTTCGAGGCTTTGGAAAGTTTTCATTTACGCTTAAATTATCTCGTATTGGTCGTATTTTTCTAGCGAGTTTTGTTTTGATAGTATCCATTCCATTCATTGCCCTAACTGTTTTTTCAGCGAGAGATATTGCTATAAAGATGCAGTGGAGTGGTGTCGTAATGTCAACAGCTCAGATTGAAGAAGATGAAGCTGGATATTATAAACTTTCTTTGCTTCAACTTTTAGAAGAATCAAATGCTCAAGGTATACCTTCAAGAGAGGTGTATGATATTGTTATGTTGCCTGACGGAAATGCTTTTGTTCCTTATGTTAGCTACCATTTTACATCCCCTACAGATTATGAATTTACGATAAGGCAAGATTTCTTCGAAGACTTCTTAATTCCATTAGGTCATAGTAATTTTGATATTGATGAAACAACTGCAACAGCTTATTGGTTTACTGTTAATGACGTTCAATTAGGATTTGAACTATATGGTTATCTTTTTGTCAGTTTATTACAAATTTGGGCTTTTGCTGGGTGCATTGTAGTTTTGGTACATAAGACAAAAAGTAAGAAATCTCAAATATAAATATTTAATAGTATATGCAAATAATTAGTGTTTAAATTATAAATTTTTACATAACGTGTTTCACTTTTTCTTTGCCTTTGATATAATATCCATATATGAAAGTGCTGATTTTTAAAAAAAAGTCTTGCTTTCATTTCTATTACGGTTCTATAAGAGAGTAGAAGGGGGCTATCTATGAATATTACAAAGAAAATATCAATAGTTATATTATTGATAATGGCAGCTAGTTTATTGTATGGTTGTAACAATGTGACTTCAAATACAGAAAACACAGAACTTAATGATACCTTATCAACAAAAGAAGATATAAAGGATAAGATTGAATTTTATGTGCAAAAACTTCTTATTTTAGGAAATTTAGAAGGCGAAATAATGGAAAGTAATAATAACTTAGAGACAAAAGACTCTCCAATGAAATTATCTACTGGTTATGAGGATTATGATAGAGAAGATTTACCAGAACAGTATATGATAGAATCTGCAGGAATTAATCCTGAATTCATCATTATAACCACAGATACGCTAGACCAATTCACTCAAATATTGGATAGTTGTGAAAGCTTTGTTGAGGGAGAATTCGTGAACGTAACATATTTTGAAAGAGATTATGTTATTAAGATGAGTACCAATGAAGATTTATTATATATTGAATCCTACCATTATGAAGTTGTAGATGAAGTTACAACAATTCATGCAGAGATAATGAACTTTGATTTGATTGAAGAGAAGATATTTTTTGAGTATGTAAGAGATTACCAGGGCAGAAACAATCATATAATATATTATGATGAATTCGATGAAGCAGGAAATATTATAAATATAGCTTTGAATGTTGATGATAATGAATTATCTTCTTATCAAATATATGATCGCGCTTTAGATAAAACCTTTTATATATACAATGCATCAGGTGAATATCATATGAACTATTCAAACCATTCAAATGACGGTAATGCATCATTCTCTATAGAACTAGATAACAAAGGTGCCATCACAAGGTATAATTTGCAATATAGATATATTAATTATAGTCAATCATTTTGGTATACATTAGAGGATGGAAATATCCATTTAATGTGGAATTTATATTTAACTGAAGGTTGGAATAAATGTAGAGTCTATAATAATTATGATAACAAGATATATTTGGATGAAACAGAATTATTAGAAGATTTTACAATTAGTATTAGTATTCAAGACCGATATGCAAATGCAAGATTAACAATTTTGGAATCAGAGTTTTCAGAATCACTAATGGATCTATCTGATTATGGACTTTTGTTTAATGATGTCACTTACTTGGAACTACAATCAGACATAGACTATATAGATGAGTTTTACATATCGATAATAGAAGATTATGGATTATCACTAAATATGGAAAACTGCTATAACACGCTATTTGAAACAATACCCTATAATGTTGATTCAACAGTAGTCCAAAGTATCTCAAGTAAATGATAATAAGCATCATAAAGACATTTTTTATCTAAAGTCATTACAAAAAAAATAAACTTTTAACAATATACCAACCGAGTAAAATGTAGTGTGCTTCATGCTACATATATAAGCTCGGTTTTTTGTTTGTTAAGAAACTTTTTGACTGTTGTATTTGAAAGGCTAAATATAAAAGTCAAACCATTATTTGATTTGACTTAAAAGTTTTATGTATAGAATTAAATTTTTAGTTATTAATTTTACATCATTGAAGAAACATTTTTAAGAACATTTGATTGTTCTTTTAAAGCTTTCATAACAATAATTGTTAGCTTTTCTGCGAAATCTTCAAAACTAGGCCCATCATTAACGGTTTCCACTAGCTTAATCCATTCTTGAGGGATTGAGTCAACGCCATTAAATGCTCCAGCGATTGCTCCAACTACAGAAGCTGAACTATCGTTATCTCTACCAAAATTAACGCAAGCTTCTACAGAAGCTTTAAAATCACCTTTTGTCTTGTAAAACATAGTAACAGCTATGGCCAAAGTTTCGGCTCCATCGGCAAAAAATTGTTGTTCAACTTTTTCTAATAGTTCTTTTCTTAAAGAAGAAGTATCTTCATATTTGTCTGCGATAGTTATACATTCTCTTACTAATTTTTCGTTTTTCATAGCTACATGAGGATACATATGGCAATTTCTCCAAAGCTCACCTTCCACTTTTTTTTTGTGGTTATTAAGCGAAGCAAAACACAGTTCTATTACTTTATCATATTTAATTCCAGGAATCATAGCTGCCGATATAGCGGCAGCTGCAGCGGCTGCAGAATATCTTGCATAGCCTTCAACCATAAATGCAGCTTTGAAAGCATCATCTAAAGCTTTTTGAGGATTACAAGGATTAATGACACCAAATGGTGCTATTCCCATTATTGCGCCGTTTGTGGGTTGTCCACCAAAGATTTGTTTGCGGTCACCGTAGATTGCTTTCATGAAATATTCTTCAATGAATTCTTTTGGCATTCCTTCTTTTGCATTATAGTAGTAATCAATATATGCTTTTTTGATATCTGTATCATCAGGTACACCGTTACAAGATAAAATCGCATCTAAAAAAATTTTCGACATGCGTGAATCATCTGTATATGATCCAGCCTCTTTAGACCATGGACCATGAACGCTAGGATTAATATCATCATAGGCTAAGAGTGAATTAACCCATCCATGTTTCTTAATGATATCTGGATAGTAATACATTTCTACGGGGCCACCCATTGCGTCTCCAATAGCTGAACCAATTAATGCTCCATAAATTTTTTTGAAAAGTTGTGTTTTTTTGACATCCATAATTAACCCTCATTTATTTTCATATTCGTTTTTGACTTAAATTATTACGCTTTACTATGATTTCTTGACATAAATATTATATCATGTAAGTTTTTGTTTGAAATGTTTTTCAGAGAAAGAGATATTTTCCGCAACTAGGAGTTAAAGCATACAACATATTGATTGAAAACAATACTTTAATTAATTGTAGTGATGCTTTTGTTTTTGAAGAGTCTAAATCTACTACAAATTATGGGCCAAAAAACCTTACTTTTACTAATACCTTTATTTGGACGGATTCTTCTAGTGACGCAATATTTAATTACAATACAAAAAGTGTAAACAACACCTATGAAAACACCATTACATTTAATGAAAACGTATTTTACGGTGGAATTCAAAACTCTGGTAACACTGTATTGAGTAACACAGGAATTAATCTTAGTTCATTCTTAAGTGGTAGTTTAGCAACAACGTCTGATTTAGATAATATCATTTATTATGATGGAGCAATTGGAGCGAAAGAATTATTGATGTTAGTTGTCAAAGAGGATTAAATCAAAATAATGAATTCTGAATATATTATTGAATTAGCAAAATTGAAGTAGTATAATATACTTAGATATATAATAAGACAAAGCAAGAAAACTATACATACTACGTATATCCATTTTACAGAATAGGATTTCGTGATTGTGAGTTTCTTGCTTTTTTTAAAAAGATAAGATTTTTAAAGCTAAAAAATAGAAGAGGAGAGTTAATATGGATGAATATATTAAAATGATAAAAAAACTATCTAAAAAAACAAAGGGATTATCTGTTGGGATTGTTAATAAAGATGGTTTTACATTCGAATATTATTTTGGTGTTATAGACGAAAAAAAAACACCTAACGGTTCAAGTAAAAAAATGATGATCGGCTCTAATACTAAAATATTAACTGCGATAGGAATTTTTCAGTTAATGGAGAAAGGCAAGTTGGATTTAGATGATGCAATAACAAAACACTTAGCCGACTTTAAAATACTAAGCCATTTTGAATATGAAAAAATAACAATTCGCAATATATTGATGCATCGCAGTGGTTTGCCAAGCGATGATTACTCGATTATTCTTAATGAGAATCGTTCTATGTCTGAACTCATTCCCGCTTTGAAAGAAACATATATGGCAAGCAAACCAGATACGATGTATTCTTATTCAAACATTGCTTTTACAATACTAGGATTAATTATCGAAAAGCTTTCTGGCTTATCTTATCCTGAATATATTGATAAGTATATTTCAAAACCTATCAATGCAACCTTTGAATTCTTAAAAAACACAAAGGAAAAAGAAGCTGGTTTTGATAGAATTTCACGAAGTTTTGATCAAAAAGGAAAAGTAGTTTTTGACACTCTTGGAGTTCTTTTACCTGCCGGTAGTAATACCTACGCTAAGTTATCAGATATGATGAAGTTGATGAAATGCTTTTTAGATCCAGATAATCAACCATTATTACAAGCAAAAACAATTCGAATGATGATGGAAAAACCTCAAAATGACATATATGAAGATTATGAATGGAGACATGGTCTTGGTCTTTTCTTTCATAAACTAAACTATGCAACAGAAGAAACAGGTGATATAGTAGGACATGGAGGAGATACAATATATCATCATAGTGATTTTCAAATGTATCCCAAACTTGGAATTGGAATAGTTTTTATGACAAATACTACCCAAGGAGCTCAAGAAGGCGCTATTGTAATGAAAAAATTATTCCTAGAAGAATTGAAAAAACTTGATATTAAAGTTTCAAAACAAAACCTTACAAAAAAGAGTTTTATTCCATTAGACAAAAACACTTTTAGCGGTAAATATATTGGAAGTAACAGTTTAATGATTGATGTTAAATTAAACAAGAAGAATGAGCTAATATGTAAAATGCAGTTTCTTAAAGTGCAATTATTGTTACAAGAAGATGGTTGGTTTTATCTTAAACCAAGAGGCTTAGCTAAATTACCTTTGTTTAAAAAGATGATTAAAAATCTTTATCTTAAAACAAAGAAATTATGTGGTGAGGATGTTATCTATATAAAACAAATCAACAATGAAAACTTTAATGTAATGCCATTTTTTGGTAAGTATGAGCATATTAAAGAAATTGAAAAATACAAGCATTTTGTAGGAAACTATCAAAGATTGACTGAAATGGTTCACGAGAAAACCACTTTTAAAAAAATATCAGTTCATCAAAAGGATGGAATGATGTACATAAGAATGAATACATTTGGAAAAAACTCTAATATTTATATTTCTCCAATTAATGAGAATCAGTTTATTGTAAGTGGTTATGGTAGAGCTACTCATGAAACAGTTAGCTTCTCTAAAGAAAATGATAAAATATGTATGAGACTTTCTGGAGTCAAGTGTCAAAAAATAGATTTGCAGTAAAAAAACATAAAGTTAAGACCATCATTAATGATGGTTTTTTCTTTGAACGCTTTGTAGTAAGAAATAGTTTTATAAAGATTAAAGAACTAAATATCATGTTATAATATTTTTAGAGGTGATTCTATTATGAAGATTATTGTTACTGGATTTGGTGGGTTTTTAGATAATGATGCAAATCCTACAAAAGAAATACTTAAAATGCTACCTAAAAAACTTAAAGATAAAGAAATTTATCCGATAGAGTTACCAGTAGTTTTTGATGAGTGTTTTAACAATCTTAAACCTTATATTGATTCTATCAAACCAGATGTGATCATTATGCTCGGATTAGCCGGAGGTAGAATGGCAATTACTCCGGAAAGAGTAGCTATCAATATGAAAGATTCACATGGGCCTGATAACTTGGGGTATATCCCTAAGGATGAAATTATTATTCCTGGAGCTAAAGAAGCGTATTTTAGTTCTTTACCTCTTAGAAAAATAGAACAAATACTTTTAGATAATAATCTAGCAGTATCAATAAGTAATAGTGCTGGCTTATATGTATGTAATAACATTATGTATCATGTTTTACATTACATTGATCAATCCAATTTAAACTGTCAGGCTGGATTTATTCATGTTCCTTTTTCGGATGAAACATTGCCAAAACCAAATACTTTCTCAATGCCACTAAATGATATATATCAAGCAGTAATAAATATTATTGAATTTGCTTTTTAAAGAGAGTGCTTAAAACAAAAAAGAAATATTTAGAAACTTAAAATCAATCTGTTATAATAGATATGTTAAAAATATTAAGAACAAATAGCAAATAAGGAGCAATGCGTTATATTATCCTTATATAACGCATACTGAATTTTTTATGACTAAATTATCTAAACTTAATTTTCCAATTTTATCTCGCTTATTCATTGTCGCTTATTTAATAATGACAATAGGCGCTTTTTTATTAAGTAGTGTCGAGGGAAATTACTTTAATATTTTGATGATTAGCAAAACCGAGTTCTATTATCAATTAGGGGCTGTCTTAATCATTTTTATTATTCTATCAATATTTCATAAGTACTTTAAACTTCAACATATATCTTATTTTATATGTTTTTTCTTGTTATTATTTTTACTGCTATTTGTTATGAAAGCACCGGCATTTTCTTTGATGATTGGAGCTTCTTTAGTAGCTCTGCCTCCCATGTATTATTCTTTAAGTTCTATTCTTAAACGGAATACAAAAAGAAAAGTCTTTGATTTAGCAATGTCTTTGATTAATATAAGTATTTTTATAACTATAGTTATCTACCTCCTTACAAGCATAGATATGGTTGCGACTATATCAACTATTTTAAATACTACGAATATTAGTGATGATGCAATATTATATGGAAATAGAGAAGAGTTTTTAATTAAAAGTATTATCGTTTTAATTGCATTATTGATTGTTTATATTTTAGGAAATAAAGAGAAGCTTCATACAAAAGCCAATAAGTACTTATCGATTGCAATATATACAATCGTTGCTAGTCTATTGATATATCAGACTGTTAGTTTATCAATGATAATGATATATCGAACTCAGTCTTTAGCCACACCAACATTTGATTTTGCCTTGTTTGTTCAGATGTTTCATAATATGAAGAATTTTGGTACTATGGTTACAACTTTAGAAAGAAGTGTTGAGTTATCACATCTTTCGATTCATTTTTCGCCTATTTTCTATTTAATGCTTCCAGTGTTTATGGTGTTTCCAACTCCTGAGACACTTCAAGTGTTACAAATACTTATTGTTGCAATAGGTGTAATACCAATTTATTTGATTGCTAAAACATTTAAGTTATCTTCATTTGTTACATCAGTTGTTTTGGTCATATACATTTTTAACCCAGCAATTATATCGAGTAGTTTTTATGACCTCCATGAAAATTGTTTTTTAGCTCCACTATTATTATTTGTAATATATTTTATTATCAGACAAAAACCAATTCCTTTATTAATCTCTGTGGCACTGACACTTCTTATAAAAGAAGATGCTAGTATTTACTTGGTAGTTATTGGTTTCTTTAGTATATTTGGTTTTACTTCAAGAATTGATGATTTCAAACAAAAAAGAAGAAATATAATGATTGGATCAATCATTATAATTGTATCTGTCATGTACTTTTTAGTAGTTACAAAGCTGCTTGCTAATTCAGGAGAAGGCGTAATGTTTTGGCGTTATGATAATTTAAATGGATATAGTGATATGGGTATATTAGGCATCATAATTACTTTATTTCAAAAACCAAGTTATTTATTAGCCACTATGTTTTCACCGGATAAAATCTATCATTTAGTAATCTTGATGTTTACGCTGGGGGTAATACCACTGTTATCTAGAAAACTATTTGACTATATCTTAATGATTCCATTAGTTGTTTTTAATTTTGCCACTATTTATCCTTACCAACATCAATTTGGTTATCAATATTACTATGGATCAGTTGCATTATTAATATTTATGATTCTTTTGGTATTTAAGGACAATAGTACAAAAAATAGTAATTCTGTAAGTATAACTTACTTCAAGATACCTATCTACTTAATTGCTATTGCAAGTTTGACAGTTTTTGGAGTAAAACTTTTTGAGACTAAAGATTTTAATCGTGACAATTATGAAAACTTCATTACTAGAAATATGGTGATGAAAGAGTTTCTGCTAGAAATTCCAGGTGATAAAAAAGTACTTGCGACAGGTTATCTAACTACTTATTTAGCAGATAGAGAAGTTTTATATGATATCCAATTCTTTAGTTTATCAAACACAGATATTGTTTTTGACTATATAATAATCGATTTGAGAGTGAATCAGGATAGGAATGAAGTCTATGAACAACTTGCACTTTCAAACGGATATGTTGAAAGTGATTTAACAAATGAGTATCTACAGGTTTTTGTTCCAGAAACGGAATGATTAAACAAATGAATTAAGCTGTATAAACTAGCTTAAATATAGTAATTAAATAGAAAAAATTTACAAAAAGCTTATTAGCCATTTTAAATGGTTTTTAAGCTTTTATTTTTAGCGAAAAACAGTCAAATATAAAGGTTTAAAAACCTCAATTTTGTCAACTTTTAACCAGTTTTTAAAATCAGATAAACTAGCTCTTTTTGGAGTAGAATGAAATAATAAAGCGTTTTCAAGGGGTAATATGCAAAAAAATGATAATATTAGTGACATAAGGAAGGTAAAAAAATATTTTGTAAAATCATACACAAAGTATTGACAAAAAAGAGATTAAAATATATAATGAAACTACATTAAGGAAACCGGTTTCCTAAAATAAACAATATTATAAAATCTGAAATTATTAGCAATAAGCAATATTGATGATTTTTTTAATAGGGAACAAATATCTAATGTTGTTTTTATATATTTATATAAAGAGTAGATAACCTTTAAATTTACTTCACTAATTACGTTTACAAAAACTATAAAAAAATGAACAAAAGGAGAACCTATGAAAAAATTAATGGCATTAGTATTGATAGTGATTGGTCTTATTGTATTTATGGGATGTACAAATGCAACTACGACATTAACCGGAACTACAGAAACAACACTTGAGGGGACAACGAATTCCCCAACAACAACAGAAAGTGGTACAACAACCGAGGTGATAACATTGACAACAGAAACAACAACTTCTAATCAAACAACCACTGAACAAGAAGTTGAACCAGTTGCGTTAAGTGTTTCATCAACAAAACCTTACATTTTCGTGAATGTAAATGAAGCTATGTCTTTAAGTGATTACGCTTTTAGAACTGTTGATGGATTATTATCATTAGCTGACGTAACTATTTCTAATGAAACAGAAAGTATTACATTCGCAGATGGGACTTTTACAGTTACCGCAGAAGGAACACAAATGTTTGACATTACTTCTGGTGAAGAAGTATTGACAATTTATGTTTTTGCTAAAGCAGCAGAAGCAACAGACTACTTAGTATACTCAATGAGTTTTACTGATTTACCTAACGGCCCTCTACCAGAGGGTTACACTATTGAAACAATGGGATTAGGTTCAACTGGTATTTCTAATGGGTATCTTTATGTTGATTCACCTGACATTGGTGACCCAACTAGAGTGTTATTACCTGAATTTTTAAAAGGATTCAAGAATTATATTATTGAAACAGACTTTACTATTAAAACAGCGATGGATGATACACGCTGGGGATCTGTAATGTATCGTTTCTCAACGAGTAACTATTTCCAAATGTGTATTCGTCAAGATGCTACCGCAAATAACGGAGTAGAATTTGCTAAAGCTGTTAATGGTTCATGGAATGTTCCAATGACAGTTGCTTATTCTGAAAAAATTAGCGCTGAATCAATTTATCGAGTTAAAGTTGATTTATTCGGAGCTACAGCAAAAGAATATATTAACGATGAGTTACTTATAACATATGAAGGTGCTAGAGATTTTAGTAATGGATATGTTGGATTACAATCTAGTGGGGCAAAAGCCTTATTCAATAATATTGAAATAAGAATACCTGAGTCATATATTGACTATACTACAATTGAATATCAAAACTTACCTACAGTTTATACACCAGATACAGATATTATTATGGCACCAACTGTAGTTCAAACTATTGAAACTCAAGCTGATGTTGATATGTTAGCAGGAGAAGTTAGACCAGCAACTGCCTTATTCGATATTAATGCATCACTTGATGCAATTAATGATTCAAGCCAAACATTATTAAGTTTTATTGATATTTTAGAAGCAACAAAAGGAAAAACGATTCCGGCATTTAGAACAAGTCTTCCTTTCGTAGCTCATAACTTAGCAGTGAAATTAGAAGAATATGGTGTTAAAGATGTTTTCATCATTTCAAGTAATGCAGCAGTTATTGAAAGAGCAAGAGGCGATTATAACTTAATTAGAGGGGTTCTACAAATTGATTATGATTCAGATAACCCTATATTAAGCGATGCTGATTTACTAGAAATTCGTAATCAAACGAATTCTTCAGGATCAGTAGCTGTAATGTTACCAATTGAATATGCAACGAGATATAATGTTGAATATTTCCAAAAGCGACTTTTAAATGTTTGGGTTAATACAGTTAACCTAGACGATCACGATATAATTAAAGGTATTGTATCTGGAGCAAATGGAGTAGTCTGTGAAGACGCTTCAAATGTTTATACTATCTTTGATATTTTCCCAGAAAATACAATGTTAACTTTACCGTTAATAGTTGGGCATAGAGGGATGCCTTCAATGGCACCTGAAAATACATCTGAAGGTATGTTGCTAGCTTTAGCAGCTGGTGCAGATATTGTTGAATTAGATATCTATTTAACTACAGATAATGAAATTGTGGTTATGCATGATAGAACAACAGAAAGAACAACGGATGGAAATCTAGTTGTTGAAGAATCGACTTTAGCGCAATTAAGAGAATTAACTATTATAGATGATTTTGGGACATTCCCTGGAATACCTGTTCCAACACTTGAAGAATATTTCCAAAAAGCAAAAGGTACAGGGCTTCTATTATTTATCGAAATAAAGAGTTCAAATCCTGAAATAGTTACAGCGCTTAAGTTATTAATAGATGAGTATGATTTCTATGATCAAGCGATGGTTATTACTTTCAATGTTGCACAAACGCAAATGATGAGAGAAGTACTACCTGAACTTTCAGTAGGATTATTAAATTCTAATTTAGTTAAAGCAGATAATTTAAGTTCTAGCCTATCAGCTACTTTAAATCAAATAGTTCCATTAAAAACAACTTTAAACCCTAATTACGCTACAGTTACAGCAGAATTTTTAGTTGAAATGCAACATAGAGGTATTTCGGTATATCCTTGGACAATTAATAATCCAACAATTTTCTTAGAACAATTTGTTTTCGGAGCTGCAGGAATTACAACTGACCACTCATACTGGATTTCAGATGAATACGTTAAATTCTGGACGAATCAAACAGAATTTGTCTATTCTATATCAAATCCAACAACAGTTGAGGTAATGACTAATTTTGGTACAAAGACTGGATTTGAGTATCCATTCCCAGGAACACTACAAGTAGTAAGTGGTTCTGAAACAGGAATTACTTTTGGTGCTAGAAACGCTATTACAGGGGCTACATCAACTGGGGACGTATATATTTTACCTTCATTTACTACAACATTATCAAACGGAGCAACAATTGTATTATACGCTGATGTAATACATGTTCAAATAGTGGAATAGTCCTATATTTTAGGATTAGTATATATAAGTTTTATTAAGAGATAAAAAAATAAAAGGAGGATTTATGAAAAAGTTATTTATTATCGCGTTATTATTTATAACGCCATTAATGTTTGTAGCATGTACAGAAGACACAACAACTACAGCTGCAAATACGACAGTAGCACCTACAACAGTAGCACCTACGACAGTAGCGCCTACAACGGTAGCGCCTACAACAGTAGCGCCTACAACTTTGGCACCTACAACAGTAGCACCTACAACAGTAGCACCTACAACAGTAGCACCAACTACTGTAATAACAACAGTGCTTCCAGATACAACAGCACCAGTATTCTTTGGTGTTGATGACAAAATTGTATACTTTGGAGATACTTTTACTACAATGGCTGGAGTTATGGCAATTGATGATGTAGATGGATCTTTAACTGCAAGCATTACAGTTACAGGTACAGTAGATATGGCGACACAAGGCGTTTACAGTCTTACTTACGCAGTATCTGATGCTGCTGGTAACCCTACAGTAGTTACAAGAACTATTACTGTTTATGCATCTCATTGGATCATTCCAAATGGAGAATTTGACACTGATGTTGCGTCATCTGCTACTAATACAACTGACGTACTTAATTGGAACTGGAAAGGCAACACAGGAACAATGACGGCTGAAATATCAGAAGGTATGGCTAAAATCAACATTTTAACTGTTGGTACAGTGTCTTATGGAACTCAGTTCTACTTATTAAACAGAACAGTTGAACAAGGCAAAACATACAGTATTACTTTTAGAGTAAAATCTGATATAGCTCGTAAATTACAAGTTGTTCTTGAAGAAGGTGTCGGAGGATATCGTCCAATTGATATGGTATTCGATATGACAACTGAATGGCAAGAAATAACTATTGAGTACTATCACTTTACAGATACTACTTTAGTAGGAAAATTAGGATTCTTTGCAGGACTTGTTGAAGGATCTGATGTAGTAACTACATATTATTTAGACTACGTAAGAGTTGAAGAAATTGCAACACCTGTTGATACTGAAGCTCCTACACTACTTGGTGTTGGACCAATTGAAGTATTAGCTAACTCAACGTTTGACCCATTAGCAGGAGTTTCATTCCTTGAAAATCAAGACTATGAATTAGAAATCGGTGACTTAGTTGTTACTGGTGCAGATTTAGTTGATTTAACTACTTTAGGTGAATACACTGTAGTTTATACATTAACTGATGCATCTGGAAACATCGCAACTGTTAATAGAACAGTTAGAGTTGTAGATGAAATTATGACTTCATCATTTATGGTTGTTAATGGAGACTTTACTAATGATCAATTATTACCTTATTCACAACCTGCAATGGATGGATGGGGATGGCACGGAAGTGGAACATTCTTTACATCTATTAGAAATGGTGTAGCAACGATTGATGTTTATGATACATGGAGAGCTTATTACGGAAACCAATTCTATCAACAAAATATCGTTGTAACAGAAGGACAAACTTATCAAATTACATTCCAAGCAAAAGCAGACTATCCAAGATTACTAGAAATGAATTTAGAATCTGGTAGTATGGCAAATGTTTATGCTTACTTTGAATTAACAACGGACTGGCAAACATTTACATATGAGTATTCTCATGAATCATCAACTATATCTAATGTAAAATTCGGATTCTTTGCTGGTAATATTCATGGTATGGATGCACCTACAACAGTTTACTTAGATGATATAGAAATCTCTGTAGTTTCTGAAATGTCAGCAGACACAACAGCTCCTCAAATTTGGGGAATTGAAGATTATATAATCGTTCAAGGAAATGCTTTTGATCCTTTAACAAACGCAAAAGTATATGATCATTATGATAAAGACGTTGACCTTGAAGACGTTGTAATCGTATCAAATGATGTAGATACAGCAACACCTGGTACTTACACTGTAGAATATTCACTTACAGACGCTTCAATGAATGTTGCAACTTACACAAGAACTGTAACAGTAATAACTGCTTTAGAAGCAACAACTTCACGTATTCAATTTATTGATGGTGACTTTGAACTTCAAACAGAAATTACAACTTCAGATAACAACCAAGGTTGGACATTAAAAACTTCTGGTACTGGTGCATTTAATCCAGCAGAATTCGTGGACGAACGTGGTGGTAAAGCAGTTAAAGTAACAGTTACAAATGTTGGTACTGTACCTCATGGAGTACAATTCCACCAAATGAATCAAGATGGATTTGTTTCAGAAGCTGGTTCAATGTATCTTCTTACATTCTGGGCTAAAGCTGATGTAGCAAGAGATATCGCAGTACAATTACAAGAAAATGCTGGATGGAAAGTTCTTTCTAAATCAACTGTATCAATTACAGACACTTGGACAGAATATCAAGTAGTAGTAACAAACCCATTCGGTAGTTATGATAAAGTTAAATTAGGATTCTTCTTCGGATTAATCGATTCAGAAAATGCAGCTGCTTCAGTAGCAACTTCAATTTACTTAGATGATGTTTCTCTACAATTAATCGGTTATAACTTAGATGAAGAAGCTCCAAGAATTTATGCAATGGACGCAAATGTTGCTAAAGACGAGTTATTTGATCCAATGTCAGGTGTAAAAGTTGGCGATAACGCTAAACTACCTGAAGTTACAATTTCAAGCTTAACAGCTGGTTTAGTAACTATGGATGCATTAACTGGATTATATACAGTTGATACAACTACTGCAGGAACTTATGTTCTTACATACACAGTTACTGATATTTATGGTAATGAAACAGTTTATGATCGTAACTTAGTTATATACGACGGAACTGAAACACCTACCTTTACAGTAACAAATGGTGATTTTGAAACAGAACAATTAACAGCTTATGCTCAACCTGCTGTACTTGGTTGGGGCTGGCACGGAAGTGGTTCATTCTTTACAGAAATTAGAAATGGCGTGGCTACAATTGATGTTTATGACACATGGAACGTTTATTATGGTAACCAATTCTATCAACAAAATCGTACGTTAACAGCGGGCGAAACTTATATTATTACATTCCAAGCAAAAGCTGACGAACCTAGATTATTACAAATGGCTTTAGAATCTAGTAATTTTACAAACATTAATGCATACTTCGAATTAACAACGGAAATGCAAACATTCACTTACATATATGAATGTAAAACAACAGCTACTAATGTTAAATTTGCATTCTTTGCAGGAAATATTCAAGGTATGGATACACCAACAACAGTTTATTTAGATGATGTTGCAATTGATTTATACTTTGGTGTTGTAGCAGATGCTGAAGCTCCACTTATCTTAGGAATTGAAGATTACATTATTGTTGAAGGAAATGCATTTGATCCAAAAGCAGTTATGGCTGTATATGATCATTTCGACAAAACGTTAACAAAAGATAATGTAGTAATCGTATCAAATGATGTAGATACAACTACACCTGGTACTTACACTGTAGTATATTCATTAACTGATTCTTCAAAAAATGTTGCAACTTACACAAGATCTGTTACAGTAATAACAGCAGCAGAAGCAACAATGTCACGTATTCAATTTATTGATGGCGACTTTGAACTTCAAACAGCAATTACTGATTCAGATAACAACCAAGGTTGGACATTAAAAATTTCTGGTACTGGTGCATTTACTCCAGCAGAATTTGTGGACGAACGTGGTGGAAAAGCAGTAAAAGTAACAGTTACAAATGTTGGTACTGTACCTCATGGAGTACAATTCCATCAAATGAATCAAGATGGATTTGCTTCAGAAGCTGGTTCAATGTATCTTCTTACATTCTGGGCTAAAGCTGATGCAGCAAGAGATATCGCAGTACAACTACAAGAAAACAGAAACTGGAAAGTTCTTTCTAAACAAACTGTATCAATTACAGAAACTTGGACAGAATATCAAGTAGTAGTAACAAATGCATTTGGTAGTTATGACAAAGTTAAATTAGGATTCTTCTTTGGATTAATCGATTCAACAAATCCAGCAGCTTCAGTTGCAACTTCAATTTACTTAGATGATATTTCACTTGAGTTAATTGGTTATAACAAAGACGAAGTAGCTCCAAGGATTTATGCAGCAGACGCAGCTATTGCAGTTAATGATGTATTTGATCCAATGGCAGGTGTAAAAGTTGGCGATAACGCTAAACTACCTGAAGTTACAATTTCAAGCTTAACAGCTGGTTTAGTAACTATGGATGTAGTAACTGGATTATATGTAGTTGACTCAACTACTGCAGGAACTTATGTTCTTACATACACAGTTACTGATATTTATGGTAATGAAACAGTTTACGATCGCAACTTAGTTATATCTTAAGTTTTCGTTAAAATAGAGGGAAATTTGAGTAAATCAAATGGACTTCTTAGTAAAATAACAATATAATATAATATAATATAATGGACATGCCTCTCTGAGCAATCAGGCAGTTTAAGTTAAAACTGCCTGATTGAATGTCCACACATAACAAATTACTCATAAATAATTATTTTATGAATTAGGAAAAACGAATATCGAATTTAATTCGGCTTCAGTTTTTTCTAGTTGTTAAAATAGCTATTAAATTTTTTTTAAATACGTAATGAAAGGATTAATATGAAAAGAAACATCTATGATGTAGCAAGAAATATGAATCTTTCGCCAGGAACAATATCTAAAATATTAAACGGCAAAGGAAATGTAAGTACAAAGACTAGAGAACGTGTTTTAAAATACGTTGAAGAAATTGGATTTACACCTAATTCAAGTGCAAGAACATTAAAATCCAAAAAAAGTTTAACTATAGGAATTGTTTTTAGCGATATTTCGAATTTCGGATTAGAACATCCCTTCTTTTCTAGTGTTCTTCAACAGTTTAAAAATTACATAGAGATATTTGGCTATGAAATTGTTTTTATTGTAAACAGAGTTGGAAATTATGATTTGTCTTACTTGAAATGGTGTTTAGTAAAAAATGTAGATGGGGTTTTAATTGTAACTGGTAATATTAACAAACCTAATATTATCGAGCTAGTAAACTCTGAAATACCTACAGTCTCAACGGATATTAAAATGGATGATTTATACTCGGTAATGTCAGATGATTTTATGGGTATGAAGTTAGGTCTTGAATTTGCTTTAAAACTCGGTTTAAGAAAATTGGCATGTGTATCAGGTCCATTAACTTCAAGAGCATTCTATGAGCGATATTTAGCTTTTAAAGAGATTTTAGAAGAGAACAATTTAACGTTTAAAGAAAAATATTTTAGAGTGTCTCCTACTTATGGATTTACTGGGGGATACAACGCTACAAAAGAATTATTAGAAGAAGTAAAAGAAGCACCAGATTTTATCTTTGCTTTATCAGATGAAATTGCCTATGGCGTTATTCGTGCTTTAGAAGATTCGGGACTTAAGGTCCCAGAAGATGTCTCTGTAATCGGTTATGATGATGTCTCATTTTCAAAGCATTTTACACCAGCACTTACTACCATTAGACAATACAAAAAAGAAATCGGTGAAACTGCAGCAAAAAGACTATTAGCGCTTATTGACGGTACAGTTAAACCTGAAAAACAAGTTGAACTTATACCAGTATCTTTGGTTATTCGTGACTCAACAAAAAAAGTAAATCTTAAACAGTAAATTTACGGAGGGTTATATGAAAAAAATACTATTTGTTTTATTGTTATTTATCATTACATTTTCAACGGTTGCTTGTGATAAAGCAACAACAACCGCAACAACGACAACAAATTCAACTGTATTAACTACAACAAGTTCAGTATCAACTTCACAAACTTCAATTAATCTCAACATGACAACGGATGAGATTACTTTGTCATACGCTGACTGGGGAAATGCTGAAATAAATCAAATTTTGATAGATGCCTTTATGGAAAAATATCCAAATATTACGGTAGAATTAAGGACAGATATTACTGGTTCAGGTTCCGCATTTACAGCTAATTTAATAAATGCTATGGTAGCTGATGTATTACCGGATGTATTTGCTATTGATAATATCCCTACAGGTTATTACAATGGAATGTTACTCGATATAAAAGATTATTGGGATAATGATCCTGAAACAGATGCAGTTTATGAAAATATAGCTTCTACAGGAGCTTTTGATGGTGCGCGTTACGGAATGCCTTCCTTCCAATTTATTAAAGGAATATATATCAATATTTCTTTGTTTGAAGCTTATAATATTCCGTTACCAGATAAAGATTGGACTTATACTGAATTTATTGCCTTAGCTAGACAAATCAGACAAATTGGTCAAAATGATTATGTTTATGGAATTGAACCTTGGTATGGTAAACTTGATTTTGAAACTACCTTCCCTATGCAAGATGATGCTACAGTTGGTTATAATACTTGGGATGGTACACAATTCAACTTTACTTCACAAGCTTGGGTTGATGCTTATAACTTAAAACTTGACTTGATGCAAGAACATGTTGTTGCTGATTATACAGAAGAAGAATTAGAAGTTATTGGAGATATCTGGCCATGGTACGAAGGGTTAGTAGGAATGAAAATTGATGGTTCATGGAATTTATGGATGATTGATGATATGTATGAGGCAAACGGAATTGAAGTAGGATTTTGGCCTTATCCAGGAGGATCTGCTGGACAGTTTCCACCTACAATTCTTGACTATTTAGTTGTTTCTTCTCAAACGGATTACCCTTTAGAAGCATATGAATTAGCTAAATGGATGAGTTTTGGTAAAGAAAGTTGGTTGCTAAGACTTGATAGAATGAAAGAAAATGGTGATTTATATCTAGATCGCTATCCAATTTCAGATTATCCTGAAGTTTGGGAAAAGATTGATTACTTTGAAGACTACATTGAAGGTCTAAGAGAAAATTTAGATTTAATAGAATATGGAAGACCTGATACAGATAAATGGTTGCCTGGATACAAAAGTTTTTGGGAATGGGTAACAAACGAAGATAATGATTATTACACAAGAATTGATGCCGGTCTTGTTACACCGTCTGTATTTGCTGCAGATTGGGAAGAACAAATCAATAAAATGATTGTTGAAGCGTTAAACCAAGACGAATAAATATATTGAAAATATAAGATAAGAGTCATTTGATTCTTATCTTTTTTTCATCATTATGTATAACAGAAGTCTAAAAATATGAATTAAGAGATATACTATATTATTCTTGATAAGATTGAAAGCCTTTATTTAATATGCTATAATAATTCAGATGAAATAATAAAATTTAATATAATAATGGGGGAAAAATATGAAGAAGTTTTTAACTGTAGTGATGATTCTTACAACACTATTTTTAAGCGCTTGTCAAAATGCAAACGAAGATGGAAATCCACTAAAAGGTGACTGGCTAAAGACAGCAGATTACACTGAAACATTTAGTGATTCTAAAATCACAACAAAGACAGATATTCAAAGTTTTGTTGAACAATATATTATCAATTTAAATGAGGTAGCTCCTTTATGTGAAAATAATTATTTATCTGATGATGAATATACTCGAAGTGATATTGAAAACATAAAAAGTGGAGTTTGTGAATACAATCCCATTTCTCAAAGTAAAATTGAATTAGCATTTAATGGATTTTTAGATAATTTGATAATCGATGGACAAGACATCGTCACAAATCAATTAAATATAAGTGAACAATTTAAATATATTGTTGAAATGAATGACAATAATTTAAGGATAACTTCAGAATACAGTAGTGAGTATTTCCAACAATACATATTTAAATAAATTGATGGTAAAAAATATATTTCAATCATCGAAACACCTAAAGACTCAGAATCATCAAGTCAGTACTTAAGAATCACATTGTTAGAAGGTGAATACCTTGTTTATGATTCAATAGAGTTTTTTTCAAGAGAATACTATTATGAGGATTTGGTGGAAGATGAATTTCTTTTTTATAAAATTGATTTAAAAATTCCTTATGATTCCAGTGATCTATATTATGATTTAAAACTAGCTTATAAAGAGAAAAACTATATTAATGAAGTTCGATATTACATTGTAGAACTGGGAGACGGATTATCTCTGCCTCAGAGAAAGACAATAGTATTAACAAATAACTTCTATACGAAGTATGAATATAGGATAGTTACTTATGACTCTCCCTCTCAAAAAATTTTAAATGTAAATGCATTAGAAATAAGTGATTGGAATAGAATTGTAGATACAAATACTCCAGAATTAGGTCTTTGGAGATTCAATTTATATTTAGATGATCAGCTGGTTTATCCGGATATAGTAGTAACTCTTCCGTCAGGTGATTTATATCCAATCTATTTTATAAATGCAACATATCATCCGGAGGATTTGTTAGTAGTGGATATATCTGATACTGAATTAGAAGAACTTTATGAGTCTTATAATTCATTTGCAGATATATATCCAGGAATGTTAGAGGAACTAGGTATTGTTGCAGGAGAACAAGCACTTAATAATGTTGATATAATACAAGGGTATTTTTCTAGCTACGCAAATGAAGAACTCAAATTATTAAAATAAACAATTATTCTATTAATGATAAACAAAAAAAATGATAACAAGGAGAGTACACTAGTATGGATATAATTTTAAATTCAGTTTTAAAAATACCTAAACTTAAGAATATAAAGAAAGCCATATGTATTCAACCTCACCCAGACGACAATGAAATTGGAATGGGGGCTGTGATAGCCAAACTTGTTAATGAAGGCTGTGAAGCCCATTACATCACTGTAACGGACGGTTCATTAGGCTTGGTTGATGGTTCTATGACTCATGATGAATTAGCAGTTGCTAGAAAGATAGAAACAGAAACTTCAGGGAAGTTATTAGGAGTGAATCATTTCCATTATTTAAACTATAAGGATGGAACATTGCATGATATTTATAAATTAGCAGGAGATATTGGAGAAATCATAAGAGAAGTAAAACCAGAGTTTATTTTTTGTCCGGATCCTTGGTTAAACTATGAAGCTCATCAGGATCATATAGTTACAGGAAAGGCATGTGCTCAAAGCTTTATATCAACTTGGTTATACGAATATCCTTTAGGAACAAAAACCAAAGCTCATAAAGTAAAAGGTATTGGCTTTTACTATACGAGTAAGCCAAATACAATAGTGGATGTTACTTCTACCTTTGATTTAAAAATGAAAGCTATTGCAATGCACAAAACTCAGTTTAATAAGAAAACACTATTTATGTTTTCTATGTACTTTAAAGAAAAAGCGAAGAAAGCAGCTGAAAATGAGAAATTTAAATTAGGCTGTGCTTTAAAAATACTAGGAGAAAATCATTTACATTGTTTTGTAGATGCTGAAAGTATATGATTAATGTACTAATCATATAAAGAAAACGAGTGAAATTTTCACTCGTTTTTGTTTGAGAGTAATTCATAATAATTCTTAAGGATTGTTTCTAAAATAGTTGTTGGGATTCCTAGTTGATAATATGCTTTTATTCCATATATTAAAACTTGATAACTATGTGTCTTTACGTGTATCGTCGCAATTAAGTGACCTAGTGCTCTATAAGTGTATTCTTGTAGCAAGCTAGTTGAATTTCTTGCTAGTTCATGAATTTGAAAGGACATATTTCTAGCATTAACTATAGTTATTGGATTTATATTAAAATTTTCTATTTTTTTAGCTGTGTTCAAGCAAAGTACTGATTTAATGTAGGATACGGTTTATAAATATCAACCGGAAATGGTTTTTTGGAT
>JAEIOE010000037.1 GCA_016342455.1 Mycoplasmatota bacterium | reverse complement strand
AAAAAGCACGATTTTTGTCCGTTTTAGGCCATTAAACGTGCTTTATATATATTTGAACTGCAAAAGTTAAGATAAAACGCTTGAATAACGACAAAAAAAGCACCTCAAAAGAGGTGCTTTCGATATTAATACGCATGTAATTCTTTGATTAAAAAGTCTCTTCCACTAATTACACTGAACTCTTTAGCACTACATAATGGACAAGTATTATCATTTTCTACTAGGTTATATACGAAGTCACAACTCTTACATCTACCAATACCTGGAGCTGTTTCAATCACCAATTCTGTTTTGGCTAGTAATGTGTTTTCAACAGCTAAAGGATAAACATCCATTAAATATTTAGGATATACTTCAGAAAGTTGTCCAACTTCTAATACTAGTTTCTCTATTTTTGTAAGATTATTTTGTTTCATATAATCTTCCATTTGTTTTATGATGTTAATTACAATTCCTAATTCATGCATTGTTATTTCTTTTTAAATATACCACTAACATTTTTAGCAGCTATTTTTACCTTTCTTTTAAGGACGTTTTTAATTACTACAGGTTTTAAATCTGGGTAATCAACACCGTGAACGTTTGCAGTTTTTACAAGAGTAATAGCATCAAATTGACATTTTGTTGTACATTGACCACAACCTACACACATCCACTCATCAACGATTGAAACACCACATTTTAAACATCTGCTAGTTTCAACAGCGATTTGTGCTTCTGTAAGAATACCTCTAGGATCAGAGAAGTCCCCATCTAATTTCGAAACATGTTTCGTTGGTGTTTTTTCTCTAGCTACTGAATCATAACCTGAGAAATCTACTGCGTCTCTATCTAATTTTATAAAGGCATGTTTTGAACGACCATATACTAGTGATTGACCACGTTGTACAAATCTATGTAGTGATATGGAACCTTCCTTACCTAAGGCAATTGCATCAATCGCGAATCTTGGACCAGTTACAATATCTCCCCCTGCAAAGATATCATCTTCAGCTGATTGAAGTGTAAATGGATCTACTTTAATCGTATTATTTCTATTTAACTCTACTTTGGTGCCAGTTAATAGTTTACCCCAGTTAAAGCTTTGTCCCACTGCAATTAATAAGTTAGAACATTCTACTCTTAGAGTATCTGTTTCATCATAGATAGGATTGAACTTTCCTTCCATATCTAATACTTTTAAACATTTCTTGAATTCAACAGCTACAATTTTACCACCTTCAACAATGATTTGTTTTGGTCCATAAGAGTTATTGATTGTAATGTTTTCATCAAGTGCTTCTTGTACTTCATCTTGAAGCGCTGGCATATTCTCTTTAGTTTCTAGACAGAACATAGTAGTAGAACTAGAACCAACTCTTTGAGCAGTTCTCGCAACGTCAATCGCTACGTTTCCTCCACCGATAACTACTGTTTTACCAGATAATTTTTTTGCTTTTCCTAAAGCTACGTTTCTTAAGAAGTCAACTCCTGTTTGAACACCTAAAGCGTCTTCTCCAGGCATACCAAGTAATCTTCCGCCTTGGGCACCTATTGCTAAAAAGAATGCATTAAATCCTGATTTTCTTAGTTCTGGTATCGTTATGTCTTCACCAATCGTAACATCTGTTTGGAATTCAACGCCTAATACTCTTAAGATATCAATTTCAGCTTGAATAACATCTTTTTGTAATCTAAAACTTGGGATTCCAAAGTTAAGCATTCCACCTAAGGTATCTTCTTTTTCAAAGACAGTTACTTTATAACCTTCGATAGCTAAATAGTAAGCACAAGATAATCCAGCAGGTCCAGCACCAACAATTGCGATATGTTTATCTTTATAGTCATGTTTGATTTCTGGGATGTATCTGTTTTCTACATTTAAGTCTTGTTCCGCTATGAATTTCTTGATGTCATCAATTGCGACAGCTTCATCCATTGCACAACGTGTACAAGCTGACTCGCATAAGGCTGGACAGATTCTACCGCATACTGCAGGGAATGGATTGTTTTTCTTAATTAAAGCTAATGCTTCTTTATATTTACCTTGCGCAGCTAATTGGATATATCCAGGAATAGAAATATGAGCTGGACAATCTGTTTTACAAGGAGCAGTACCTTGACTTAGTGTTTCTTGTTTGTTGGTTCTGAAATCAGGATGGAAATGAATCGCTTCATTCCATTCTGTGTTTGTTGATTTATTTAAATGTACGATTTTTTGTGCTTCAATAGTCCCTGTCAAACGTTGACCAAGTCTAATTGCGTTTGTTGGACAGTAATCAACACACTCACCACAACCAACGCATTTATCGGCGTCAACAGTAGCAGTAAAGTTTGAACGAACCATATCAGGATTAGAGTACATTGTAGCTGCACGTAATGCATAACAAGAACATCCACAACAGTTACAGATTGCATGAGTATGTCCTTCACCTTCTGTATTTGGTATTTGATGCATTAAACCATCGGCTTCGGCTCTTCTCATGATATCTTTCGCTTCGTCAACCGTTACTTCTCTACCTCTACCAGTTCTAATATATAATTCAGCTGCGTCGTCTAATTGAATACACATGTCTTCTTTTAAGTGACCACAACCTTCGCCCATTTCTTCACGGCTCGTTCTACAAGAACAAGGTGAAACAGAAATAAGTCTTGCATTATCTAAATAAGTATCGACTTGTTCAGACGTAGCTACATTTGAAGTTCCATCAAGAGCAGAAGCAATAGGGATAACTCTCATCAATCCATTACCCATTGGTATGTTACCAAAGGCAACTGGATTTCTTAGTAATCCATAATCATCAAACGCTTTTGCGATTTGAGGATATTTTCTTGTATTTTCAGTGTTATTCACTACCATTTCAAAGATTCCAGGCACCCAAGTTTCATACCAAAACTTGAAATCTCCTTCTTTTTTGTTAACGGTTGCTACACCAGCATAAGCTAAGTCCCAAAGTAATTTCGTTACTCTGTCAATATCCCAACCTAATTGAACTGCGATTTCTTGTGCTGTTTGATGTTCTCTATACTTTAATTTAAGCGCTACTTCAGCCATTTCTTCTGTAACGATCTTTTCTAACAATAAGAATCTTGGGTCATCAGTGCCTATTGCTTTTTTTGAAGTTACTTTTATCTTTGAAACCATATTGATAAAAGCAATCAGATTTTTTCTTTCCGTCATAATAAAGTTTTCTCCTAATTTTTCTGAAATCTTTTGATTTCTGTTAATAAGTAATTGCACCAGGCTTCCATACCTTCACCTGTTACAGCTGAGATTGGGAATATTTTTACATTTGGGTTTAATTTTCTTACTCTTTGTTCTAAAGCAACAAAGTCAAAGCTAAATACACTTAGTGCATCTATTTTACTCACTACTAATACATCAACCTTTGAAAACATCTTTGGATATTTTAAAGGTTTATCATCACCTTCAGGTACTGATAAGATCATTGCGTTTAAGGCTTGACCTAAGTCATAACTTGCAGGACAGATTAAGTTTCCGATGTTTTCAATTACAACGAAATCCATATCACCGTATTTGATATCTTCTAATCCCTCTCTTGCCATTCCAGAGTCGAGATGACACATTCCACCTGAATGTAGTTGATTTACTTGAACTCCTGTTTTATCTGCGATGGTATGAGCATCTACATCTGAATCAACATCGGCTTCTACAATTCCAATTTTTACTTTATCTTTTATACGATTTATCGTATTCACAAGCATTGTAGTTTTTCCTGAACCAGGACTTGACATTAGGTTCATGACATAAGTCTTGTTTTCCTCAAGTTCTTTTCTAAGGATCGCAGCGTTTTCGTCATTATTTGCATACACTCTTTTTTGTATTTCTATTACTCTTACTTTATTCATAAATGTTAACTCCTTATTTAAGCAGCAGTAGCGGCTAACTTTAATTCAGTTGCTTGGGCTGAATGTTTTAGTACGTAATCTTTAGATCTTAAGTTAAAGAACCAATAAACAAGATACCCTGCATGGAATACTAAGTTTACAAGACCCCAATATTTAGAAACATCTGCGTTCCACCAAGCAGCGGAATTCATAAGCGGTGTAAAGATATCGTAGCTTGATCTGATTAGTATATGTAATGCTAAGGTGTAGATTCTACCCATTAGCCATAGGTCTGTTCTTTTTTTAGAAAGCATCCATATTTCAGGTAATAATAAGATACATAAACTGGAAGCTACAAAACTAGTATTCTCCGCATAAACAAAACATGCATTCCAAGTTACATATAAGATACACCATGCTAATGGTAGATCTGCAATTAATTCACTAAAATTGAATTTCCCATCTTTTTTTCCAATTCGCCAATGTTTTGTTGGTAAAGGAATCGTGATACAAAGGATAATACCACAGATAGCATTGAAATAGTTGCCCATTTCAAAGTCTGCTTTGGTAGCTTCTGCAATATTTAACATTAAAATGAAATATAGTATCCATAAAGGCCATTTCTTTTTTAATGATTGCATAAATTTGTTACCACCCTCTTTGTTAGCTGCTATTCTAACAAAAGAAACAAAACAGATTGGTACTAACACAGAAAATGATTTTGCCCATCTAAAGAAGGAATGAAGGTTGATAAACCATAGTGGAATAGATAATAACGCTATGATAAAGAACCATTTGAAAAATCCTTCTTTTTCTCTTGTATAATCCAAGAAGAAGTAAAGCAATAAACAATAAACACTCATTGAAACAATAAAACTTAACGCTGACATGTGAACCCTCCGAATTAATAATAATTTAGTCGTCTATATGATACATATATACCGATTACTATGCAATAAATTTTTATCATTCTTTTTAGCAATAAAATCATAAAAATAGCATATTATTATAATTTAGTAGCTAAAAAATCATATATTTGATTAATTAAATAAAGAAAATGATATAATGTAATAGGTGATGTTATGAAAGAATTTTGTAATGATGTATTTGAAGATTATAAACTACCTTTTGCTACTTATTTAGCAGAGGTTATTGATCATGAAAACATCGTCCATGAAGAGTTAGAAATCATTTGGGTAATCAAAGGAAATGCAGTAATAAGCTGTGAAGGAATTGACTATTTAATGACAGCTCAAACAGTTTTTTTGGTATATATGTATCGATTACATTCCGTTAAATCAGAAGAAGGTTCTATCATTGTAAGTTACCGACTAAAAAAAGAGCATTTGCATCAACACAATCTCTTCTTTGAAAAAGTTCCTTTTAAAGATAGAGTATATACTTTTGAGGAACTAGCGATTAAATATAGACAGGTACCACTTTTAGTTGTACAAATCATAAAACTTCTATTATCAGAAGAAAAAAGAGATATTACGAGATATAAGATCATCGGTTACTATAACAGATATATCTTTGATTTATATCATGAGTTGTTAAAGGAAAGATACTTAGATATTAAACATGTCAATCCAGATGAATATTTAAATAGAATTCATATGATTGTAGAATATACTTACGCCCATTTTCAAGAAAAAATATCTTTAGATGACCTAGCTGAAATCACCCATATTTCAAGATATCGAGTTTCTCATTTTATTAAAGAAGCTTTGGGGATTAGCTACCGAGATTTCTTACAGAATTCTCGCTTCGAACAAGCCTTAAAACTTTTAAAAGAGACTAATCACTCAATATCAGAAATATCTAAAAATAGCGGTTTCTCAGACCACAAATATTTAAATATGATGTTGAAAGAACGATTTCATACCACAGCACTAAAGTACCGCAAAAGCATTCTAAAAAAGAAGAGTTGTTCTGAGTTATCCATCAGTACGTATGACTTTATTCAAGAATTAAAAACTTGTATTAAAAAGATAGAAGCAGATAAATCATTTCAAAACTTAATTGGACTAGAATCTTTATAAAAAGATAGTGAAATATTACAATGACATTTTTCTACAATATCGTATAATAATATGTTGAATTTTTTAAAAAGGAGGAAATACATGAAAAACATCAAAAGCAAGTTGTTACTGCAAATTAATTTGTTCTTTGCAATTGTAATGACAGCTATGTTGTCAGTTGCTTTTTCTGATAGCCAATTAATCTATAATGTATTTACTCCGGTTGCTGGATTATATACAGCTTTTTTGGTTGTTTATGGAAAAAAATCAGTAATTCCTTCTTTATTAGGAATAACTTTAACAATGTTGATAGGCAGAATGGCATTTATTGAGGAAGCTTGGTTTATTAGCTTATTGATAGCTGTCTTATTTGGTTTCGCAATTGTTTTACAAATGTACCTTTTTGCCTTCTTATTAAACAAAAGAATTACAAAAACACAAAGAATCAATAGGGATTTAAGTTTGAAGGATTTACCATACTATCTATTTGTTGTTGGATTAGTCGCTTTATTGGGAGCTATCACTCAAACAGGTATTGGAGAGTTATTTTATCCTGATGTTGCTTTTCTAAAAGCCTTTCTCTACAGTTTCCTTGGCTTAGCTTTTGGAATGGGAGTATTTAATGGTGCGGTTATCTTTGGTTATTATAATGATGTAAGAATACCAAATAGAAAAAGAGAACTGCTTTTTAATAGTTTATATATTTTAGTGTTTATTGGTTTTTCAGTCTTTATCTTTGTCAGACCTGATAGCATAGCGATGTTAAAAGATTTTGGTTTTATTTTCCTTTTCTTGTATATATTAGTTGGCTTATTTGCAAGTTATCATATGCTCGTTTTTAATAATCTTGCATATATGTTATTTTATTCAATATTTGTTGTATTTCCAAACCCACAGATAACATTTACAGATATGTTAATAAATGTCAATCTTTTCTTAGTTATAGCTAACTTAGCGCCAATCATTATTAAATTAATTATGGGAGCTTACATCAAAAAATCAGAGTTGGTTAAAGAATCTCTAAATGTAATCAATAAAATAGTTGCTTCTTCAGAACTGCATTTTTCTAAGATGAAACATGTATCAATTGACCCTGAACTATTCTTTAGAAACTTCTTAGCTGATATGTTTGAGTTAGGAGCTGCAATCTTGCCAAAGGCTGATAGAGGCAGTTGTTACATCAATGATGGAGAAAACTTAGAGTTTGTTCAAGCATCAGGTTATGATCTTAAGTTATTGAATGATCTTAAGTTTATATCATCGGTTTCAAAAAGAGAACTCTATGGACCAACAGTTGTAACTAATACTGATACGGAAATAGCGGTTGAAAACAAAGAACTATTTCCAACATACATAGAAGAGTATGGCGTGTTAAAAGAGTCAGTTAGATTTAATCTGATTTTTAAAGGAACGATTACAGGAGAGATGAGTTTCGATATTTCTGAAGGTTCTAATGAAAGCTTTACTGAAGAAGACTTAGAAAACTATTATACATTCTACAAGTTACTGGAAGGTAATTTAGGAATGGGCGATTTACTTTACAAGAATAATAAAATGATAAATAACATCATCATTAGTTTTGTAAGAACTGTTGGTGTTTTTGATGAATATACAAGAATTCATAGTGAAGAAGTAGCTGATTTATCAAGCAAAATATCGGATATCTTAGATTTAGACTCAGAAATAAGAGACATCACTTATTATTCAAGCGTTGTTCATGATATAGGTAAGATTTCTGTTAGTCCCGATATCTTAAACAAGCAGGGGAAATTAACTAATGCTGAATATGCATTGGTGAAAGATCATACCATACATGGATATGATATTTTATCGCAAATTGATGGCTTAGAAAACATAGCTAAAAACATTAGACATCACCACGAAAGATGGGACGGCTTTGGCTACCCTGATGGCTTAAAGGCGGAGGAGATTCCCTTCGTTTCGCAAATTATTGGTGTATGTGATGCGGTTTCTGCGATGATGAACAAAAGAGTTTATTCAAGAGCGAAAACTATCCCTGAGATTATTGCAGAGCTTAAGTCACAAAGAGCGAAACAATTCAGCCCTGTCGTTTGTGATGCGATGATTTTACTTCTAAGTGCAAAATAATTTTATAAAAAAATAATTCCACTTTTTTAAGTGGAATTTTATTTTGTTTATTCAGCGTATTTTGATAATTTCTCTACTGCGTAAGAGTAACGAATCCATCGGTCTTGTTGAAAGTAGTTGCTATAGGATTCGTCTGGTATATAAATGACTAAGAATTGCATTTCCTGAGTAGCTAACTCTCCTTCTAAAATCGTAGCGGATCCATCTACAATATGAGATCTTCTAAGCACCAAAGTAAAGATTTCTGAATCCATAATGCTGTTGTGGCCGATTCTTTCAACCGTATTAGGGATGTCTTGCAGTACTAACGCTTCTGAGAGTTCAAAAGCAAAATCTGCAATATATGTTATTTGTGCTAGATCAACTGATGATAAGTGTTTGTTAAAACCAAAGGCAAATTTTCCAATGATAGATGTAGTTTCAGGAACATCAAATGTCTTTCCTGCCTTATTAGGAGGGTACCTTTTTAGAGTAATGTTTGTTTCTGAATTAAGATAAATATAAGTGTAAATGTTGTTAGTGTTTTTTTCATCTCGGTATCCTCGCATTCGAAATATATTTTCTCATATTATTATAACAAAATATTTAAATCATTCAACAAAAATAAAAAAGTATTAATCCAATTGAACTAATACTTTACAGTGTTTAATTTATTTGTGCTTTAAAATAGCTCATATTTCCTTCAATTGTAAATGCTTCATTCGCTGTGACTATTAAGAAATCACCTTTTGTAACAGTTACATCATTAAATGTGCCAGATCCTTCTAGGATGAAGATGTAATTACCGTATTGATGAGATTTATGAGTAGTAGTAACTGTATTGTCTAGTATTTGATAGTCAAATAAGTCAGTTGGTTTATTCAAAGCTTTTTCTTTATCAGGACACTTAATAACATCTAAGGCCTTATCTAGATGTAATTCTCTTAGTTTTCCATCAGCTAAACGATTATAATCATATAGTCGATAGGTTACATCAGATGATTGCTGTATCTCTAATAAAACAGTTCCTTTTCCAATTGCGTGAATGGTTCCTGAATAGATATTAAATTCATCTCCCTTTTTGATTGGAAAGATATTCAATACAGATTCAAAATCATTGTTATCAACGTATTCTTTAAATTCTTTTATCGTGTTTGCTTTATGACCGACAATGATATCTGAGTCTTTCTCACAGTCTAAGATATACCAACATTCGGTTTTACCTAAAGAGTTCTCAACTTTTTTTGCATAATCATCATTTGGATGTACTTGGATACTTAAATCATCCATGGCATCAATAACTTTAATGAGTATTGGAAATTCATCTCCTTGATAATTTCCAAATAATTCTCTATTACTAGCATATAGTTCTCTAAGTGTTTTACCTTTAAATTTAGTGTTTTCAATTACAGAAGAACCAGATTTATGCCCGCTAATCCCCCAAGCTTCGCCAGTTTTATTCGTACATGGATAGTTAAAGTTGTCTTTCAATTTGTGTCCGCCCCATACTTTTTCATAAAATAAGGGTTTGAGTTTTAAAATCATATTGATACCTCACAAAAATGTTTAGCGGCCTTCGCAGCCGCTAAAGCTGGGTCAATTACCGGTTTAGTAACGCTTATATTTTTACTGATTATTTTAATTTTTCTTATTAGTTCTTCGCCAAAGTAACCCTTTGAATTTCCTAAGCTACCAACAATAACTAAAGTTACTGCATCAAAGTCTAAATAGTTATAAACTCCTTTTATAGATAAAGCTAATTCATCAGTTGCTTTATCACAGATTGTTTTAGCATAGAGATTCTCTTTATTAGCATACTTGGTAACTAAGGGAGCTAAACTAGCAGTCTTGGTTCTTAAACCATTATATGCCTTTGTTATGCTAATGATATCGCTACTTTGAATCAAGCCAATAGCAGAAGCTATTTCTTTTGCGAAATCATCTAATGGATACCTTCCATCAAAGGCTCTAATACAATAGCGGATTGCTTCTCTACCTAAGTGGTAACTTGATCCTAATTCACCTTCTAAAAAGCCCCAGCCTCCGCATTTATGAGTTTGTCCGTTCTTTAATCCAAAGGCAACCATACCTGTGCCACAGATTAAAGTCATTCCTGAATTAAAGCAGTCTGAACTATATAATGCGTTATGCATATCATTTCTGACTCTTAAAAAAGTAGAATCAGAAATTTGTTCTAATTGTTTTAAAAGTTCTTCCACAAGGAAGCAGTCTTCTTCAAACACAATTCCACCAAGTCCAGCAAAAACTCCACTGAAAATTGTGTTTGGGAAATTGCTAATAAAAGGAGCTATGGCTTCTTTGATGTTATATATAGTCGTTTTGTTGTCTACGGTATCTATTGAGGAAGGTCCAGAAGTGTTGGTGAAAACAATTTTGTTCAATTCATCAATAATTATGACTTTGGTTTTAGTTCCTCCGCCATCAATTCCTAAATAAAGTTTCATTGGCAATTCTCCTAACTCAAACTATTATACTATTATTCTAAACTAAATAGAATTGTTTTTTCTATTTTTTTTGAAAACTACATCTTCTAATGTTTTCCCACAAATGTTTTGGAAATGTATTATACATGTGATACAATATATTTGCAAGGGGGTGTATTAATGAAATTAAATGTGTTCGACAAAAGACCTTTATATATGAAAATAAGAGATAACATGAAAGAGTTAATTGAATCTGGATATTGGAAAGAAGGAGCGTTGATTCCTACTGAAAAAGAATTAGTTTCATCCTACGGTGTTAGTAGAGTTACAATTCGATCTGCTATATCATATTTAGTGAATGAGAATTATCTTGTAAGAGTTGCTGGCTATGGTACTACCGTGTTGAGTTCCAAACCAAATTTACAGAACTTTACCCTAATCCAATCTTTTACAAATGAAATGAAAGAAATGGGAATTCCTTGTGAAACAATTAAAGCTGAAGTTGCAGAAGTTAAAGCAACTAAAAAACTAGCTAAGATATTTGGTTGTTCAGAAGACTGCTTATTAACTAATCTTAGACGAGTAAGAGGATCTGAAAAACCTATACTCTTCTCTGATACTTACCTTTTACCTACTATAAAAATTCCAAATGAAGAAAAGATTCTAACAGGATCACTCTACTCATATCTTGCAACGAAGGAGATATTCTTTTCAAAATTTGATGAATATGTAAGTGCGGTTATGATAACAGATGAATTGAAGGGCTTGTTAGAAATAGAAGATGATGAACCAGTTTTAAAAAGAAAAAGATTCAGTTATGATTCAAATAACAATTTAGTGGAATATACTGAAACATTTTACAACTCAAAACAATATGAATATCGTACAAGACTTATATACCGCAAGTAAAAAGCTTGCGGTAAATTTATATAATTTTTAAATGTATTATAAATGTATTGAAAATCTAAATTAGATGTGATATAGTATTAATATAAGAAAAAAAGAGGGAATAAATATGAGAGAGTTTGCACAATTACTTGCATTGGTTTTTTTGGCTATATTTTTATTCGGATGTCAAGAAGCAGAAACTACTGAAGAAACTACTCAGATTTTAACAGAAGAAAATATATCAGAATGTGTTTATCAAATCTCAGATACTTACGGTGATGAAATTGTCATCCAAGAGATAGATATTCCTTATTCTGAAGTTTTAACGAATAGTTTTAATTTTATTTGTCCAAGTGATGATTCTGGGAATCATGAATTAATAGTTTCTAAATCACAACTAAAGACACATCAAATATATTTAAGTTTTGACGCTATTTATCCTTTAGGCTATGTAGACATCTTAAATTATGTTGGAGAGTTGGCTGACTCAGTAACAACTGTCACAATAGAGTTATCTATTGATGGTATTTCGTATGATCGAGTTTACTATAATTATGATTTAACTACGGGAGAGAATAGAATTGATATGGAAAATAAAATGGCAAAAGCAGTAAAACTCATTATTCCGTCAAATGAAACCAGTTCAGGAATTCAAGATTTGAATTTTATTTTAGGTGAAGGATATATAGTAAGGGAAGAAACAGAACTTACAAATAAATTTTTTAGAAATAATGGATGGACTGGAGCAGATGGTGTATTCACATTTGACTTAGATAATGGTGGAGACACTATAGGATTAGCTCACGAAACAACAGGTTTTATCTTCAGTGATACTTTTATTGGGGATGTGGATGATTCTTTATTGCGAATAAATTTTGATATGATAAATAATACTTTTGGGTATTTAAGCGATACAACAGGTGAAATAACATATGCTTGGGACGATTCGTCTGAAGAACCTAAGTCAGTACTTTTACCTGATGCATATATAGGACAAAGAGCAAGAAACTTATTAGATGGAGAAGGATTAACGATAACAAATAGTCCGGCAGCTACTCTAAATAATAGTGCAGAAGGCACAATGTGGCTATCTGATGATTTAAACAGTGAATTAGTAATAGATTTACAAGCTCAATACGCTGTACCTAATATCTATTTATGGAATTACAATGCTAATCCTGATTATGGTGTAAAAGCGTTTGATTTATATACAAGTCTTGATGGAATCATTTTTAGTTACCAAAGTTCACATACTATGGATAAAGCAAGTGGTTCCGAATCAGAGAACTATAGTTATGAAATGACTTTTAACGAATTACCAACAAGATACTTAAAAATAGTAGTAACAGATACTTTTAGTGAAGAATTCGTAGGACTTGGGAAAATCATGATGTTTGGTTTAAATGGACAAGCATTATTTGGAGAAGTTACAGCTAGCAAGGAACTTACTGAAATTACTACGAATGAAGAGTCTGCTAGACTTTGGCTACAAGACGGAATAGTAATTGGAGATAAGATTTACATTTTCCCTATTTTAGTAAAAGACTATGAAACATTATTTAAAGTATTTAATGTTGGTTTAATTGAAATGGATATTGTAAATAAACAATTTGATTATGAAACCGCAAATTACTTAAATACACCATTAATGTGCGAAACAGAAGATGGAGGTGTAATTTATTATGGCGCTGGAGTTATGGACAATCGTGATATTGATGGTTATATCTATGTATATGGTTATAAAGACGGTCCCGGTAGAAAATTAGTAGTAGCTAGAGTTACTGAAGAAAACTTCTTGAACTTTAATGAATGGACTTATTATGATGGTGAAAACTGGTCAAAAAAAATAGAAGAATCAGCTGTATTGATTGCTGGTGTTTCTCCTGAGTTATCTGTAACTTACATGAACGCTGGAACATTCGCTGGTAAATATATGTTAGTAGTCATGGAAAACACAAATAGTGGAAATATTGCTTTTTCTCTAAGTGATTCACCATTTGGTCCTTTCTCAGAATATACAACAGTTTATGAAACAGCAGAAAGTGGGTACTTAACATCTGCTTTTACATATAATGCAAAATTACATCCAAACTTAAGTACAAGTGAAAAACTAATTATTTCCTATAATGTGAATACAACAAATATATTCGCGTTAAGAGATGCAAAAATATACTATCCTAGATTTATATCAATAACGGAAGTGAAAAAGGAAGAGGAATAAAATGAAACAGGGAGATTTAATAAGAAGAGTCGTTTTTAAAGAAGCCATTACAATAGAATTGGATAAAATATATCCGATTCAACCGATTGATGAACTTAAGTATTCTGTTCAATATTTTATTGGAGACGAAGAACAAAAACTATATATGGGTAGTTATTATGCTAATAGATTAATAGTAAAGTCAGCTACTGAAATAGACTTAGACATACATCTAGGTATTGGCTACTTATCTGAATTGGCTAGTGAATGGAGAGAATTGTTCGTTACTGATGGTATCTGGCAAGGCGGAGATGGGTTATTTAGTTTTAATATTGAAAATGGAAATGATCAATTTGATCAAGTCTCAATAAATAAAACCTTGATGGTCTTTGGAGATACTTTCGTAGGAAGATATGATCCATTAACACAAAAAAGATTACAACCCCATTTAATGCCAAATAACAGTATTGCATATTTAGACGAAGGTAAATTAGAGTTTAGGATAAATAAAGGCTTAGCTGGAAATGTATTAGCTTTCTATAATATGACAGAAGAACTAGACTATAAGGGGCCTATTGCTAGGAATCTTATCACCTATAATCAAGAAACTAGAAGTGTTGGATATTTAAGCGCTTATCACCCTAATAGCATTGACTTAGTGTTTGATCTAAATAAAGAAAGAACTATCACTGATATAGAGTTCTATAATTATTACTCTCAAGAGTCAGATGAACTAGCCAAAAGAGGATTTAAAGATATTAAAATCTTCGGTAGTAATGATTCGAATAATTGGACATTAATTAAAAAAGCATCTCTAGAAATGGCGTCTTTTATAGGTTTCAAACAAATTGTAAAAATAGAAAAAAATTATCGTTATTTCAAAGTAGAATGTAATGCAACTAACGGAATAGGAAATCATAATGATAAATCATACCATGAGGGATTGTTTGGCTTACAATCAGTTAAATTCTTCTCTGATAAAAGACAGTTTAAAGATATTGATATTAAAGCGAATACTATCTTACATAGAGAAAGAGAAAATGCTTGGATATGGCTTCAAGATGGAGTTGTGATTAATGATAACTTGTATTTCTTACCATTAACTGTAACAGAAGATCAAACGCAACCTGAAGGATTACAATTTAAAGTCTTAGGAGTATCATTATTTAAGACTCCAATTGAAAATGGAGAAATCAATACTGATAAAACATATCAAAAAATGTCACCATTATATGTGGTTGATAATGGATCCACTTACTTTTATGGAGCTGGCATCATGCCAAATACAAAACAAGCAGGAGCATTAAAACCTGATGGTTATGTATATATATACGGATATAAAACAACTTTAGGATTAAGAGAGTTAATCGTGGCTAGAGTATTAGCTGAAGATTTTGAAAATTTTGACGAATGGATGTATTTTGATGGTTCTGACTATCAATACGATATTCTTAAATCTCACCCTATTCTAGGTCATATCTCTTGTGAAATGTCAGTTTCACAAATTTTAGAGGGAAGAAATAAAGGGAAGTACATTGCTTGCTTCACTTATGATGTGAATACAAAGTATCTAAGTATAGCTATTGGTGATACGCCATGTGGACCATTTACAGAACCTCAAAAAATATATAGAACTTTAGAACATGACATTTATAAGTCAACGACTTACACATATAACGCTAAAGCACATCCACATTTATCAAATAGTAAGAAAATATTAGTTTCATATAACACAAATACCTATGATTTTGATCATAATATGAGCCATAGATTAATATATGGACCTAGATTTATATATTTGAATGAAATAGAAGAATAAGAGGGCGTTTTAATGGAGCAAACAATTAAAAAACCAAGATTTACTAAAAGACAAAGAACAAGAATAAAACATGGGATTCTTCATATTGTATTACTTCTTTGTAGTGTCGGGTTTATGTTTCCGTTTTTGTGGATGTTATTTACAGCCCTAAAAACGCCACAAGAATTGTTGTTAGGATTTGAACAATTCTTTCCAGCCGATCCTCAATGGGGAAACTTTAAAGAAGCTGTAACAATGATTCCGTTTTTGTTGTATCTTAAAAACAGTTTAATTATTGTCATTTTAGTAGTTACTGGTACTTTGTTTTCAGCAACTACAACTGCATACGCTTTTGCAAAACTTAGATGGAAAGGTAAAGAAAAATGGTTTATCATTATGTTAGCTACATTGATGATACCTATTCAAGTTATTTTAATTCCAACCTATGTAATGTATTCATATATTGGTTGGTTAAGTACTAGATTACCACTAATCGTACCCGCATTCTTTGGTGGAGGGGCTGCTTTTTATATCTTTTTGTTAAGACAGTTCTTTATGGGAGTGCCTAAAGAATTATCAGAATCAGCTGTAATAGATGGAGCGAGTCATATTCAAATCTTTTTCAAAATTATGTTGCCACTATCTAAACCGGCTTTAATGACTGTTGGATTATTTACATTTATGGCTACATGGAATGACTACTTTGGACCACTTATTTTCTTAAGCAATCCGGACCATTGGACTTTAGCGATAGGCTTACGTGCTTTCCAAACTAGATTTGGTGGACGTTACGATTTAATGATGGCAGCGAGTATATTGGTGATGTTACCGACATTAGTAATATTCTTCTTTGCCCAAAAAAGTTTTATTGAAGGAATAACTTTTACAGGAATAAAAGGATAAATAGGAGGAGAGAATTCATGAAAAAAGTTTTATTAATGCTTCTTGTTATTGTTGCAAGCATCACATTATTTAGCTGTGGCGATAAAGAAAGCGAAAGAACAGAAATAACATTTTGGCATATGTCTCCAGTAGGCGACGTATCATACTCATCAGTAAAGCAACTGATTACCGACTTTAACGATAGCCAAGAATTGTATTTTGTTAAAGGAGTAGGATTTTCATTTTGGGATTATTGGGATAAAATCAATGTTGCTGTAGCATCAAGTACAGCACCAAGTATTGGCTTATCAACAATTGATGATGTGGTTTCAAGAGCTGAATCTGGTGTCATATATAATATTTCAGATTTAATGGCTGCGGATACATCCGGAGTTAACACATTAGACCTAAGTGAGTTTAGACAATCTCAAATGGATTTTGCGACTTATGAAGATGATTTGTATGCAATGCCATTCTCTGCAACAACTAGAGCTTTGTTTTATAATCTCGATATGTTTGAAGAAATGGGATTAACAGAAGCTGACGTACCAACAACTTGGTCAGAATTACAAACAATAGCTAAGATGTTTGACGTTCAAGAAGAAGATGGTACTATTACTAGAATTGGCTTTGACCCAACATATGGTGATACTACATATCATGGATGGTTATGGCAAGCAGGACTTGATTTCTTTGATGAAGATCTAAATCCTACTTTAAATACACCAGAGCATTTAGAAGTATTAAATTGGATTTTAGATTTTAACGAAGATTTTACAAGGACACAACTTACAGCCTTTGGTGAAGCGAATGCGATGTTAGGTGTGAATCCATTTACATCTGAAAGAGTAGCAATGATTGTTAGTAATGATGGACTATACCAAACAATTAATACCTCTGGTGCAGATATTAATTATGGAGTAGCAGCAATCCCTGTACCTGATGAAGATGGTATACATGTTTGTTGGGGTTCTGGATTTAGTTTAGAAATGTATGACAACGGCGACAATACAGATGCTGAAGTAGCGGGTGCTTATGAGTTTTACAAGTACTTACTATCAGAATCAGTTCAATTAAAATTAGGCGAAAGTCTAGGATGGCTTATGAGTCATATTTCAGCAATGGAGACATATGTTGAAGGAGATCCAATTCTAGAAACATTATTGGGAGAAGTAGACTACGCAATGGATAAAGTATATGTACCGTATGCGCCTGCATGGCATGCAAGTGACTGGCAAACATATTACACACAAATCATGGATGGAGATTTAACTCCTGAAGCGGGATTACTAGCTGCAAGAAATCATTACTTACAAAAACAGGAAAACTATAATACGTTAAACGAATAAAATACTAAGAGGTAAAAAATGAAAAAACAAACGATAGGGTCACTTAAACAACTAAGAAAAAAAGAAAATAGGATGGGATACTTATTCGCATCACCTTGGTTGATTGGGATTATTGTTTTAGGTGCCTTCCCGATTTTAGCGTCTTTCTATATCAGTTTTACATCATATGATATGTCAAGCGCGCCACAATGGGTTGGATTAAAGAATTATATCATTCTTTTTACCAATGATGATGTCTTTTGGAAAAGTCTATGGAATACGATTTATCACGTAGTCATAGCGATTCCTTTAGGGCTAATTGTTGGGATAATTCTTGCGCTTTTACTAAATAATAAAATTAAAGGAATGAGTATATATAGAACTCTATTCTATCTACCTTGTGTAGTTAGTATCGTAGCTATGTCTTTATTATGGATGTGGTTGTTCCAACCTCAATTCGGAATAATCAATGAAGTTTTAAGTCCTATATACAATCTTTTCAATATGGAACCTATACTTTGGTTACAATCAAGTTCTACCTCAAAGATAACCTTAATCCTGATGGGATTATGGACTGCAGGTGGATCAATGGTTATCTACCTAGCACAAATGCAAGATATACCAACATCACTTTATGAATCAGCTGAGGTAGATGGGGCAAATTGGATTCAAAAAACTTTTAGAATTACACTGCCTTTAATGACACCGTCTATCTTCTTTAATTTCATTATGGGAATCATTGGTGGATTCCAAGTATTTACGATTGCTTATATCATGACCAACGGCGGACCTGCTCAATCAACTTACTATTACGCATACTATATGTTTGATAAAATGATGAGTGATCAAGCAATGGGAATGGCATCAGCGATGGCTTGGATACTTTTGGTTATCGTCTTGATAGTTACTATGTTTGCATTACGTCTAAATAATAAAGTTGTTTATTTAGGCGAAGAAGGATAAAAAAATAAAAAAGGAGAGTATTATGAAGAAAAGAATTTTAACAATAGCTGTAATGGCTATGCTTGTATTGGCATTAACAGGATGCTGGGCAGGAGAAATCGGTGTAACAACTGTATTTAACTCTGATGGTTCAGGAACTAGAACAATTGTACTTGACGTTATGGATGATACTTTATCAACTGATCCTATCATCAACCTTGATGACCCTGATCAAGAAGAAGGTAAAGGCGCAATTGTAAATGATTATCATATTACTGGTGGATTAATAGCAATCCAAACTTGGTTAGAAGACAATGCTCCAGAATTTATTACTGTTGAAGATGCTACAGTAGATGGATACCATCGTTATTTCACAATGACTTATTCTTGGGACGATTTCGATGATTTCTTAGCTAAATATGAAATGTTAGTTGATTTATCACCTTCTATGGACTGGGATGACTTTACTGCTGAAGAAAGACCAACATTAACAATTGAAGGACTTTACAAAAAAACTTTAACTTTCACTGAAACAAAAATTATTGTTGAAGCTTCATTAGATTGGGCTATCGATGGTATTTGGAACAGTATTTATGATGCAGCAGATTTAGCAGGTTTTGTAACAAAAGCAGATATTTCAGTATTATCAGGATACACAGTTGAAATCGGTGACGACAAAATTGAAGAATTAGCTTATTATGATGCAGATGCATTAGAAGGCGACGGAGTAACTACTGGTGTGAGAATACAAGTAGAAAGCGATAGTTTTACACTTTCATCTAATTTCACTAATACTGGAATGATTGTTGGAACGATTGTAGTAGTAGTTGCTATTTTAGGAGCTGCTGTGTTCTTTGTTTTAAAAGCAAAAAAATAATAACGATTTAGAAAGGAGTTAACAAATGCTTAAAGACTTTTATAAGAAGGCTATGGATGTAGTTTTCGTAAATTTTTTATGGTTAATAACAAGTCTTTTAGGTGTTTTCTTAACCCTAGGTGCGGCAACTAGCGCAATGTTTTGTGTTATGTTCAAGATTATTAATACTGATGAGTCAACCAGTGTTCTAAAAGAATATTGGAAGAGTTTTAAAGAAAACTTTTGGTTTTCTACACTGGTTTGGCTCTTATTAGTAATCTTAGCCGTTCCTATATACTTTATGTATATCTATTCATTGAATAATGGATTAGATATACTAGTAATAATTGCCGTAATTGGTGCATATCAATTAATTATATTCTTTATATATTTCTTTCCAACACTTGCTTTGTTTAAAACAGAGTCTCGTTGGCAGATGATAAAGAGTGTTTTAATAATGGCTAATAAAAATCTTTGGACCAACTTCAAAGTCCTAGGAAGTTTAGTTTTTGTAATCATACTAGTATTATATGTTCACATATCATTTCTAGTAGTAGCAGTAGGTATTTATGGTTTTTTAGTTGCTTTTCATTTAAAAGAAGTATTTAGACCTTACTTAAAACAATTTGAAGATGACATTGAAGAAGAGGGGATCTTATGAGTTACTTAAATTTTGAATCAAGATATGATAAATTTCCTATGATAAAAATAAGCGATAATTCAAATGACTTATTGATAGGAAATCAATCTATATTAACTCAACTTAATACGATAAAGAAAGGCGTTATATGTTTTGAAACTTATCCAGGAGTAAATCTTTCTGTTTTAAGAAAAAACATCATTGAAAAGTTAAATCCAGATCAAATTATATTTTCCGAGAACTACACATATTCAGAAAAAGAATACGATGCTATCATTAAGAGTAATCTTTATGATGACCGTGTATTTGGTTTATATAGCCACCATCATATAGAAGATTTTTATCATATGACTCAAATTGAAATTCTCAACAAAACAATAGACAAATCAAAATTGACAGTAGTCTATGGATTTGGTGCTAGTTTAGTTGACTTTGATACACTGATAATGGTTAGTTTAACTCGTTGGGAAATACAGCTTAGATATCGTAAAGGACTTAGTAACTTCAAAAAAAATAACCCTTTAGAAGATAAGTTAAGAAAATATAAAAGAGGGTATTTTGTTGAATGGCGTGTAGCTGATAGAATCAAGGAAAAACATCTAAAAAACTGTAATTATATTATTGATTATAACCATGATTTAGAACCAAAAATGATATCACTAGATATCTTTGAGACATGCCTTAGTAAAGCCGTTTCCAGACCGTTTAGAGTGGTTCCATATTTTGACCCAGGAGTATGGGGTGGACAATGGATGAAAGAAGTATGCAATTTAGATAAAACAAAGAAGAATTTTGCATGGAGTTTTGATGGCGTACCTGAAGAAAACTCTGTAAGATTTAGTTTTGGAGATAATTTTATAGAACTTCCAGCACAAGACATTGTGCAATTCAGGCCCAAAGAGTTTATGGGTAAAAAAGTATTCGCAACTTTCGGCAAAAAGTTTCCGATACGTTTTGACTTTTTAGATACTTTTAAAGGTGGGAATTTATCTCTTCAAGTTCATCCAATTACAGAGTATATTCAAGAAACATTTGGGATGACTTACACTCAAGATGAGTCTTATTATATTCTGGATGCAGGTAAGGATGCACATTGCTACTTAGGTGTGAAAGAAAATATTGATATTGATCAATTCAAACAGGATTTAATTGATAGTAACAATGGGTTGATGAAATTCGATGACTCAAAATACATCAATAAAATCCCTGTAAAAAAGCATGATCACTTGCTAATACCTGGAGGAACAATACATTGTTCAGGTAGAGATACAATGGTATTAGAAATATCTGCTTGTGTCTATATCTTTACATTTAAGCTATGGGACTGGGCAAGACTGGGATTAGATGGATTGCCAAGACCTGTATCTCTAGAACATGGATTTAAAAATATTCAATACGATTGTGATACTAAATTTGTATATAACGAATTAGTGAATCGATTTGTTCAACTAGATGAAGTAGAAGAAAAAACGGGTCTGCATGAACTAGAATTCATCGAATCGAGAAGATACACATTCAAGGAACCATACACAATGGAAACAAACCGTACAGTAAATGTATGTAACTTAGTCGACGGAGAAGCGATGATTGTTGAATCGCTTGACGGTTCTTTTGAACCATTTGAAATACATTATGCGGAAACATTCTATATTCCTGCAACTATTCAAAAAGTAAGATTTGTAGCTTTAGACCCAAAAGGGTGTAAAGTAATAAAAGCGATGGTGAGATAATATGATTCCTGTAGAAATATTTATAATTGTTGTTCTAGTTTTATTAGCTATTAACTATTTTGTATTCCAGTACGGTAGAAAAAAAGGCGCAAACGATTTTGCGCAACTTTGTTTTATAGCTGGACTCATGGGTAAAACACAAGACTTTGAACATTTCAACAAATATTCAAAGCCAGGTGGAGTAGTGTTCTTAGGGGACTCTATTACACAAGATTTTAACGTCTATGAGTATTTTCCTGAACACAGAGTCTACAACCGTGGAATTGGTGCTGACACATCTAAAGGCGTTTTAGGCCGTTTAAATGAATCTGTATTTCAACTGAAACCAAAGAAAGTATTCTTAAACATAGGGACTAACGATTTAGACCTTATTGATGATGGCATAGATGCTATATTCTCAAGAATAAGTGAAATAATCGAAAAAATTCAAAACTCGGATAAAAATCTAATACTATACTTTATATCTATTTACCCTGTGAACCCAAATGTTACAAACACTCCGGGTAAGAGAAAAAATGAAGATATATCAGAATTAAATAAAAGAATTCAAGAAATAACTGGAATTAACTATATCAACATTTATGATAAACTCTTAAAAGATGGTTTCTTAAACCCAGATTATACTATTGAAGGTTTACATATGAATCAATCAGGTTATGAAGTAATTAAGGCAGAGATAATAAAACATATATAATCCTTCTATTCAAAAATAAACTTCGTAACCAGTATATAGAAGCCAGTAAATTTACTGGTTTTTATTTTTTATTTACTTAGAACTAAAAATTGTTGTATAATATCTATATTATATATTATATAAAGGAGTTACTTATGCACTATACAAAAGAATACAAACTAATAACTCCAAATTATGATTTAAAAAAGATTAATTCTTTTCTTCTTAGTCATAATTATGTGTTGCAAGATGAAAATTTATTTGATAACACCAAACATTATTTAAAATCAATGGTTGATGATTTTCAAAATATTTTTGAAATTTCAATTTTAATTGTTGATAATAAAGATGAATTAACTTTTGAAGTAAATTCAGTGAATAGTGATGCAGTACATGTTGGGATTATGCGATACATGAAATTATTAACAGAGACATGTGTATCTATTTTAGTTCATGATGATTTTAAAGAAGAAGTATGGAAGAAATTTTATGACCATGTTAAAAAAAGAAAACAAGCATTCACTATAGGAAAATATATATTAGATGTTATAGATGTATTGTAAGAGGAAAACTATGTTAAAAAAGATCGTGTTAAAGAAGTTTAATAGAATACCGGAAACTATGATTATCTTAGGTTCTGGGATAAACTCGTTTGTAAATAACTTAAATGATTCAGAATCTATTTCATATAAAGAGTTATTTAATTATGATACAGATGCATCTATAGGACACTCTGGTTTATTACATTTGGGATATATTAATAAAAAGTCGATTTTAGTATTAGAAGGAAGAAAGCATTACTATGAAAATGTTAGTGATTTCGATATGCGTCAAATGATTCAAGCATTCGCAAGTATAGGAGTTAAAAATATTGTAGTGACTAATGCCTGCGGCGGAATGAATGAATCATTTAAACCAGGAGATATTATGGTGATAGAAGATCACATTAATATGTCAGGTAGAAATCCATTAGTTGGTCTTAATAATAATGACTTAGGGCCAAGGTTTGTGGATATGTCTGAACCATATGATTTAGATTTTAGAGAAATGATAGATAAGGTAGCCTTAAAAGAAAATATAGAATTACAACATGGAATATATGTAAGCTATATTGGTCCAAGTTATGAAACAAAAGCAGAGATAAGAGCTTTTAGAATGTTAGGTGGAGATGCTGTTGGTATGTCTACTGTACCTGAAGTAATTATCGCAAGACAAGCAAATATGCGAGTGCTTGGTTTATCCTTAATCACAAATATGTCTACTGGTATTACTAAGAATTTATTAAGTCATGAAGAAGTGTTGGAAGTTGGAAAACTATCAGTTCATAAACTTTCAAAACTATTAATAGGTTTTTTAGAAAGGATTTAATATGCATAGAAATCTTGAAACAGAAAGACTTACATTTAGACCATTCATAAATGAAGATTTACCAATTATAATTAAATTACTTACAGACGATTTAGTCTGTAAATATCTTCCTGGCCAAGGTGGATATTCATTAGAAGTATGTTCCAAATACCTTAAGTACTTTATGATGTCTTTTTCGGATAAAAACCTAAATAAAATTTATCTTGTTTCAAAGAAAGATAACTTCGCTCCAATTGGATACTGTGGCATTCAAGTGGTAAATGAGTTTGAAAAATATGAAATATTCTATGCCTATTTACCAGAATCATGGGGACATGGTTTCGCAACGGAAGCTTCTTTGAGAATGAAAGAATTAGCCATAGAACTGGGTTTAAAAAATATTATTGCTTTGGCTCATATAGATAATATTAGTTCACAGAAAGTCCTATTAAAAACAGGTTATGAATTACAAAAACAATTGCCCTTATGGGGATTAAACCTATATTATTATGAACTAACTCTATAATTTTTTTAAGAATTAAAAATAGAAAAGGATGTTTTGGGGAGTATATGGATAATTTTACTGCGAGAAGACTATTAGATAGTAATATGACAAAAACAATGGGTTGTACCGATATTGGTGTAGTTGGTTACATTGCATCAATTGGTGCGTATATCCTAAGAAATAGTGTTATTAAATCGGTTAAACTAGTGATGAGTGAAGAACTCTATAAAAACGCTGTTAATGTTGGTGTTCCTGGACTTAATAAAAGTGGTTTAGACAAAGCATTAGCTTTAGGCATTTTACTAAAAAATCCTAAGAAACAATTAAGTGTTTTTGAATCAGTAACGAACGATGATATTGATAAGATTGATGAATTACTTTCTAAAATAGATGTGTCTATCACTTATAAAAAGTTTGATGATATCGTTCTTTATGAAGAACTGTATATCACCTCAACCGAAGGGGATGAAGCAAGAATTATTATCAAAGATTTCTATGATAATGTTGTTTCTGTAACTAGGAATGGTGAAAGGTTATCAGAGTTCGAGAAAGAAGCTTTAATTGAACGAGTAAACAAGTATAAAATAGAGAAATACGACGAGATACTAGACTTTGTAGAAAAAGGCGATTTCGAGGGATTAGACGAACTATTTAGGATTGCTGAAATTCAGTATGAAAATGCCCGAGTTGAAATCAAAAAAAATAACAGCGATTCCTTAGTTGAAAACATCAGTAAAGATCAAAAAGGTTGCATGTATGATTTATCAAACTTTTTAAGAATACATATAACAGTACCTGCTTCTAAAAGAATGCAAGGAGATATCTATACCGTATATGGTGTAGCTGGCTCTGGTAACTTAGGAATTGGTACCTTGGTTACTCCCATGTTTCTAGCGGATGCTTTCGGTTTTGATCAAGAGAAAAGAAGAAAATTAATTGTCTTATCTTTTTATACATCTGTTTATGTAAAACAAGAGATGTCTGTAGTTACTGTTCTTTGTGGAACGGGACACGCAACAGGTTGTTCAGCTGCGGCTGTATCAACCTATGCTAAAGAAGGTTCTAGAGCGGAAATAAAACAAGCGATAAATATTTATCTATCTGCTCAAATGGGAGTTGTCTGTGATGGTGCTAAATTAAGCTGTACTTACAAAGTTGCTTTCGCAGCGATGAATGGTATGATTGCTTCTAAAACAGTATTAGATCATACCTCTCAATACGATGGTTATGGGATAAACAAATTAGATATTGATGAAACAATTAAAAACCTTGGTAAGTTAAATAATGAAGTATTATCTTCAGCGAACCATGGAATCATCGATTTAATTTAATTAAATATAATAATTATTAACAACATATTGCTAAAAAAATGAAGATACGCAGTATCTTTTTTTTTTAGTAGTTGAATTTCTTGATAAAAACAGATATATTATAAGGGTTGGAGGATTTTATGAGCAAATATAATAAAAGACTTAGGGTGCTTTCTATAGGAAATAGTTTTTCAGTAGATGCAATGCAATATATATATGAAATAGCTAAAGACTTAGGTCTTGAAGAAATTATTTTAGGTAATCTATATATTGGCGGCGCTTCTTTAGATGACCACATTTTTCAAATAGAAAATCATTTATCAGATTATCTTGACTTTTGCAGTTACAAACACAAGATAATATATTAAAAGAGTAATTTATGGCTAAATAGTTATAAAAAAC
>JAEIOE010000036.1 GCA_016342455.1 Mycoplasmatota bacterium | reverse complement strand
AAAAAACCGGTCCCTTTTGGGTCCGGTTTTGTGTTTTTATTGGCTGTTTACTTAATTTGTTTCTTTACAGCCTCTTTTATATTATAAATTAATCGTTCGTTACTCTATCTTAATATTTCGCTAGGAGGAGAGATATTAAGTTTTAATGATATATTTTCTTGTGTCAAGAGCAACAGCAACAACTATAATTACACCTTTAACAATGTATTGATAGAATACTGGTAATCCAATAAAGTTCATTCCGTATGTAATAATGGTAAACATTAATACTCCGGTAATTGCTCCACTTACTTTACCAATACCACCACTGAATGAAATACCACCAACAACACAGGCTGCGATAGCATCTAACTCGTAGTTAAATCCAGTACCATTTGAAACTGAACCAATACGTGCGGCTTCTAAGAAACCACCTAAACCATATAATAACCCAGCCATAACGTAAACTAAAACTGTTGTTTTCATTACAGATACGCCTGATATATTTGCAGCTTCTGGATTTCCACCAACTGCAAACATGTTTTTACCGAATGTAGTTTTATTCCAAATCAACCAAACGATACCAGCTACCAAAGCTGCGTAAACAATTAAGTGAGGAATCTGCATTCCAAATAGTGAAAAGTTTCCTATGGAAAGATTTGTATAAATATCTGATAACCCACCAATAGGTTGAGCACCAGCATCACCTGAAGCAAAGTACATTGATAGTAATCCATATAATGCAACGGAAGCTCCTAAGGTAGCTAAGAAAGGATGAACCTTAAACTTAGCGACTACGAAACCGTTGATTGCACTAAATATAGCTGAGACAATCATTGCTAATATTAATGGGAAAATAAGTGGTATTGTAGGAAGATTTTCATAAAATCTAGCTCCATAATCCGCTGATTGAAGTAATGAAGCAGAAATCATAGCTGCGAATCCAACTGATCTACCTAATGAAAGGTCAGTACCTTGAAGAATAATGATACCCCCAACACCAAACGCCAAAATCATTCTAACTGATGATTGTGTTAAGATATTTTTAAATACGCTTAATTTTAAGAAAGTAGGTTTTATGATAATGATTGTTATAATCATTGCAAAAATTACTATGTAAATTGCATTATTGATTAAGAAAGTAGAAGAGTCTTTATCAGTCCATGATTCATATTTTGTAATACGAATTTGTTGATTTGTCATTCTTCTTACTTTTGCTCTTCTAATAATAGGTCTTAAAGTATTAACTTTAAAATATTTGAAGAAGCAAATAACTCTATGGATAAATGTTCCTGTAACTTCAACTTCAGGGTCTAATTCTTCTGGAATAACTTGCCCAGGATAAGCTTCATACCATTTTACGAAAGCTAACATGTATGTTCCAAAGAATACTGTTAAACCTTTGTTTATTGATTCGCCTAGAACTGAAAGAGCAGAAGATAGCGTTCTAAATGTAGCTAAGAATCCAACAACAATAGCGTGAACAATACCAAGAATTATTCTTAAAACTATTCCCAAAGTGTAGAAGTATAGGACGTATAATACAACTACAAATTGACCTTGTTCTTTATATTTTATTGTATCTACTTTAACAAGAAGAACCTTAAATGTGAACCATTTAGCTAATCCATAAAGCACATCGATAACTAATAATTTAGCGATTCTAAAGATAATCATTCCTATAACGTAAGCAGTATACTTGTATACTCCATGAATAATCTTATCTAGCTTGCTCTTATCTTTTACAGATTCATTACTAAAGTCAAGTTTTAGTAAATGTATAAAGAAAGCCTTTACTAGTCCATACAGCATAGTTTTTATTAGTAAATTCCAGATTATTCCTTTAATGGCTACATTCCATAGTAAGAAATTAATCAAAAATTTCCAAACTAATCTATAAAACATGAATCTTCCTACAATTCTATAAAATACTAATCGTATTGTATAGTAATATATATAATAAAGTATTTTGACAAGTATGTTTTTATCTTGTAATTTTTCTTTGTTCATAAGATCCTCCTATAAATATTTAGCAGACAATTTAAAAATTTCTTCTTGACTTGTCTTCTTCGTATCAACTATACCTGCTAATCTACCATTACTCATTACAGCGATTCTATGAGTAACACCTAATAATTCAGGCATTTCTGAGGAAACCATGATAATTGATTTGCCTCTTTCTATAAGTTGTATCATTAATTGATAGATTTCAAATTTTGCTCCAACATCAATTCCTCTTGTTGGCTCATCCATAATTAGAATATTTGGGTCGGTTAACAACCATCTACCGATAATAACTTTTTGTTGGTTTCCACCAGATAAAGCTCTTATTAGTTCTTGTTGATGAGGTGTTTTTATCCTCATATCTTTTATTTGTTTGTCAGTATCTTCAATCAATCTTCTTTCTTGAAGTATACCAACTTTATTTCTATAGGCATGAATATTTGCGATTGTAGTATTAAATCTGATGTTTGCAACTGGGTAGATACCTGTTCTACGTCTCTCTTCTGTAATTAGTGCAAATTTATGCTTAATGGCATCTACTGGATGTCTGACATCAATTGTCTCTCCATCTAAAATTATTTCACCTGTTTCCATTGTTCTAGCTCCAAAGATAGCTTCAACTAATTCAGTTCTTCTAGAACCAACTAATCCACCAATACCTAGTATTTCGCCTTTATGAAGCGTGAAACTAACATCTTCAACCTTAGGCTTGTATTTAGTTGATAAGTTATTTACGATAAGGTTGACTTCGCCATGAGTTTCTGGTAAATCTGGGAACCTTTGAGTTAGGGTTCTACCAACCATCATATTGATGATTATATCCATAGTAAGATTTTTTGTGCGATCCATTCCGATTAAGTTACCATCTCTAAGTACTGTAACTTCATCTGTAATCTCAAAAATCTCTTCCATTTTATGAGATATGTAAATGAGACCTACGCCTTTATCTTTTAATGATCTCATGATTTCAAATAATTTATCCACTTCATTCTCAGTTAAAGAAGAAGTAGGTTCATCTAATACAATAACTTTTGCATTGTAAGAAACTGCTTTTGCAATTTCAACCATTTGACGTTGAGACACGCTTAGAGATCCCATTTCAGCATTAGGATTCACATCGATTCCAAGTGATTTAAATAACGCCTTTGTTTTTCTTAACATTTCTCTTTCGTCAACCAAAAAGTTTTTTCTAGGATATCTTCCTAACCAAATATTATCTAGTACATTTCTTTGTAATACTTGGTTTAATTCTTGATGCACCATAGAAATTCCATTTTCTAGTGCATGCTTAGGGTCAGTGAAATTAACTTTCTTACCATCCAAAATAAATTCACCTTCATCTTGTTTGTAAATACCAAATAAGCACTTCATCATAGTCGATTTACCAGCTCCATTTTCACCCATTAGAGCATGAATCGATCCTTTGCGAACGTTCAAATTAACTTTGTTCAATACTGTAACGCCTGAAAACGACTTACTGACATTTTTTATACTTAATAGATATTCTTCTTTCATCATTTCACCCTTTCTAATTCATGCAAGTGATGGAAGATCTATTCATCTTCCATCACTCTTATGAAATATTTGTTTTAATTACTAATAGTTATTCTTAGAATTCGTCAACGTTTTCAGGAGTAACTGCTAAGTAGTCTACACGTACAGCTTTAGTAGTTGTATTGTCTAATTCCCATGCAGTTGCGAATGTTACATCAACACCTCTTGCAGCATTAACTGCTAAGTCTAATGTAGCTCTTGCTTGGTTAACACCATCGTTAAGAACTGTACCATTCATTTCACCATCTTTAATATGTTGTAAAGCTTGGTCTAATGCATCAACACCGTAAACTGGGAAGTCAACTCCAGCAGTTTCCATAGCTGTGATTGCACCAAAAGCCATTCCATCATTATTAGAGATTACTAATTCAATTGAGTCTCCGTAAGAAGTGATCCATGAAGCCATTGTATCTAAAGCTTCTTGAGTGTTCCATGTGCTTGAATCTTTTAAAGCTAATTCTTCAACTTCGATTCCAGCATCTGTGAAAGATTTTACAGCAAAAGTAGTTCTAGCTTCAGCATCTGGATGTCCAGATTCACCTTTTAATAATACGTATTGAACTTTACCGTCGCCATTTTTGTCCCATGATGGGTTAGCTTGCCAGTCTGCTAACATCATATCACCTTGGATGATTCCTGATTGAGCAGAGTTAGTACCAACGTACCATACTTTGTCGTATGTAGCCATAACACCTTCAACTGTTGCTTCTTTGTTATAAAGAATTAAAGGAATGTCAGCAGCTTTTGCTTTTTCAATAATTGTTCCAGCAGCAGCAGGGTCAACTAAGTTAATACATAATACGTCAACACCTGATTCGATGAATACGTCTACTTGGTCGTTAAGTTTACCTTGATCGTTTTCTGAATCTACGATGTCAATAACTACACCTAAATGATCTGCGTAATCCTCTAAAGCAGGTCTTACAACACCATTCATAAAGTTGTCTCCGAATGTATAAATGTTAGCACCGATTGTGATTGTTGTGTCTTCTCCACCGTTATCACAAGCTACAAGTGCAGCACTTAAAAATAATACTGATAATAAAGCAATAAATTTTTTCATTTTTTTCTCCCTTTCATATTGTTTATGATTTAAACGCTTTCATTCTAGCATGTTACCGTTTACAAAAAAATGTAAAATTCTACTAAAATATTTGTAAAAATCTACTATAAAGAATATTTTTGCAATTACAAATTATAAAAAAAAAAACGCCTTAATAAATTAAGGCGATAATTCCAATATATGTTTTAGTATTCTTTTTGATAATCAACCCAAATATATTTTCCATCCACTAAATTAAAAGCAGTGGAAATAAAATCTGTATTGTTGAGAATAGAAACTGACAATTGAATGACAGCTACTGCCTGAGCATCGGAATCATTCTTTATCGTTGCGTATAAGTATCCATTTTCCAACTTTTCAAGTGCTTCATGGATTCCATCAATACCAATAACAGGGACCCAGGCTTCTGTATCTTTTTGAATCTTTCCATCTAAGTTGCTATCTTCAATATAATTAAGTTCAACCATTGCTTGAATAACACCCAAAGCCATTGCATCATTGTTTGAAATAACAAGTTCTATTTGTTCTCCATAATCAATTAGTATGTTTTTTGCAAGCAAGTAAGCATTTTGCATGTTCCAATCAGCTGTTTGAATTGATAAGACATCTATTGTATAACCTAAATCAATTAGCGTTGATTGAACAAACTCTGTTCTTAATTCAGCATCTTGATGACTTTGTTCCCCTTTGAAAATCACGGTTTGAATAATATTATCGTCATTTAAATCAAACTCATTTAAATTAAGTGGATTATTCCCAAATAGATTATCAATAATTTCAGCTTGGAATATTCCAGATTGAGAAGCGACTGCACCTACATAATAGGCTTTGTCATAAGAAATTAAATCACTAGCTAGGGGCTCTCGGTTAATAAAGATAACTGGAATACCAGATTCCTTAACCTTATTAACAATCGTATAAGCACCTAGTCTATCAACAGGATTAACAATGATTAAATCAGGGTTATTCTCTAAACCTTCTTCAATTTCTTCGTTTTGAATTATTTGAGAATTTTGTGCATCAAATAATTCAACGTGGAAGTTTCCTTCTGCGTATTCTAGAATTGCATTAGCATAGTCTTCCATAAAGGGATCTTTCATATCATAGATATATAGATAAACAGTTTTAGTAGATTCGTTACAAGAAGTAGTAAAACTTACTGCAATTACTGTAAGAAGTATAATAATTATTTTTTTCATATTATGCATCCTTCCTAGCTGGGATGATTAATTTAATCGATGTGTATTCGTCCATTTGGGATGATATAACAATATCAGCTTCTTCACCATAATATATTTTCATTCTTTGATACACATTTCTTAAACCAACACTTTGCGCTTTTCCGCCTTCTCTCATTCTTTCATACATAGTGTTTATTTGTTCGTTAGTTAAACCATAACCACTATTTATTACTTCAAAAGAGATAAAGCCATTTTCTAATGTTCCGATTATTTTTATAAAACCGCCACCTTCTTCGGAACTAATACCATGATTAATTGCATTTTCTATGATTGGTTGAAGTATCAGTTTTACAACGGAGTAATGATAAATATCATCATCAGTAATAAATTCAAAATCAAACTGGCGATTATATCGTATTTTTTGAATATTCAAGTAATTCTTTGCATGTTCCAGTTCTTGAGTGACTGGTATAATATTTTTTCCTTTTGAGATACTTATTCTAAAAAACTTTGATAATGCTATTACCATTTCAATTACATCTTGATTCTTTTCTTTTTCAGCTAGCCAAACAATAGAATCAAGTGTGTTATATAAGAAGTGAGGATTAATTTGCATTTGTAGTGCGAAAAATTCTGATTTTCGCTTTTCTTTCTGTTCAGTAACTAATTTATCCATAAGAGATCGAATCTCGAGAATCATCTCATTAAATGACTCTGATAATGTAACAACTTCTAATTGTCCGGTTAATTGAATTTCCTCTAAGATAAAGTCTTGGTCTAGTTTATTCATATGCTCAGATAATTGATGAAGCGGATTAGAGATTCTTTTGCTAAGTCCGACAGCGACGATATAAGAACTGAGTAGCGCAACTAAAAAGAAACCGATAGAAGTAAACATCATCCTAGTTTGAGAATTATATATTTCTTGAATATTGATAAAAGTCGCTATTCTCCATCTTGTATGAGTAAGGGTATTTACATTCAAATACATTTTTTCTGTATCTACAACAACAGTTTGGCCACCGAATATTAAATCATCAGCTAAAGTTCTTGATGCACAAACTCCTAAAGTACATTCTTCATTGTTTGAGTAAACATAATCACCAGTATCACTAATAATGAGAATATGTCCATTTTCTCCAAGATTTGTTTTATTCGCCAAACTAATAAGGCTTTCTGTATTCAAATCAATACATAAAACCCCAGTTTTTAAAACTTGAAGAGCATCGTAATAGCTAATCGCTTTTGATATCGTAATTACTTGCCTATTTGAAACGCTAAAGATATCTTGATTGTGTGGAGTAGAAAAATTAAAAATTTCTGGGGTATCTAAGGCTTTTGTAAACCAAGATTTACTCGCAGCATCACTTGTTATTGCTTCACCATTACTATTTACAACATTTAAACCGTTCTCGCTTAACAAAACGATAGACACAATATCTTTTGATAAAGCGGAGGCTTGCAAATAAGTCTCCTCTAAAGCAGAAATATTATCATCTACCGTTAAGGAAAGAGTTTTTGCGGTAATGTAGTTTGATGTTTCGATAACATTATCTATATAGTTTTCAAAATTCATAATGACTTGCTTGTTGATCTCTCGAGAACTGTATTTAACATTGTCTAGAGAAGTAGTACGGAAAGTAGCTATTAATATTATATTAAAAACAAGCAGAAAAATAGTGACGATAGACATGATTGCAAGAAGGATTCCTTGGCTAATGTTTAATTTTCTAAGCATGATGTAGCTCCCTATATTTTTTAGGTGAGTTACCTGTATATTTTTTGAAACTGTGACTAAAGTAATAAACCTCGTTATAACCACATATTTCAGCGATAGTTATGATTTTTTCATTCGTTGTTTCTAATAAAGATTTTGCTTTCTCCATTCTTACTTGTATTACGTATTTATTAAAGGTAATATTTTTATTCTTCTTTAATAACATACTTAAATAAGAAATAGAAATATCTAAAACATCCGAAACTAAATTGAGAGATAGGTTCGGATCATTATAATTTGCATTTACATATTCGCAGCAATCATTTATGATTTTTTGAGTTCTAGAAATATTTGTTTGAATATTTCTTTCTCTCAATTCTAGTAGTACTTTTTCAGTGTAGTTAAATAAACCATCTACAGAAGAAAAACTCATCATTTTATTTATGAAGTTATCATCAATAATATCCGTAACTTCGTCGTTGATGCATTCAGAGAAAGTCAAGATTAAGTTAGATAAGGAAATAATGTAATGGTTTGGATTCAAGATGCTACCATCCAAGCATTTCATTTCGTTTCGATATTCTTCTAATATTTTTTTGACTTCATCAGTAGTACCAAACTTCACAGCGTTTTCAATTTTCTTGACATCGTCAGAAGATAAAACAACCTTCGTTTCTTTTTTCTTTTCTACTTCTTGGATATAGACTATTCTACCTGTATTTAAAAAGTAACTGTAATCAATTGCTTTTTTTGCTTCTTCATAAGAGGTTGGAAAATTTTTCACTTGAATAAATCGCTCAGATACACCAATATGTATTCTAAGATTCATATATTGTTCAGCGTTTTGTAAAATTTCATATAAAAACATATCAAGATATTTAATAGTTGTGTTTTCTGTACCTTTGACAATAAAGAATAAAGCGTTTTGAATTATAATACTGTGGAAGATTTGCATTGTTTCCGGCAAGTTTAAAGCTAGTTCATCTAAAAGAACAGATATTTTCTCAAGACTTATTAATTCAATCTCATCTTCGGAACTATCGGTTTCAATTAAACAACCGTAGTGGATTGCGTCGGTGATATCAAAGTCTAGCTGTTTTAATTTTTGTAAATCATTTTTAGTGATAGAAGAAGAAATGATTAAATTAGAAATTTCATGATCTCTAATTAAAGGAATCGTTTCTTCATATTTATTTAAAGCGTTTGAAATATCAAATTTCCTTTTATACTCGTCATCAAGTTTTTTCTTTAAATCGATTAAAAAAGAATTGATATCACTTGATGTAATAGGCTTCATTAAATAGTTAATAACATTTAAATGTATTGCTTCTCTTGCGTAATTGAATTCATCATAACCTGAAATAAACGCCACTTTCACGGTTGGAAAGTCACGCTTTAACATTCTTGCTAATTCAATACCATCAATGTATGGCATTTTAATATCTGTAAGGACAATATCAGGTTTAAGTTGTTCTACAAGCTCATAAGCATCAGAACCATTCCCCGCTTTTCCTACTACTTGAAAACCAGTTGATTCATCAATTAAAGAACCAATTCTACCGCGAATTTCATCTTCATCATCAACTAAAAGAATCTTATATAGAGCGTTCAAAAAAATCACTCCTTTTTATCTATATGTTACAAATATATTAACACATTTTAATTGTTCTGACAAAACAATAATTTTTTTGAAGACAATCCTAAAATAATCATTGATTATATTGATATCTTTCGTTATAATAGAAAGCGCTTACTTGATTAAATAAATATGGAGGATACTATGGCTAAGACGATTGAAGAGGCTTTAACTTTTATTAAAGACAATAAAATTGAAATGGTAGATTTTAAGATTATCGATTTAGATGGTAGGTGGAGACACCTTACTATTCCGGCTAAGAACTTTAAAGCTACTTTATTTGAAACAGGGATAGGTTTTGATGCTTCCAATTATGGATACGCACCAATTGAAAATAGTGATATGGTTTTTGTTCCTGATATTTCTACTTTAACAATAGATCCATTTACAGCGATTAAGACGGTAAACATGGTTGGGGATATTTTAATAATAGGCGAAGAAAATAAGCGTTTTGAACAATACCCAAGGTCAGTTGTGAAACGCGCTGAAGAATACATGAAAGAAACTGGCTTAGCAGATACAATGTTACTAGGTCCTGAATTTGAATTTCACATCTTTGATAACGTAGCGTTTGAAGTGAAATCAAATACAGCTTTTTATCATGTGGATACCGCTCAAGCTGAATGGCATTCAGGTAATAGAACTCCAGATAATAATGGCTATCAAGTTTCTACTAAGGGTGGGTATCATATGGATATTCCTAATGATATCAATTATGATTTGCGTTCTAAGATTTGCATGATGATGAATGATTGGGGAGTACCTGTTAAATATCATCATCATGAAGTTGGAGGTTCTGGTCAATTAGAAATAGAAGTTGAATTTGGAACCTTGTCTAAAATGGCAGATAACACAATGATTGCGAAGTACATCATTAAAAACGCTGCTAATAAAGCTGGTAAAACAGCTACATTTATGCCAAAACCTTTAGCTGATGAAGCGGGAAATGGTATGCATGTACATATGATGTTATTTAAAGATGGGAAACCATTATTTTATGATAATCAAGGATACGCTGGTCTCAGTCAATTTGCGATGTATTTTATGGGAGGAATTCTAAAACATATAAAGAGTCTATGTGCTTTTACAAATCCTTCAACGAATTCATATAAAAGATTAGTGCCAGGATATGAAGCACCAGTAACCATAGGCTATGCGACAGCGAATCGTTCAGCTGTTGTAAGGATACCAGCTTATGCTAAGAAACCAATGGTTAAACGTTTTGAACTAAGAAACCCTGATGCTTCAAGTAATCCATACTATGCATATTCAGCTATTCTAATGGCTGGATTAGATGGAGTTATCAATAAGATTAATCCTGTAGATTATAACTGGGGACCATTTGACTTTAATTTATATAATTTGTCAGAAAAAGAAAGAAATGAAATAGACTCACTACCAAGAACCCTAAATGAAGCTTTGGATGCTTTAGAAAATGATTACCAATACTTATTAAAAGGCAATGTTTTTCCGAAACGTCTTATAGAAATATGGATTAAGGAAAAAAGAGAAGAAGTAAGAAAAATTGGAAACATACCACATCCAGCAGAATTTAAAAAATATTATGATTTTTAATTTTTAGTTTATACATTAGAGGCCTTACTTTTTGTAAGCCTCTTTTTTTTCATACTCTTGTTTCACAAAGTACATTATTGTATAATATCTTGTGTAAAAGTTTATTATAAGGAGTAAAAATGGAAATCGAAGAATATGAAAAGTTTGTCGAAGAAGGAAATCAGTTTAAGAATAAAAAGTTCTTAAAAATCAATATAGTTTTCATACTAATAGGTATATACATTATCGGATTAGGTTATGCCGGCTATCTTCTTCCGATGAATCATATCATTTTGGAAGCAACCAATCATCATACGGATGAAAGAATAGACTCTGTTTGGGAAAACGAGAATGAGTTAGTCTTGGTATTTGGTTATAGCCCAAACAGGTATGACTTATTTAATAAAGTGACTAAAGAAATAACTTATAATTTGTCCTTAGATGATTTATATGATCCAGATGGGTTTGTAAGCTACGGCTTCGGGCTGTATTCTGTTGGTTATACGAAGACATCAATATTCTTTTATCAAATTTTAGTTTGGATTAGAATCATTGGATTTATAATTGTAGCACTAGGATTTACTAAATTTTTTATTAATCCACGAAGAACACTTAGTTATGAAGAAATGTCTATTAGGCAGAACGAAGCAACTGAATTAGCAAAAGATCTGACAAAAAATATGAGAAGATAAAGATAAACGAGAAAGGATTATTCCTTTCTTTTTTTATCAAAAATGTAATATATACTTGACATAATGTAATGTATACCTTATAATTTACTTAGAAATGGGGAAACGCTATGAATTATAAAATGAAAGCTGCCAGAGCAGAAAAAGGCTTGTCTCAAGCACAATTAGCAAAGCTTGTTAAAGTTAGCCGTCAAACCATAATTTTAATAGAACAAAACAAATTTAATCCTTCATTGAACTTATGTATTGCTATATGTAAGGCATTAGATAGAACATTGAATGAATTATTCTGGGGGGAAGAAAATGAATGATGAGAGAATTAGCGCAAAGCTCAGTATTGTAAAGAGAAATAACTTAATTATTATTTTTGCAGTCTCACTATTATTTTTATTAGTGAAACTTGCTTTAAAAATACCTTTTCTCAGTTATCTAACAGAGTTATATCTGTTTGCTGCGACAGCGATTGTATTAGTTTATACCATACTTAGTTCTTCAATGAATGAAATAGTAGACGAAAGAGTCATTCAGAGAACAAATAAAATATATGATATAGCTTTTTGGATTATTGCATTATCAGGATTATTGTTGTATTTTATCACTTTGTTGTTCTATTATTCTAGTTCGCTACTCAATGGAGTGACACCTAATTTATCTATTAATACAATGATGTTCATTTGTTTATTGTTAAGTTTTATATTTGTTAGAAAAAATAAGCTTACCTTTAATTACAGAATTATAGAAGAAGAAAAGAAAGTCTATTATAATTCAGTACTAAAAAGAATATTGTATATGTTTTTGTATTATCTGTTTGTTGCAATAGTAGTGAATGTAGTTAAATTATTCTTAGTAGAATCATTTCAATCAGCATTATACATATCAATTGTAATTGCAGTTTCTTTTTTAACTATAGCTTTTCAATACTTTCTCTTTTCAATATATGAGAAAATACATTATGAAGAGCTAGTTGAAAAAGAAGAAGGTAAATACAGATATGTTACAAGAAAAGCACTATTCTTATTCATATTAACTTTTAGTTTCTCTGCTTTATATACATTAAGTATTGGACTAAACAACTATTTTATGATAAATGAGCCATTTTCTTCATATGTGAGCCCTTTTGCGGCAGTATTGAATGTTTTGGCTTTCTATTTAACAATCGTTAGAATAGATTTTGTAATTTTAGTTTTGTTAATGAATATTTTATTGCTTAGATCATTAAGAAGTATTGATTCGCTTAATAATAAAATGCTTAAGTTCTTTAAAATTGTAATCATTTTGAATCTAATTTATGGATTATATACTTGGATTTTTGGCATATTACAACAATTTATATTCTCTATCTTTTCTTCTGAAATTGCTCTAAAAATTCTTGAGATTAATTCGTTTGTTTTTTTAGTAAATTTGGTAGTCTCCTTAGGGATTAGCATTTGTATATTTATTTACTTGTATAACAATAAACTAAAAGAAGCAAGTAATTTTTATGTGATTCGCATTGTAATATCTATCTTAAGTTTCTTGCTAATTTTTATATTAAACTCTGAAACTTTTGAATCTATTGCAAAATATATTTTAGTTAAAAATCTTATTTCATTTGTTCTTTCACTAATTTCAGGAATATTTATTATCCTAGTTATTCGTAAATTAAATAGGAGAATTGAATACAAAGTTATTAAAGAAGAACAGGTATTAATTGAAGAAATATAAGTATATTAGAAAGCGTTTCAAATAAGAAAACGCTTTTCTAATATTCAAGCATCATTTTTAGAGAAAGTATTGTATAATATCACTGTGAATTTAAAAGTATTATTGAGGTGATATTATGTGGGAAGTAATTTATAATTTTTTAACATCAGTGCCCTTGTGGGAAATTGGATTAATTTTTGTTGCTAAGGTGATTGAAGTAGCGATTTCAACACTTAGAATTATATATATAAATAAGGGATTTAGAACTTTAGGAACAATTTTGTCTTTAGTAGAAATCTTTCTTTGGGTGTTCATTGCATCTAGAGTAATTGTAGGTGTAGCTGAAGCACCTTTAAAAGGAATTATTTATGGGATTGGATTTTCAGCAGGTATCTATGTTGGGTCTATCTTAGAAACTAAGTTGGCAGTAGGTAAAATATATGTACAAGCTATCATTATGCGTGAAGAAGCAGCGAAGGTTGTAAAAGCCATAAGAGATGCTGGATATGGTGTTACCGTTATGGCAGCTCAAGGGAAGAATAAAAGTCGTAAAGTATTAATGATTTTTAGTTCAAGAAAAAATAAAAAGGCTTTAATTGACCTAATTACTACTTTAGATGATGATGCATTAATCGTTGTAAATGAAGTTTCTATTATCAAAGGTGGATATTCTAATTCTTTTAGGAGGTTAGCGAAATAATGAAAGTATTGGTTATTGGTGGAGCGTCTTATGATGAAATTATTCATTTAGATAAGTTTCCAGAACCAGCTCCAAAAACAATTTTTGCGAGAGAAAGCTATCAAACACCTGGGTCAACAGGCCTTGGAAAAGCATTGGCTTTTAAAAAACTTGGTTATGATGTTGATTTCATAGCTGTTATTGCTAAGGATACATATGGCAAAAACATAGAAAAAGCATTAGCTAAAGAAAAAGTAAACTTTTTTCCTATTTATAAAGATCAAACGGAAAGACATACAAATATTTTAAATAAACTCGGTCAAAGAATCTCTATATTTACAGCAGTTCCAACTTATGATGAAATAAAAGCAGTTGATTATGAAAGATTAATCAAAGGCGCTGATATTGTAGTTTTAAATATTAAGAGTTACTGTAAAGCATTTATTAGTTTAATTAAAACACATGAGAAACCAGTATATTGTGATTTACATGATTACGATGGGACGGATGAATATTATAAAGAATTTATTGAGAATTCAGAATATATCTTTATGAGTTCTGAAAGAATTCATAACTTTCAAGTTTTTATGAAAGATTTAAAGAAAAAAGGAAAGAAATGGATTGTTTGTACACACGGGCAAAAAGGCTCAACCGCATTAACTTCCGATAAGTTTGACACAATACCAGCTACTAAGTTAGAAGTCGTAGATACAAATGGAGCTGGAGATAATTTCTTTGTTGGATTTGTTCATGGATACTTAAATGATTTTAATACAGAGGATAGTTTATTGCTTGGTAGAATTCTGGCAGATTCTTGTATAGAATCTAAAGAAATTGTTAATACAGAACTGTCTTTAGAATACTTAAATAAAAAATTCTTAGAAACTATGTAAAAATAGTTGAAAATTTGAGTGATATCATATAAAATAGATAATACAAACACTCAAGCAGGTGTAGTATAATGGTAATATAGGTGCTTGCCATGCATCGGATGGGGGTTCAATTCCCCTCGCTTGCTCCATTTTTATAAGTAATGTTTATTCCTTAGGACTAAACATTTTTTTTAACTAAATGTAGAAATTGTAATCCATATAGTGTAAAATATTGTTTATAAACATAAAACAATAATATTAAAGAGGAAAAAATGAAAATAGAGTGGAGAAAACATTATAAAGATATATACTTGCCAAAAGCTAAACCAGAACTTATTGAATTAGAAGAAATCCAATACTTAACAATTCGTGGAGAGGGAAGTCCTGACAGTGAAGCGTTTACACAATCTGTAGAAGCTTTATACACTTTGTCTTACGCATTAAAAATGGCCCCAAGAAAAGGAATTGTGATTGATGGCTATCAAGAATATGCAGTTTTTCCTTTAGAAGGAGTATGGAGTTTTAATGAGGAAGGAATAAGATTGTATAGCGATGGTGTATCGGCTAATGATTTAAGAGATTACTTTAGCTTTGAATTAATGATAAGGCAACCAGACTTTATAAGAAAAGAACTATTTACTGATTTACAAGAATTGACATATAAAAAAAAGAATAATGAAGCATTGTTAAGAGTAGCGTTTAAAACAATTAAAGAACCTCTCAGTTGCCAAATGATGCATATAGGGCCGTATAAAGAAGAAACGGGATCCTTTAAAAAAATGGAAGAGTTTGTAGAAAAAGAAGGTTATATTAGAAAAGAGAAATATCATAAGGAAATATATGTTTCAGACCCAAGAAGAGTAGCGCCTGAGAAACTTAAAACTGTATTAAGGTTTGAAATTAAAAAAGCGAATTAGCAAGTGATATTTGTTCATATAAAAAAAGGATGTTTCAATTAAGAAATATCCTTTTATTTTTATATCATTTATTTCAAATTCTGTTCTAAAGATTTTCAGGATCCTTTTCAAAGAATACTCTATTAGCTGATTTAGATGCTTCAAGAATTGTTTCTTTTGCTTTAAGAACATTTTCTTTAATGCTATTCAAAGACGCTTCTGGAATATTATAATATAAGAATAAATCTTCAAAAGATTTCATTACTGAATGCATTTCTTTATTTAAATTGATAAATTCTCTTATCTTTCTACTTTTCGCAGCGTTTTCATATTGATGGAAATCAAGTTGAATAATGTCGATAACTTCGTCAGCCGTATCAAATTCTCTAATTGGAAGAGGGTACGGTTTTATTCTCTCTAGGAAATATTTATTCTTTTTATTAATGTGATAGACATAGGCTACTTGAATGTCATTTTCTAATGTAAATTTAACGTAGACCATTTTACCTGAAACCAATTGAACATTCGCTCCAAGTAGTAATAACTTCATTACGTGTTGACTTGCTTCTGAGTTTATATATTTATTCATATTTTATAGCCTCCTAAAGGTAAAAAACTAATAAGTAAACAGTTGATATAACAATTGATAAAACCATAAGTGGATAAGCTATCTTCATATAGCTTAAGAAAGAAAGTTTTCTATTGTCGCGTTCTACAATTCCTCTAGCTACAACGTTAGCGGAAGCACCCACAATAGTACCATTTCCACCAAGACAAGCTCCAATCGATAATGCCCACCATACAGGAGAAAAATCAACTGCACTAAGAGATTCCATTTTATCGACAAGCGGGATCATTGTAGCGACATAAGGTATGTTATCCAAGAATGAAGAAAGTATCGATGATGTCCATAATATAACAATGGTAGTAATTTTTACAGAACCTTTTGTAATTTGTAACAATGCTTCAGCCATAGCGGAAATAACTCCAACAACTTCTAAAGCTCCAACGAGTATAAACAATCCACCAAAGAAGAATATTGTTGCCCATTCTACATCCACAAGAATTTCTTCTGGTTCTATCTTACATATTAATAATAACACGGAAGCTCCAAAAAGTGCAATGGTAGCTGATTCAAGACCAATAAATTCCGCTAAAGTAAATCCAGCAATTGTAAAGAACAATACAATTAAACTCTTGATTAACAATCCTCTATCCGTTATAGCTTTATGAGGATTTAAATCCATAAGCTTTTTTTGTTCCTTAGGGTCTACAATTAAAGATTTCTTGTAGATAAGTTTTATAATAAGAATATTTACAATAAAAATTATAAACATTAATGGTGCTAAGTTAATTACGAAGTCCAAAAACCCTAAGCCAGTGAAACTACCAATCATAATGTTCGGTGGATCCCCAATTAAAGTAGCTGCTCCTCCAATATTCGCAGACATTATTTCAGAAATAATAAATGGTATTGGATTTATTTTAAGTGAATCAGCGACTACTAAAGTAACTGGTACTATTAGCAAAATGGTTGTTACATTATCTAATAATCCAGAAGTTACCGCAGTAATAGCAGAAAAATATATTAATATTCTAATTGGATTACCCTTTGCCTTTTTAGCGGTATAAATAGCTAAAAACTGAAATAATCCTGTTCTTTTTATGATGTTTACAATAATCATCATTCCAACTAATAAACCTAAAGTGTTGAAATCTATGTGTTGCAGTGCTTCGGTTTGAGATAGAACTTGAAATACAATCATTAGTATAGCACCTAATAATGCTACAATAGTTCTATTAATTTTTTCAGATACAATAGTTGCGTATGATAACACAAAGATTAAAATACCTATAATTAAATGTTCTGTAGGCATAAAACCCCTCCTTTATATAATAGATACTCTCTTAAAAACTAATATTAGCTCTTTTTAAAACACAATTAATAGACAAAAAAGACATAGCTAATTTGTTAGGAAATACTCATCCGCTTGTCTTATTAATTTTTAAAAGATATCATCTTCAGTTTGTATTTTACTCTTTTAAATCTAATAATCAAGGCATTTTTTGTTGGAAACGCTTACTAGTATAAAGTAAAGTAAGATAAATCAAAATAATCATAAAAGGAGACTTTCGTATTGTGAAAGAATTGTGTTATTAAATAATGATAATTACCTTTAACAAGTAACTATTCAACTTCTTTCTAGTTATCGCATTGATTTGCACGAATTTAATATATATAATATAAGTAGAGGTGATACTATGAAATATTTTGTTAAAGAATATGAGACTAGATACTTTGCTGGAATTGAATACCCTAACGGGATTAGACCAAAAACAAATGATATAAAGAAGATACCTGAGCTTTGGGAAAAATTCTTCAAAGAATACGCTTCTTCAATTGAAAAGCAAGTGGAACCTAATCATTTAATTGGTTTAGAGATTTATCCGTTTTATTTTGCTAAAGAAGGAGTTTTTGATTATTGTGTGTTAGCGGAAACAAAAGAACTAATCGAATCAAGCGATGAAATTGTTACTAAGAAACTAAAAGCAGCTAAATATATCTGCTTTCCAATCAATTATGATAATATAGCTTCACAAATCCAAAAAGTGTATAAGTATATAAAGGAAAAAGAGATACATGTACATATGGGCTTTGATTACGAAGATTATCTTGTAGGAGAAAACTATGGAGAACCAGGCGCAGTACTTAACTTCTGCCTTGCTTTAGAAGAAGATGCTTAACAAGGATATGATAAATGATTTATTAGCTGATATAGAAGAGAATGGTAGAATGATTGACTATTATTCCTTGGTAAACCTTTTTGATTATAAACAAAGTGATTTAATGGAAGAACTAAAGAAATATCAAAATCCTGATGGTGGATTTGGTCATGGCTTAGAGCCGGATACGATGTTACCAAGTTCTAGTGTGGTATGTACTAATGAAGCTATCCATTTTTTGAATGAGATTGAAGATTCAAAGATTAAAGAAAACGTGATTAGAGATATTGTTAAATTTTTTGAGAGTAAGTATATAAAAGAAATAGAAGGATGGGAATTAGTTCCTAAGGATGTAGATAATTATCCACATGCTATCTGGTGGGATTATTCTAAGGTTAAGGATTTTACTTATGGAAATCCAAACCCACAGATAATAGGATTTTTATATAATAATAGTCATTTCATAAAGAAATTGGATATAAACTATTTAATTGCCAAAGTAATTAAATATATAGAAACTGACTTTTTAAAAGAATCGTCTAAACACAATCTTTTAAGCTGTTTGATCTTCTATACTTATATGCCTCAAGATATACAAGATAAAATACATGATATTCTTCAAAAAGCAGTTAGTAAAGAGTTGAAAGTTACTAAATGGGAAGAATATAGTTTGCAACCTTATGAAATTCTTTTAATTGATCCTATATTCTTAGAAAAACACCTTCCATTATTAGAAGAAAATATTGAATACTGCTTTGAAAAACTAAGTTTGGGACTAATACAACCCAATTGGCAGTGGCATCAATATGAGGAAGACTTTAATCGTATTAAGAGTCATTGGGCAGGTAGATTAACCTTTAATGTAATTAAAGCAATTTTATTGAGTTAGATAAGGATTCATTTATGTAAAAAAATACAAATAATTAAAGGCTTTTTATAAGCCTTTTTTGATTTGAAAAAACCTGAAAATAATTATTCATAATTGCGATTTTATGTTATAATTATTAATGATGTAAGCGTTTTTAAAATTAAATAAGGAGAGTAAAATGACACGATTATCTGATGATGTATTAGAACTTGAGATGAATGCTGTTGTGAAAGACAAAAAGGCTGTAGGCTTTACCTACACGAAAAAGTCTATTTCAACAAATTTATTACCAGGCGAGGTATTTATTAAAGTTATCACTGCGTCCTTTTGTGGGACAGATTCTCATATTTATGACTACAATAAATGGGCTCAAAATAGGCTAATTTTGCCTTTAATAGTAGGACATGAATTCAGTGGAGAGATACTTAAAGTAGCGAAGGATGTTACAACTGTAAAAGTTGGAGATATTGTTAGTGCTGAAACACATATTATCTGTGATGAATGTGAATTCTGCTTAAGAGGAGAAGGCCATATTTGTCAAAATACACAAGTGATAGGTGTTGACAGAGATGGATGCTTTGCTGAGTATATAAAAATCCCTGCGAAGAATTGTTTTATTAACCAAAAACATCATTCACAAATAGAATTAAGTGTACAAGAACCTTTAGGAAATGCAGTTCACACAATTACACATTTTGATATAGAAAATAAAGATGTAGTTGTATTGGGTTGTGGACCAATAGGGATTATGGCAGTAGATGTTGCGAAAGCATATAATGCAAAAAAAGTAATAGCTATAGAAATTAATGATTTTAGAAGAAATTTAGCAAAAGACTTAGGTGCTGATTATATAATTAACCCGCTAACAGAAGATGTATATGAAAAAGTGATGGAATATACGAATGGAATGGGGGCTGACGTTATTGGAGATTTCTCAGGTAATAAAACAGCTATTGAAACTGCCTTTAAATATTTAAAACGTGGTGGTGGTTTCGCCATCCTAGGAATTCCTGATGAAAATATAGAAATCGATATTACAAATGATGTTGTATTTAAAGGTGTTAGAATTTACGGTGTTACTGGTAGAAGAATATATGATACTTGGTATCAAGTGAAAGACTTGCTTGATAATAACAAGTTACATTTAGATAAAATTATAACTCATACTTTTCCATTAAGTAAAATAAATGAAGCCGCAGAAATTATGAGTAATAAAAATTGCGGCAAAATAGTTTTATTTCCGGGGGAGAAAATATATGAATAATCTAGATTATATGTACAAACAAGTTGAACAATTAAAAAAAGATGGAGTTTATAGAATTTTACCCATAAACTACGGACCCTGCACAAATGTTATTGATTTAAATCATAAATCAGTAGTAAATTTATCAAGTAATAACTATCTAGGATTAGCAACGCATCCAGTAGTTACTGAAGCTGCGATAGAGGCTGTAAAAAAATATGGAGCTGGAACAGGTTCTGTTAGAACGATAGTTGGTAATCAAGATTTGCTAGAAGAATTAGAAGTTGTATTAGCTGAATTTAAGCGAGAAGAAGCAGTTACTTGTTTCCAATCAGGACTTAATTGTAATATAGGAGCGATTCAAGCCATTGTAAATAAAGGCGATTTAATCGTTTCAGATGAATTAAATCACGCTTCTATTATTGATGGTGTTAGACTATCAAGAGCTGATAAAGCTGTGTATAAACATAGTGATATTTCAGATCTTGAGAGGGTCTTAAAAGAAAAAAGAGAAAACTATAATAATGTATTAATCATTACAGATGGTGTTTTCTCAATGGATGGAGATTTAGCTAAATTACCTGAAATTGTAACACTAGCAAAAAAATATAACTGTATGACTTATGTTGATGATGCTCACGGATCTGGTGTGTTAGGAGAATCTGGTAGAGGAACAGTAGATCATTTTGGACTTCATGGTCAAGTGGATTTTATTATTGGTACCCTTTCAAAGGCTATTGGCGTTATTGGTGGCTATGTTGCATCTTCCATGATTGTTAAAGAATGGTTACTACATAGAGCAAGACCATTGTTATTCTCAACTGCATTACCACCAGCTGCAATAGGAGCGACTATTGCTTCAGTTAAGTTGTTAATGGCTTCGACTGAGTTTACAGATAGGTTATGGGAAAACGCAAATTATTTCAAAGCGAAGTTAAATGACTTAGGTTTTGATACAGGACATTCCCAAACTCCTATTACACCTGTTATGGTTGGAGAAGAAGCAAAAACGATGGAATTCTCTAGAGAATTACTAGCAGAAGGTGTATTTGTTTCTGCTATCGTGTTCCCAACTGTAGCTAAGGGTAAAGGCAGATTAAGATGTATGATTTCTGCCGCACACACTTTAGAAGATTTAGATAAAGCAGTTAAAGTATTTGAAAAAGTAGGAAGAAAACTAGAAATTATTTAGGAGTGATTTGTTTGAATAAGAAGATTGTATACAGTTACTTTACAATAGTAGTTTTATTGGAAATCATAGGTTTATTTGTACTACCAGAATTGGTAGTAATGCAAATTAATACTCAAGGTGAAGCGAATTGGAGTATCAATAAGTTTCTAGCAATTCCTGTAATGTTTGTTATTAGTATTGGTGCTGGTATGTATGTATTGAAGTCTGGTGAAAAAACCAGGAATGGATATATGATTTTAGCAGTTTTTCTTATCTGTCATTTTGTAATATATTTCTTTAATTAAAGATTGTAAAAAGGTGCTTGCACCTTTTTTTTTCGCAGAAAAAGTGTATAATATTACAAGGTGATAAATATGCAGAATGCAAAGAAAAGCTTAGTTACAAATATAATTTTATTCGCAATATATCTTGTTCTTTCAGTTGTAACCTATATCGTTGTTGGTAATTTTCTTCATATATTTTTAATATGGAATCTGTTTTTAGCAACGATTCCTTTTGGGATAGTTTATCTGATTGATCAAAAAGTTTTAAGAGGAAAAGTTATCATTACCATTTCTGTATTATTATGGTTGTTTTTCTTTCCAAATTCTATCTATATTATCACAGACTTAATCTATACAGATGTATATTCATTAGTAGTTTCTGGAAATGGATATCAGCCTACTGTTTACATTCAAGAAATCGCTCCGTATATGGCATTATTTCATATTTATTTAGGATCTATTATTGGATTAATATATGGATTTAAATCTATAAATGCTCTTTATAATCTTAATAAAACTACAGTATTTTATAAATACAGAGATCTATTAGTAATCATTGTATTCAACTTATCCGCTGTGGGAATATATATCGGAAGATTCTTTAGGTATAATTCTTGGGATTTATTCAAAATATTCAATATCATTAACGATTTCTTTTCTACATTTTCTTTATTCACACTGTTCTTTATCGTTGCGTTAGCTATTATTCAAATATTGATATTTTATGCTTTTAGATATAATTTTAATCAAGAAAAATAGTCCTGTGTTAGGGACTGTTTTTTTTAGTCTTGACAGAAACAGGCTTTAGTGGTAAATTATTATGTGTGACATAGTAATCTTAGGAGGAACAATATATGAAAAAAACATCAGTGGGAGAAATGATAGCGAATGCTATCAGTCATGGAGTAGGTCTATTATTGGCGATTAACGCTTTAGTGCTTTTATTGCTTAAAGCGAATACAACCGCAGAGGTCTTATCATCTATTATATTTGGTTTATCCATGATTATGTTATATGCATCAAGTACTTTATTTCATTCTTTTCCGGAGAAAATGAAGAAAACATACACCGTGTTTCAAAGATTGGATCATTCAAGTATCTTCTTATTAATAGCTGGTACCTATACACCATTTTTAATATTAGTAGTGAATAATACGAAAGGATATATTTTACTTGGATTTATCTGGGCGATGACTATTACAGGTATTGTCTTTAAATCAATATGGATAAAGAAGTTTAAGTTTTTCCATTTAGCAATGTATCTATTAATGGGTTGGAGTGTTTTAATAGTTAAAGATGATTTCTTCTTAAATATAGATAATTATTTATTTGTATTAATTGGAGGGCTTAGTTATACAATAGGAGTAATATTCTATGTGGCTAAATTTAAATATTCACACTTTGTTTGGCACATCTTTGTGTTAGCTGGAACATTCTTTCATTTTCTAGCTGTTTATTCTGTTATTCTTTAACGAAAATTAAATCAAATGAAAAGAGATATATTAGAATTAAATTCTAGTATATCTCTATTTTTTATTTTTAAAGAGTTTTGCCAAACCACCAAGACTTGTTTCTCGGTAATTTGAATTTAGATCATGACCAGTTTCCTTCATGGTCTCAACCACAGTATCAAAAGATACTTTTCTAGTTCCCATTAATAGATAAGATAATTCACTTGCGTTTATCGCTCTATGAGCCGCAACTGCATTTCTTTCAATACAAGGAATTTGTACATATCCTAGAACAGGATCACAGGTTAAACCGAGATGGTGTTCTAAGGCAATTTCACAGGCATATTCGATATTATCAATCTTGCCATTCGTTAATTCTGAATGAGCAGCAGCTGCCATTGAACAAGCTGTACCTATCTCTGCTTGGCAACCAGCTTCCGCTCCACTAATAGAAGCATTGTGTTTTACAACGTTTCCAATAATCCCTGCAGTTGCTAAGGCGTCGATAATTCTTGCATCAGGGTATTTTTGGATATCCTTTAAATAGTATAATACAGCTGGTAAAACACCCGCAGCACCGCACGTTGGAGCTGTAACAACCGTTCCACCACTAGCATTCACTTCAGATACTGCATAAGCATAAGCACTGATCAATCTTAATTCAATTGAATTTTTTTGACTCTGATTATAGAGAAGGCTTCTTGCTTTTCTTTTCACTTCTAAAGGACCTGGTAAATTGCCTTCAATATGAAGTCCTTCATGAATGGCTTCTTTCATCGTGGTCCATACTGTTTTTAAGTAGTCTTTTATCGATTCATCTTCAAATTGATAGACATAGTCATATAATTGAAGATTATTTTGAATGCAGTATTCTTTTATTTCATCAAAATTCTTATGAGGATAAATTTCTTCCCCTTCAATGAAAGCATCACCTTTTCTGAGGATAGAACCACCGCCAATAGAATAATATCTTTCTTCCGCAATAAGTCCACCGTCTTTATAGATATAGAAGTCCATCGTATTAGGGTGTTCCACTAATTTATCAATGGAGAATTCAACGGTAGCGTTCGGTAGTGTTTCTTGAATTACCTTATCAGTTAAATGCCCTCTACCTGTAAATGCCAAAGAACCATAAAGTATTACCTTATAGCTGTCTCCTTGATATTTGCTTAGAATTTTCTTGCAGGCTCTTTCAGGTCCAATTGTATGTGAACTACTAGGGCCTTTTCCTATTTTATAAAGTTCTTTAATTGATTTCATTAATCTACCTTTGCATTTGTAATATAAGTATCATTTCTCTTAATGCTTTCGCAGCGACTATCGTTGACACATTTGAATTATCTAACATTGGTGCTAATTCAACGAGATCCGCGCCTACCACATTATTTAATTTAGTGAAAGCTTGAATCGCTCCTAATAATTCTTTGAAAGTCATTCCTCCAGGTTCTGGTGTTCCTGTACCTGGAAAGATAGATGGGTCTAATACATCTAAGTCTATTGTTATATAGACGGGATAGTTTTTAATTTCATGGATTACTTCAACTAAACCATCGAAATTGAATTTTTGTAGATGTGTGTGGTCTTTTGCCCATTCAAATTCATGTTTGTCTCCTGAACGAATCCCAAATTGGAAGATTCTGTTATCACCTAGGATATCATGACATCTTCTTAAAACCGTTGCGTGAGATAATTCTCTACCTAAGAACTCATTTCTTAAATCAGTATGTGCATCTAAATGAATGATTCTTAAATCTTTATATTTTTTAGCCAAAGCTTGAATAACTGGTAGGGTAACTAAATGTTCTCCCCCAACCATCATTGGAAGCTTGTCATCTTCGATTATTTCTTTAGCTGTGTTATAGATAATATCTAAAGACTTCTTCACATCACCCATAGGCAATTCCAAATCACCAATATCAGATGTTTTATAATCTTTTAAATCTTTATCAAGATATGGAGAATACCATTCGATACCGATAGATTCCACACGTATTGCATTTCCGGCAAATCTCGTACCAGGACGATAAGAAGTAGTGGTGTCCATAGGGGCACTAAATAATACTACATCACTATCATCATAATTTGATTTACAACTTTGAAATGATAAATCTACTTTATTAAAACTCATAATTAATCCTCCCATTTAATCCAGTTTTCTTTATCAACGATTGAAATATAATTACTATCTAAATCGCTTTGTAAAGCACTGCCTTTTTTCATATAGAATTTGATGTCATCAATAACTTCTTTTGAGATAATTTCACCTGGAATAAGAATTGGAATTCCTGGTGGATAAATCATAACTTGTTCCGCAGCGATTTCGTCAATTGCGTCTTCTAAAGTTACAATTAGTTTTGGAGCGTGATAAGCATCACGCGGTCTTGCATATGCTTCAGGAAATTGATAGTTGAAATCAATCTTAGGTAATTTATCTCGCTGTTTATAAAATTCATTTGAAAGTTTTTTAAATGCTTGAACCAATCTTTCTAAATGAGCTTTAGTCGTTCCAATTGTAATTACTGCTAAAACAATATGGGATTCCGCTAATTCTAATTGAATATTTGATTGTTTCATCAATAGTTTATAAACTTCAAATCCTGATAAACCTAAATCACTTACTTTAACAATAATTTTGGTTTCATCATAGTCATAAGATTTTTGTGCTAAGATATAATCTTTATCAATTACTTTAATACCTGGTATTTTTTTAAGTTTCTCTCTTGTTTCTTTTACGTTTTCTAAGGTTTTTGCAATACGTTTTTCACCTTCAAAATACATGGTTTTTCTCGCAACATCTAAGCTAGCCATTAATAAAGAAGATGGTGAAGTAGACTGTAACATATTTAAACTAGAACGTAAACGGTGATGGTCTATTCTTTCTCCCTTACAAAGGATTACAGATGATTGTGTAAAGGAACCGGCCGTTTTATGCATAGATAGAGCAGAGATATCTGCATCAGCTTCCATAGCTGAAACAGGAAGTTTTTCTGAGAAGTAGAATTGAGCACCATGTGCTTCATCTGCAATAACTAACATATCATTATCATGTGCTAATTTTGTAATTTTCTTTAAATCACTAACGACTCCAAAGTAAGTAGGATTAATGATAAATACAGCTTTAGCATCTGGATTTTCTTTAATAGCTTTCGCTACTTTATCATAAGTAATATCATTAGCTATCCCTAATTTTTTATCAATATTTGGTTTGATAAATATAGGAATCGCCCCTGAAAGAATTAAAGCATTAATGACAGACTTATGAACGTTTCTAGGTAAAATGATTTTTTCATTTGCTTTACAAGCAGTTAAAATCATTGCTAAAATACCGATGGTTGTTCCATTGGTAATAAAATATGCCTTATCTGCGTTACAAGCTTTAGCCATTAATTCTTCAGATTCTAGGATAACACCTGTTGGTTTATTTAAATGATCTAAACCAATTGGTGAATTTGAGTCAAGTTTATAAACTTTCGTACCCATGTATTTTTGTAAGTCATTTGGAATGTTTCCTAGTTTGTGTCCAGGCACATCAAATGGGGCTACATTTTTTTCACCATAGTCTTTTAAAGCGGTGAAAAATGGGGTTTTATTTTGTTGGTGATTTTTCATTAAGCATCTCCCTTTTTTATCAGTCTTTTTATGAGAAAATAATACCGTGAACTACCCACCACTTAATCAATATTTGAAGTGGGGGCTTCTTGGGTAATATGCGCTAATGCGCACAAGTTGA
>JAEIOE010000035.1 GCA_016342455.1 Mycoplasmatota bacterium | reverse complement strand
GATATAATAAAGCACGCTCTTTGTCCGTTTCAGGCCATTAAGCGTGCTTTATTTATATTTGAACTGCAAAAGTTAAGGAAAGAAAAGAATTAGTAAGAGGTTGGAAAATAGCCGTGAAAGCGACTAGAAATTTTAAATTATAAACTCTCTTTAAAAACACATAAACTTTTTATTCTACCCCCCTCAAAAACAGCTTGAATTTTTAAGCTGTTTTTGTTTTGCCATAAAAAAAAGCCTAGAATAAACTAGGCCTCAAAGTTATTTAAATGCTTTTGGAAAATATTCTTTCATTTCCGCTCTAGGTATTAAAGCTTGGAAATAATAACTACTAATTGAATGACTTTGTCCGTAGTCAATTAATCTTCCGAATTTATCATAAATATGGTTTGTTGATTGAATACTTGCGGCATTTTTTCTTTCATTTAATAGTTTAGCTAATTTCGTAGATAAATTAACTGACTTAATAATTCGTTTTGATATTTCCGCTCTTATTCCATAATGTGACTTAAGATAGGCATTCAGAGGCTCATCACCTTTGAAGTTCTTAAAAATATCAGGAAAAACTGATATTGGCAAATAGTTCTCAAGTATCATAATCGGTTGATTGTCACCTTTGTATATTCTAATAATATGAAGTAGTTGATTTCCACTTTCAGGTGAAAATCCCATTTGAAGTAATTCTTCTTTTTTTAACTTCACTACTTTTTTTTCAATACACTCAATTGAAGGTTCTAGCCCTAAAGCTGCAATCGCATCAAACACAGCTGTATTTCTATCAAAGAAATATCTAGTTAATTCAAAGAATGACACCTGAAATTGCCCTGATTCATCTGTTTTTAGATAACCTTCTGAGCTTAATTGAGCGTAAGTTGATTCCACAATCTTTTTATCAATGTTTAAATGGTTAGCTAATTCAATTGGAGTAGGCATCACGGTATGATAGAAAAATGATTGATCCAAAATTAAAGCTTTAATGCTTTCTTTGATTTGTAATTCGTAATCCACTGTAGAACGTCTGTCGATTGTAATCATTTCTAATAAATTAGATTGCATGAACTATCACCTCGAATTCCGATAAGTCTCCTGGAAAATAACTACATACATATGCAATTATTTCATCGTTCTTATCTTCTATCTTTGTTCTTATAAAACTGATAGCTTCATCATTATTTAAATTTAACAGTAATGCATCTGGCGCAGAAACATTTATCGCGCTAAATATACTATGCAAGCCATTTATTTTTTTATTACAGCAATCAGATTCTAAAAAGTCATATAGTTTATCAAAACTATTATAGCAATTTAAGAAATTAGGATACAATTTTTCAGGCAAGTATATTTTTTGAAGTACTATGGGATTTTGTTCTGATTTAGTAAGGGTTACTATCTTGTAGCACTTCTCACCATTTTCAAGTTTTAAAGCGCGATAAGCAGAATAATCCTTTACGATTCGATCAAATAGTACAACTTCTGTATTATATTTAATTTTAGAGTCGTTGTTTTTAATATCTACCTCATAGAATGCATGTAAATCAGTATGAAAGTTAGCTCTGTTCGTTACATAGGTTCCTTTTCCTTTAATACGTTTGATTTTACCCTCTACAATCAAATTTTCATAAGCCATTTTAACTACAGTATGACTGATAGAAAAAGCCTGACAGATTTCTTTTTCTGTAGGAAGTTTGTCTCCATATTTTAATAAACCTGAATCAATTGCTTCTGTAATACCTGAAGCGATTTGTTTATATATTGATGTGGTTACTAACCTATTAATTTTAATATAATCCAAAAAACCACCCCCATGTACAGTATCTATAATACGTTATTCTTTTACAAATTTTATTATCTTCTGTATTTTCTTATTTTTTTGCTACATTCAATTTTTCTAAAAGTTTTCCAACTAATCTAGGTCTTTCAGCTACTAAAGCTCCAACTTCAGTTAAAGCTGTTATTTTATCTTCTACTGAACCTTTACCGCCAGAGATAATAGCTCCAGCATGACCCATCTTTTGTCCTTTAGGAGCAGTTCTCCCCCCTAAGAAAGCAACTAATGGTTTAGTTAGGATACCTTCTTTGATTGCGTCAGCTACTTCTTCTTCCATTGTTCCGCCTAATTCACCAATGATAACGATAGCTTCTGTTTCTTTATCCGCTTCGTATAAAGGTAAAAATTCAGCAAATCTAGTTCCTGGTACTGGGTCTCCTCCAACACCAATAAGCGTTGATACTCCGTATCCGGCTTCTACTATCATTGCGGTAACTTCATTAGTTAATGAACCACTACGAGTCATTACACCAATATTACCTTTTTTATAAACTCTTTCAATCCAATGAGGGAAACTACCCATCATTGCAAGTTTCGGAGAAATGACACCCGAAGTATTTCCACCAACCACAAAAGCATTATGTTCTTTTGCTGCTTGGCGGATGAGCACCATATCATGTAATGGGATACCGTCCGCTATAGTGACGATTTTTTTGATACCTGCATCAAGTGCTTCCATAACTGCATCCTTCGTAAGTCTAGGAGGAACGAATAACATTGAAGCATCAATGCCGTGGTGCTCAACTGCCGCTTTTACAGAATTGTATACTGGTTTTCCTTCTATGAATTGTCCTTCTTTTCCAGGGGTCACTCCGCATAATACTTGAGTTCCAAGTTCGATCATATGTTTTGTCCAAAAACTTCCTTCTTTTCCAGTAATTCCTTGAACACAAACTTTTGTATTTTGATCTATAAATATACTCATTGTGAACCTCCTTGTGCGATTCTAACCGCTGTTCGAACTGCTTCTTCAGTATCGAATAGAGGTTCTAATCCAGCAGCTTTTAAAATTTTAACTGCTTCTAACTCGTTTGTTCCACGAATACAAGTAACGATTGGACGGTCTGGTTTCAGTCTTTGAATAGCATCAACGATTCCTTCAGCCATAACGTCAGCTCTAGCTATTGTTCCAAAAGTTACAATCAAAATTACTTTTGAAGGGACTTTTAAACAAATCTCCATTGCTTTCACTGCTTTTTTATAGTGTGGGCCACCAAATTCTAGATAATTCGCAATAGTACCGCCTTCATAATGAATAAGGTCGTAAACTGTAGTTGTTAACCCAGCTCCAGCGCACATTAGACCTATATCTCCATCAAATTGAATAAATGGAATTCCTTCTTCAGCGGCTTCAAATTCAGCAACCGTTTTATAATCTGTTTGAATTTTATCAAATTCAGATTGTCTAAACATTGAATTATCATCAATCATCAGCTTTCCATCACCTGCAACTACTTCTAAGTCTTTTGTGATGAATAATGGGTTGATTTCTACTAATTCAGCGTCATATTTTCTAAATACTTTATATAGATTTAAGAATAGTTTTATTAAAGCTTTCGTAACGACTTTTGGTTGATTTAAAGAATAAGCAATTCTCGATGCTTGGAAAGGCATTAATCCATATCTTAAATCAATAGGTTCTTTGATAATCTTTTCTGGTTGTGTAACAGCTAAGGTTTCAATATCAATTCCACCTTCAGCACTTACAATTAATAATCCCTTACCTAAATACGGATCAACTGTTATCGAAACGTAGATCTCTTTTTCAATATTAACTGCTTCTTCGATCATTATTTTTTTAATTTTTAAGTCATGATTGAATAATCTTATTACTTCAGATTTAGCTTCTGCTTCTGTTTTCGTAAATTTCACTAAACCAGCTTTCCCTCTACCGCCGCTTAATACTTGTGATTTCACTACGCAAGGTGTGCCTACTTTAGCTAAAGCATTTTCTATTTCTTCTGGTTTCTCAATTAAAACAGAATTAGGAATTGTGATTCCAGCTTCTTTAAATACGTCTTTTGCTTGATATTCATATAATTTCATATCGCACCTCTATTTAAACTTTTTAAAAAACTCACCAAAAATTTCTTCATCTGTAGGTCTACTTGGTGTTAAATATTCAGAAACCCAAGTAACATTTAAGAAATGTTTGAAACTGATATTTTCTGTAGTGATGTTTCCGCCCCAACTTCCACAACCTAATGAAGTAGTAGATGGCATTCCATTAAAGAAAGCTCCTCCATTTGCTGCTGCTTGTGCTTGATTAACTACAATTCTACTTGATTTCATATTTTCGCCTAAATATTCAATATATTCTTGGTTAAATGTATGAATTCCACATGAATGTCCTGTACCACAATTATCTGTTAAACGTACAAGTTTGTTATATCCATCTGTAAAGTCTTTACATGAGAATACAGTAAGCACTGGAGATAATTTTTCTTGAGAGAAGAAATCGCCTTCAATATCTTCAGCTCCTTCAACCATTAGCACTTTAGTTCCTGAAGGAATAGAGATACCAGCACCATCTGCTATATCTTGTGCGGATTTAGCAACAATTCCACCATTAATAGAACGATATCCTTTTTTATTTAGAACCCACATGTATTGTTCTAATTTTTCTCTTTCATCACCTTTTACAAAATAACTACCTAACCTTGTTAGTTCAGCAACTAATTGATCATATTTAGATTCATGAATAATAATCGAATTTTCACTTGAACAAGATGTTGCATTATCAAATTTCTTACTAACAAATATTTTGTTAGCTGCATCAATTGCATCTGCATCTTCTGCAATTATTTGACAAGAATTTCCTGGTCCCACTCCATATGCTGGCGTTCCAGATGAATAAGCAGCTTTAACCATAGCTCCTCCACCAGTTGCTAAAACAACATCAACTTGTTTCATCAACTCACCAGTACTTTCGATTGATGGTTCTTCAACAATTTGAATTAAGTCTTCGGGTGCACCAACTCTTTTAAGACCTTGTCTCATAAAGTCAATCGCCATTTTTGAAGCTACTTTAGCTTTTGGATGTGGCGCAAAGATAACTGCATTACGACCTTTTAGAATTGTAATTGCATTACTTGATGGAGTTGCAGTAGGATTAGTAACTGGTGTTAATGCCCCGACAACACCTACGGGTTTTGCGTATTTTCTAATTTTTTTTACATCATCCGTCTCAATTAAACCAACTGATTTTGCTCCTTTAACGTCTTTTAAAACACCTAGAACTTTATTTTTATGTTTTGCTATTTTATCTTCAACTGTACCCATTTTTGTTTCTAGTACCGCTTGTTCTGCGATTAGTTTGATATTTTCATCATTATATACTTCCCAACCGATTGCCAAACAAACTTCATCAATTTGTTCTTGAGTATAGTTACTAATTTTTTCTTGAGCTACTCTAGCTTTTTTAACCAGAGTTGCAATTGTTTTCTTACTGTCTTCCATGATTTTTCTCCTTAATTAAGATATCCATCCAACCGCCACTAATACTCCTAAGAATAAAGCAATAAATAATAACGATGCAAATGCTGTTATAAATAAATTTTTAAACAACGCTTTCTTATCAACTGTTTTTGGAGAACTAGCTAAAGCTAAAGCTCCCATAGTTGAAAATGGACTCATTGTTACAATATGTGATGCGACTGCTATAGTGATTGTTAAAGCTGCAGGTGATACTACAGAACCAAGATCTGCTGATAAAGCAACTGTTGTAGGTATTAGTGTAGGCATAACCACACCAACTGCCGAACTAAAGATACTCATAACACCAGATAATGTAGCCATAATAGGTACTGCCGTTGATTTATTCATTAAGCTTGATAAGAAATCAGTTAATAAATCAACGCCTCCCAAATCACTTATTACATTAATTAGTACAGCTGTCCCACAAATCAATAAAAGAGTAGACCAAGGAACATTAGCAATAGCTTCGTTTTGATCTGCGGCTTTCATAATTAAAAGAATCGCTGATAGTGTAAATGCTGCAAACCCAACATTTACGCCCCCTAAAATTACCCATAATACTAATATAAAAATCGTAGTTAAGGTGTAGATTTGATGTCTATCAAATTTTCCAGCTTTACTAATTTCTACTCTATCTCCTCTAAGTTTTAATCCACCTAGAACCACAAATATAATGGTAGAGAATATAGTCATTGATATTACATTAACAATATAGATTTTTAAACCCAAATCTCCAACTCCATTGCTTGCGGCCAAGTCTAATGCTACAATGCCGTTAGGCGCTAGGGGAGATAAGCCGCCAGCAATGGAGCCTAGTATAATTAATGTACTCATCATTAATGCGGAGATTTTAGTTCTATGTCCAATTACTAAACCGATAGGTAATAGTAATGCACTAGTCGAAATATTACCAGGTCCTACAGAAGCTATTACAACAGCTAAAATGTAGAATATAATTGGTATTAATACTTTCTTTCCGTGACTTTGATAAATAATTGTTTTTGATATTTTTTCAAGCGTTCCATTTAATTTAGCGATACTAAATAACAAGGTAATTCCAAATGTCGTAATAAACAACTTTATTGGCCAATAACCCATAATAGTAGATTCTGAAATTCCACCTACATAAACTCCTAAAATAAATGCAAAAACGATAGCAATGAGACCAACATTTATGTTTTTCCAAAAGCCTATAACGATAGCTAATACTAACGCAAGTAACGATATAATTGGTATAAGCATTTTTTATTTTCTCCTTGCTTTAAGATTATTTACTAAAGCTGTTTTTTTCTATTTCACGTACTGCAGTTCTTGCTTTTTCTAAATTTCTTGCACGCCAGTCTTCTAAATTTTGTGTGAAGCTTGTATTTAAGAATGCTTTTGCCATTTCTAATCCCATAACAGGACCGATTAACCAGCCGCCCATGCAAAGTACATTAGCATCATTGATTGCACGACATTTTTCAGCAGCATATACTGATTCACAAGCTGCAGCAATTACGCCAAAGTGTTTGTTCGCCACTATAGACATTCCCATACCTGTCCCACAGATAAGAATCCCTCTATCATAAACTTTTTTTTGAAGCGCTTTCGCTCCTTTTTCAGCTACTTCAAAGAAAGGTAATGCTTTTTCTTCATCTAAAGTACCGATATCTTCAAAATCAATGTTACTTTCTACTAAATATTCTCTAATAGCTTCTTTTAATCTGAAGCCTGATTTATCTGAACCTAAAAATAATTTTCCCATTCTTTTATCCTCTTTACTTTCTATCTAAAACTTTTAAAACTGCCGCTACAATATGTTTCGCTTTTAAACCAAATTTTTCCATTAAGAAATCTTTTAACCCAACTTCTCCAAAATGATCTTTAATTCCAACGCGTTCCATAACTGTAGGACAATTCTCTGCTAATACTTCCGCTACTGCAGAACCCAACCCATTAATAATGCTATGGTTTTCAACCGTTACTACAGCGCCAGTTCTTTTTGCTTCTCTTATTATTGTTTCAGCATCTATTGGTTTAATTGTATGTACATCAATAATAGATGCAGATATTCCTTTTTCAGCTAATAATTTTTCAGCATCAATTGCTTCTTTAACTTCTATTCCAGAAGCAAAGATAGTAACGTCTTTACCTTCTTTAATTACTTTTGCTTTACCTAGAATGAATTCTTCGCCATCATCATAAACTTCATCAAAATCTTTTCTTGTTAAACGAATATAAACTGGTCCATTATGTTCAGCTATTTGTGGAAACAAACTAGCTAATTGAACGCCATCAATTGGTTCAACAATTGTTAAAGTAGGCATAGTTCTCATAATACCTACATCTTCAACAGACATATGAGTACCACCATTTAATTGAGCCATAATACCAGGGTCTGATCCAACCATTTTTACGTTTAATTTTGAATAAGCAACTGATAATGTTACTTGGTCTAACACTCTTCTTGTTGCAAATGGTGTAAATGTATGTGTGAATGGTAATTTACCCATATTAGCAAGTCCTGCTGCAACACCAATCATGTTTGCTTCCTGAACTCCAACATTTATAGCTCTGTTTGGATATTTTTTAAAGAATTTAGTTGATGCTAGCGCTGATGCTAAATCAGCTTCAACGATAACTAATTCTGGATGTGTTTCTGCATATTCCATTAATAAATCTACGTATATATCTCTTAATGCTCTATTTCTTAATTCCATAAGATTAACCTAACCTTTCAATTGCTTCTTTTGCCATTTCTTCTGTAACTGGCATATTATGTGAACCAACTTTACCTTCTGCGAATGAAGCGCCTTTACCTTTAATCGTATTGCAAATGATCATTGAAGGTTTTCCTGTAACTTTTTTAGCCGCTAAAATTGCTTCTTGGATTGCAATTACATCATGTCCATCAATAACTTGAACATGCCAATTAAATGCTTCCCATTTTTTATCTAACGGATGAATTCCGTTAACGTCTTTAACTTCTCCATCAATTTGCATTTTATTATAGTCTGTGAAAGAAATTAAATGATCTAATTTTTGGCTTCCAGCAAACATAGCTGCTTCCCAAATTTGACCTTCTTGACTTTCACCATCACCAATTATTGAATATACGTAAAATGGTGATTTGTCCATTTGTACAGCTGTTGCCATGCCCACTGAAGCTGAGAACCCTTGTCCTAATGAACCAGTTGTCATATCAACACCAATTGTTCTGTTTCTATCGGTATGACTTGGTAAGTCAGTATTTGGTTGATTTAATGTACAAAGTTGATCCATAGGAAAATATCCTTTTAAAGCTAATGCTGAATATACAGCAGGTCCACCATGACCTTTTGACAATACAAATCTGTCACGATCTGGTTTTTGAGGATTTTTAGGATCAACGTTCATTTGATCATAATATAATACTGCTAATATGTCAGCTATTGATAAGCTTCCACCAACATGTCCTACTCCTAATTTTCCAATACAACTTAATGTGTGTTTTCTAATATCTTTTGCTTTTTCTTCTAAATATGCTCTATTTTCCATCATATTCCTCCTAATATTTGCAAATTTCTATGTTTAGCATTTCTGCTAAGATTTCTAATTCTTCTACACAGTCATCATAAATAACTATGTAATGTGGTTCCCATCCATCTTTCACTAGTTGTGTAACTAATGGTTTTACTTCAGGCTCTGTTTTAAACACTAATGAAGTACCAAGAAATTGTTTCGGTTTATCTAGAATCTCACCTTTTAATAATAAGAATCTAAATGTTCCGTCAGCTTTTCTTCCAATTCTGAAAACTGTCGCTTTTTCACTTGGTCTAAGACCAAATTCCATAGTAGGGCCAATCTTACGATTTGGATGAACTCCTGTTAATGCACCTGTATCTTTTCGAGCTAAGGAACACGCACCAGTTCCACAGTGCCAAAATGTAATTGTGTTTTCTGATTCGTCAAGTGATACTGGATCTCCAAAATAAGTCGCTTTCCCTGATAATTGCATACCAATAAACATCGATAAAGCTCCATAAGCATCTGCTTCACAAGCAGCTGCAATACCATCTTGATTTAACATTCCTAATACACCACAAACTGGTGTACCATAATCAGTAAAGAAATCAGGCCAACAACGTGAAGCGATAGCCAAAACATTGTTGTCATCAATATACTTTTTATACACTGAATATAATTTAAAGAAGTCTATTCGGTTCTTTTGAAGTGTTTTATCTAAATCTACCATTCTGCTTTCAGCTGTTTTTTTTGCTTCAGCAGCTTGTTCTTCTTTTAAATTTTTTGCTAAATTTGTTAATTCTCTTGATTCAATTGCTAATAAATTTACACCAAAGTTTTTAGCCATTTCTAAGTCTAGTGCTCTACCAAAACCAAAACCTTGAGGCGTATGACCTATCATTAATAAGTTCATAGAATTCATTGCTTGTTTAACCTTACCAGCTTTTATCACTTTAGCTAATCTTGTTTGAATTTCTAATTCTTCTGGTGATCCAAACATATATAGTAAGTTATCATCTTTCATATTATAAAAGGCGTTTCCTGCAGAGAACGCACCAGTTAATGAGTTAAGACGTAATCTTCCCCCATCAATAACCGGCTCTCTTAAAGTCCATAACAAAAACTTTGAATTAAAAGCTTTAAAAATCTCTGTTGAATAAGTCGAATTTGCGAAAGTTACATTTTGTACTATGACTAAATCAGGATTTTTATCTTCTATAAATTTATGTAAAGCATCAATTGTTAATAACATTTCATTAGGCACCGTAGCAAATGGATCCAATGATTTTATTAACTTAACTGATTCTTCGAATGCTTTTTGAGCAGATTCCAAGTGGAATGTAGGAACTCCAATCGGACAATATAAAACATTAAATTCTTTCATTAAATTTTCTCCCTTAATTATGTTTTAAATCTTTTGTTTTATCAACTTTCTCTATCATCTCTATATATAATAAAACAAAGGATTTAAGATTTCAATCATTAGGTGCCATTATTTTAAACATGGCACCTAACAATCGAGTAAATCTCTATTAACTTATAATATTATTCAGTTGGTGCAACAGCCATTAAAGCTGTTTCTAAATCTGTTAATAATTGTAGAGCAGTTTTATCATTTGGATTTAAAGCAACAGCTTCAGCAAAGTCATTGATAATTGGATACATTCCAGGAATCATAACTTGTGCTAACCAGTCTTGAACAGCATCAGAACTTGTAGCTGCGATTTCATCTAAGAATACAGCATATTCAGTTGCATAGTCTCCATAATCAACTGTTGCGCCTAGTCTTGGAGTTAGGTAAGGAACTGAACCAGTATATTGGTCATGTTGAGCACCTTCAGACATCCATGCGATGAATGCTTTAGCTTCTTTTTCAGAACCTGAATCGTCAAATGCAGCTAATGATTTTCCACCTAAGATAGTACCGCGTGCAGCACCTTCTGGCATTGGAACTACAGCCCATTCAAAGTCTAAATCAGCACCTGAATAGTTTGAAACATTCCAGTTACCTGAAAAATGGAATCCATAAGCTCCAGTTTTGAATAATGATGCAGAGTCTTTTGTAGTATAAGCATTTCTTGGTAAGAATCCGTCTTCATAGAAGTCCATCATTCTTTGTACTGCTGCTTGAGCAGCTGCTGATTTCAAGTTAGATGTAGTATAAGCATCATCCCAAATTGTAATTCCAGCTTGATAGAATACAGACATGAATCTATGACCTTGATGATCATATAATCCAGGTGCAGCAACTCCAGTTTGTCCATCTAATTTTGACATTTCAGTTTCGAATTCAGTCCAAGTCCATACATCGTCATCTCCGGTTGGATAGTTAACATTGTATTCATCAAGTAAATCAACATTAACAAATAATCCATTAGCTGTAATATCCATTGGTAGTGAAATTACATCGCCATCAGAGTTAAAGAATAAGTTTGTGAATCCAGTTTCGTCATAAACACCTTCAAGACTTAAAATGTTGTCTTGGAAGTTATTTAAGTGACCTTCAGTTACACGTGCTAATGCTGGAGCTTCTCCACCACTAATCATTGTAGCTAATCTAGCTTCATAATCATTGTAAGCTATTGGAACTAATTCAATAACTACACCAGTTTCTGCTTCATACTCATCAAGTAATTCTTGCATAACTGTACCTTCAGAACCATCACTCCACCATAACATTTGTAGAGTTTTGTTGCCATTACATCCTGCTAAAAAACTAACAGACAAAAGTAACGTAAAAATTAAAACAAATTTTTTCATAATTCTCTCCTTCTTTTTCATTTCTTTTTTATTTAAATTCTGTAATTTCACAGAAATTTATCCTTTCATACCTGAATTAACGGTTCCTTGAACAAATTGTTTTTGGAAAATAAGGAATACAACTAACATCGGAACCATTGAGATGGCTGATGTAGCAAGTATTGTACCGTAATTCGATCCGTATTGCCCACTCATATTAGCAATTGCCAACTGTAATGTATATTTACGAGGTGACGAAATTGCAATTAATGGCCAAATATAATCATTCCATCTCCACATAAATGAGAAGATTGCTAACGTAGCAATTGCTGGTTTAGCATTAGGAACAATAATTCTTGTAAATATCTTCCATTCAGAAGCCCCATCAATACGAGCCGATTGAATGATATCATCAGGAATAGTTACTAAATATTGTCTCATCAAGAATATTCCTGTAGGTGTTGCTGCTGCTGGAATAATCAAAGCCAGCAATGAATTATACATTCCTAAAGTCTTTAATACTGAGAATATAGGAACCATAATTACTTCAAGCGGTAACATAATTGTTGATAAAATAACCATCATTATTATTTTGTCACCTTTAAATCTGAATTTTGCAAGTGCATAACCAGACATTGTATTAATAACTACTGCCAAAGCAGTTGAGGAAATTGCAACAATAAATGAGTTTCCAATATAAGTTAAAAAACTACCTCTACTGAAAGAATCTGCAAAATTATCAAAACTGATTGCTTTCGGGAAAAATGTTGGTGTTGAAGAAAACAATTCACTCTGAGATTTAAAAGCTGACATTATAATATAAATTACTGGGCCTAAAAAGAATACAACTAACAGTATCGCGAATATATAATGATAAATCGAAGCTTTTTTCATTAGTCAGTCCCTCCTTTATTCAAGAAGAAATTGGCTGCGGTTAAAATAGTTACGAATAACAATAAAATCATTGACATCGCACTAGCATAACCCACATCATAAGTGGTACTAAACGCAGTTTCATAAATATATTGAACTGTATAGGTTGTTGCATTACTTGGCCCCCCTGCAGTTAACTTAACTACAATAGGATAAGTCTTAAAGACCTCCATGGTTACAAGTATAAACACCATTAACCTAGCTGCTCTTAAAGATGGATATGTAATAAATCTAAATTTTTGTACTTTATTGGCTCCATCCATATCAGATGCTTCATATAGAGATTCTGGTATGCTAAGTAACGCCGCCATAAAGATAATCATATAATAACCCGTTCTAGACCAAACAATCGCTAGAACAATAGACCACCAAGCAAAATTTGGATTGATAAGCGTATCTGATTCTGCAAAACCTAGTTTGGTAATAAAGGTATTGAATAAACCGAATGATCCTCCTAAAATCCAGTTCCATATAATCCCGACAACAATTGCTGAAATCATAACTGGCCAATAGTAAGTAGCTCTGTAAAAACCTTTTGCTCTCAATGGTTGAACAATCAACATTGCGATAGCCATTGCTGAAACAAATATAATCGGAACTGAAACAACAACCAATTTTACAGTGTTCCATAAAGCCGCCAAGAATTCAGCATCTTTAAATAAACGAACATAATTTTGGAAGCCAATCAGACTAAATTCATTCATATGAAAAAGATTAACATCGGTAAATGAGTAGTATAGCCCTATAAGTGCTGGTAAGATAATAAATATTGAAAATATAAGTAAATTCGGTGTTAAAAAAAGATAAGGAATTACTTTTTGTTTCATCTTATAAGCTTTAAAAGACTGTTTCTCGTTTTTCATAACTTTCTCCCTTCCTTATGATATTTATTCGTAATAGATTCAAATAAGGTTTTGAATCTTGATTCCTTTCGATAAAACACAGGAGGATATCCAATAGGACATTCAATTTCAATTATTTGTTTTCCAACAAAAATTTGCCCTGACCATAAATGTACCCACTCATCATCAGGCAAGTATACCCTTTGTGTATCTTTTCCTTGTTCTACTATTGGTTTCACTAACAATTCACTACCAAATAAATATTCATACTGAAGTGTACGTGCTAACTCATCATTTTCATAATGCATGAAATAAGGTCTTTGTACAGGGTAACCTAATTCAGAACCTTCTTTAATAACTTCTTTTATATAAGGTTTTAAATCTACTCTAATTGAAGTCATTCTTGCCATCAATTTTAAAGTATCTTCATCTTGATAGTATTGGAAGTTCTCGCTTGGTCTATTTCCTTCATGAGTTCTCATGTATGAAGTAAATACACTCATTTCTAACCATCTATCAAACAATTCTTTTGTTCTAATATTTCCGTGTAAACTAGTATATCCACCAATATCACTATGAGTATATGGATTCCCTATAATACCTGTTGATAATGATGATGGAATAACTGATGGAATTCCATCAAATTTTTCCCAGTTAACAGATTGATCTCCGTTCCAAAGTGATGTTGCAAAATGTTGAGAACCATGACCGCCAGCTCTCATAAAGTAAAATACTTCACCAAGCTTACCAGATTCTTTTACTGCTTCATAATTACATTTAGCCCATAAAACCGGCCATTCATTATGCATAACCTTAGCATCTTTCCCATTGAATAAAACACAATCAACCGGTAAATACTCTCCAAAGTCTGCCATCCATCCTTTTATTCCAAGGTCGATAATATTTGTTTTTATTATATTTTTGTACCAAGTAAATGCTTTAGGGTTTGTTAAATCAACTATTCCACAATTAAACTCTCCAAAATCAACTTTATATGTCTCAGCATTTTCAGTTAAAGCTAAGAAATCATTGTTTTCCGCTTCATTATATAAAGATTCATTTTCTAAAAGGAATGGACAAATGTAACTTAAGAAAGAAACATTTCTTTTTTCTAGTTCCTTTATTTCAGATTCTAAATTTGGATATAAATCTTCGTTTAACTTCCAATTCCAAAATAATCTTTTTCCAAAAGTTGTATATTTTATCCCGGCCCAATCTTGGCACCATAATCCACTTACTTTAACTCCGGCATCTATTGCTTGATCTAAGTATTTTTTAACTTGTTTCATTCCTCCTTGAACTCCCAAAATAACTCCATCAAGTAAGAAATCCGGTAATACAGGGGGTCTCCCTGTATATTCAGTTAAATCGTTTACTAAATTCAAATAAGATTTTTTATAAGATATAATAATTTGTTTTGGTAACTCCCAAAACATGAATTCGAAAAAGTCACTTCTTTTAAAATTGAAATCTGAATAAGCAAAAGTTTCTGCGTGTAACCAATACTTTCTCGTTGATACATAGGTTGGTTCTGGATAATAAGTAGTGTAGTAATCTCCACCAGCCTTATCGACTAAATCAGCGTAATATTTAGTTATTGAAGATTTGTCTCTTCCAACACCTGGTTCAGATGTCCATAAAGGGAAATTTTTTCCTCGCAAGTCAAAATAGGTAGCTTGTTCTCCACACCCATATACTTGTTCTTCTTTTAAAGCATGAAATCTAAACCAAAATCTATTATAGCCTTCTTTGGCTTCAAACTTTAGTATCAGTCTTTCTTCAACCTCTTCTAAAGTAATTATTAAATATTTATCTCTATGACTAAAAGTGATTTTATTACCTTCAATAACATATTCATCTAATCCAACACGTTGTTCAATGAAATCATCAAATTGAAAGTTACCTCTGTAACATTCAATTTCCTCAATACCAAATCCAATATAAAATGCAGGATGTTTTTTTTGGTGATTAATAACAATTTCATTATTATATAAAATTATAAGTCCGTCCGAATTTTCTTGGTATTTATACATAATTATCCTCTTAATACAATATGTCTATATTTTTTCCTGTAATTCCTTCAAAAGCGCCTTGACTGATTGCTTTTGTATTTTCCGGATGTGCTAGTAACCATTTGTTTGTTTTAAATAAATAGTTATCTTCATCACAATTAATCTGCTTTGCTTTACAAAAATCTACATTTGTTAAATTAGGGAGGATTACTCCACATTTAAATCCTTGATCATTCACTTTACAAGGTGCGAAGTGTAATACTCTTGGATGTAACTCAATTGCAGTGCCTTTAGGTAAGTAATAAGCTACTAACTTGCTTGAATCATATTCCAAATGATGAATATCTTCAAACTTGCCTAGCATTAATACAAGATCAGTAACCGCGATATTGATTTCAGATGATTTATGATATTCTAGTGCGTTCAATTTAGAGTTTAATCCATTACAGTAGCCATACTGAATTGGCATATCACCAAAAACATCATCATAAGCAGAGAAATCCTTTATTGCATTTAAAAAATATTTGTCGTGAGCTACATATACATTTCCATTATCTGGAACTTCTGTAGTTTCTAAATAATTAACTGCTTCAATAAATAGATTTTCATTAAGTATTCTTCCGAAATGATTAAATGATTTATCTGTAACTGGAAGAACTTGTATCTGTGTATTTTTTTCAATTAAGTTTTTTATCATATATCATACCTTCATATGTAACCGCTTACGCAATTCGAGTAAAAAAAATGTTTATTTAAGATAAAATTAATACATAAAAAATTGGAGTATCAAACAAAAAAAGTCTGTCTTTTTTAAATACCCTCTCGATTCCTCTTCAAATTATTAAATTTACTTAAACAAATTACACAATTATAATATCACTTTAAAATCATATTTACAAGAGGAATTTAATATTTTTTTACGTAAATATATATCTTTTTTTTGCAATTTGAATGAAATTATGATTTTTCCCTTATTTTTAGGACTTTTAAACATTATTATATATTGGGGAATATTTATTAAAAAAATGAAATAAGTTACTGTTTTTAAATATAAGTTAAAAAAAAAGGGGTTTTAGTTCCCTGTGGAACCAAAACCGCCTAAGCGTTTTACTGTTGTTTCTGAATTATCTACTGTTAAATACTTCATAAATATACCCTGTGCAATTCTTTCGCCTTTTTTAATTAAAACTGTTTCTTCTCCGAAGTTGAAAAGGATTAACATTATTTCTCCTTCGTTGTCTTCGTTATTGTAATAATCAGAATCAATAATTCCAACTGAGTTTGCTTTCACTAGTTTTTTCTTAAAAGATAAACTACTTCTTGGATACATCTGTAACACTTCATCTTCTGGCATAAATGCTTTGATACCAGTTGTTACAAATGCTATCTTTTTAGGTTCGATTTCAATAGTAACTGCAGATTCAAAATCGTAGCCAGCTGATCCGCTGGTTTTTCTTTTCGGCAATTCAAGATTAGCCTTTATATATTTGCTTACTACTTCAAATCCTCTTTTTTTCATAATCTCCCCCTATAAGCTGCCGGCACCGGACATTTTTATTTGTCTTTTTAATTCTCTTTCAGCTTTTTCTAATTCAACATTTCGTTTTTTGTTTTCTTCCGTTCTCGCTGCTCTAATATCAGTTAAGTTCTTTAAAGCGATTTCTTTTGACTCACCAATAAAAGCGTCTTGAGACACTACTGTAATTTTGTTATTCATATTTTCTACTACTCCATTGATAACTACAACATAATAGACCATTTTGGCAGAAGTTAATTTCACATAGCCAGTATCTATTGTAGATACTATTGGCAAATGGTCTTTCAAGATTTCATAATCGCCATTATTTGAACTTGATACGATTATAGAATCTACTTCTTCGTTATAAAGTTCCCCGTCTGGAGTTACAATAACAATATTCATAAGTTTACCCTATTTCTTCATAGATTTAGCTTTTGCAATAACATCTTCTATACTTCCTACTAGTCTAAATGCATCTTCAGGTAAATCATCATATTTACCTTCTAATATTTCTTTAAAACCTTTTACGGTATCAGCTACTTTAACAAAACTACCCTTTTGTCCTGTGAATTGTTCAGCAACATGGAAGTTTTGAGATAAGAATAATCTAACTCTTCTTGCTCTATGTACAACCAATCTGTCTTCTTCACCTAATTCATCCATACCTAGAATTGCTATGATATCTAATAAGTCATTATATCTTTGTAGTGTTCTTTGTACTTCTCTCGCTATCTCATAATGTTCTTTACCAACGATATCAGGAGTCAATGCTCTTGATGTAGAAGCTAGTGGGTCCACTGCTGGATAAATCCCTTCTTCAGCGATTTTACGTGATAAGTTAGTAGTCGCGTCTAAGTGAGTAAATGTAGCGGCTGGTGCTGGGTCAGTATAATCATCAGCTGGTACGAATACAGCTTGTATTGATGTAATCGAACCATTTTTAGTAGATGTGATTCTTTCTTGTAGATGCCCCATATCAGTAGCTAAGGTTGGTTGATACCCAACAGCTGATGGCATTCTACCTAAAAGTGCTGATACTTCAGAACCAGCTTGAGTGAACCTGAAAATATTATCGATAAAAAGAAGAACATCTTGTTTTTCTTTGTCACGGAAATGTTCCGCCATTGTAAGACCTGATAATCCAACTCTCATTCTAGCTCCAGGTGGCTCGTTCATTTGTCCGAACACCATTGCAGTTTTTTTAATAACTCCTGATTCCTTCATTTCAAAATAAAGGTCATTTCCTTCTCTTGTTCTTTCTCCAACACCCGCAAAAACAGATAAACCACCATGTTCTTGTGCAACGTTGTTAATTAGTTCTTGAATTAATACAGTTTTACCAACTCCAGCTCCGCCGAATAAACCAATTTTACCACCTTTAATATAAGGTGCTAAAAGGTCAACCACTTTAATTCCTGTTTCTAGAATTTCTGTAGTAGCGTTTAAGTCTTCAATCTTTGGAGCGTGTCTATGTATTGGTGCTCTGTCACATTTTTCATCAAAAGGCAGACCATCAATAGGTTCACCAAGAACATTAAATATTCTTCCTAATGTAAGATTTCCTACAGGTACTGTAATTGGACTTCCTGCATCAACTACTTCCATACCTCTTCTTAATCCATCAGTAGAATCCATTGCAATCGTACGAAGAACTCCTCCCCCTAAGAATAGAGAGACTTCTAATGTTAACTTAATTTCAGTCCCGTTATTTTTTTTAGCAGGGATATTTATTTGTAATGCGTTGTTGATAGCTGGCATTCCGTTCAGAAATTCAACATCTACAACTGGTCCAGTAACTTGGACTACTTTTCCAATATTAGCCATTTGTTCCTCCTATTTAACCGCATTAGCGCCACCGATGATATCGTTTAACTCATTCGTAATTTGCGCTTGTCTCGCTCGATTGTAAATTAAATTTTGTTTTTGAATTATTTCCAAAGCATTATCTGTAGCACTCTTCATCGCTGTCATCCTAGCGGCATGTTCAGCGGTTTTAGCATCTAAGATAATACCGTACAAAGTATTTTCTAAAAAGATTGGTAGTAACGAATTGATTACTTCTTCAGTAGAAGGCTCAAAAACGTAGTCAGATAATAAATCTGCTTCATCAGATATGATATCTGTAACTGGCAATAATAGTTCTTCTCTTATTTCTTGTGATATTGAATTAATATAATGCGCATAAATCATAACGATTTTATCCACACCCCTATTTAAATATAATTCAATGAAAGCTCTAGACATCGCTTGGAAGTCAATGAACTTAACATCATCACGAGAATTAATAGATTCCGTATTTAGTAAAGGTAGTTGTTTTCTACGACAATAACTATAGCCTTTATATCCGATAGTACCTACTATATATTCACTTTTTGATTTATGTACTTCTTTAACAAGAGATTCGAAGTGCCTGATAACATTGGAGTTATAAGGTCCAGCTAACCCTCGATCACTAGTTACTAAGATATAACCTGTTTTCTTAATCTCACGCTTTTCTAAAAGCGGATGAGTTAATTCAGGGTTGGAAGATAGTACATCTTCTAATAATCTTCTTACACGCAATTTAATTGGTGTAAAAGCAATGTGTTTTTTTTCAACTCGCTTTAATTTAGAAGCTGAAACCATATTCATTGCCTTAGTAATTTGTGATGTTTTTTTTGTGGCTTCTATGCGATTTTTAATATCACGTAACGCTGCCATAAAATCACCTTCTTACTTAAATAAAATCAGTTACAAATTCGTCTAAAATTTTGTCTAGAGTATCTCCCTTTGGAAGACTCTTGGTATCTCTCATTTCTTGTAGTAATTTTTTACCTTCTTCGTCGCGTTTCATAAAATCATGAATTTCAGTTTCAAAACGCAATACTTCAGAAACTTTTACTCTATCTAAATATCCATTAACTAATGAATAAATACTTACTGCTTGCAATTCAAATGGTAAAGTCTCGTGTAATCCTTGTTTTAAGATTTCTACCGTTCTTTCCCCACGATCAAGTCTTGCTTTTGTTGCATCATCTAAATCTGAACCAAATTGAGTGAAAGCTTCTAACTCGCGATAACTAGCAAGGTCAAGTCTTAATGTCCCTGACACTTTCTTAATCGCTTTATGTTGTGCGGCTCCCCCAACTCGAGAAACGGATAAACCAGCATTAATAGCAGGTCTAACACCAGAATAGAATAATTTTGATTGCAAGAATATTTGTCCGTCTGTAATTGAAATAACATTTGTAGGAATATATGCTGAGATATCTCCTTCTTGTGTTTCAATAATTGGTAAGGCAGTAATAGATCCTCCACCTAATTTATCTGAAAGCTTAGCCGCTCTTTCAAGTAATCTTGAATGTAAATAGAACACATCCCCTGGGAACGCTTCTCTTCCTGGCGGTCTTCTTAGAAGAAGTGATAGTTCACGATAAGCAACCGCATGTTTTGTTAAGTCATCGTAAATCATTAATACATGTTTACCTTCAAACATGAATTCTTCACCCATAGTAACTCCGGCATATGGTGCTAGGTATAATAACGGCGCAGGATCTGATGCATTTGCAGCAACAATAATTGAATACTCCATCGCTCCAGCTTGTTTCAATGTTTCATATACGTTTACGACTGTAGTTTGTTTTTGTCCAATAGCTACGTAAATACAAATTACATCTCCACCTTTTTGGTTTAGAATCGTATCTACCGCAATGGAAGTTTTACCAGTTTGTCTATCCCCAATAATTAATTCTCTTTGCCCTCTACCAATTGGTACAAGTGCATCCAAAACTTTAAGTCCAGTTTCAAGAGGTTGGTTTACTGATTGTCTTTCAATAACTCCAGTAGCTTTTCTTTCAATAGGCCTGGTTTTCTTCGTTTCAATTTTACCTAAACCATCAATTGGTTGTCCTAAAGGATTTACAATTCTACCAATAAGATTTTTCCCAACTCCCACTTCTAAGATTCTACCAGTTGATTTAACTTGGTCTCCCTCTTTAATTAAAGTAGAATCATTCAATAGAATAGCTCCCACGTTGTTTCTCTCAAGGTTTTGAACCATCCCGTATACATCATTAGGGAAAAGCAACAATTCACCAGCCATGGCATTGTCAAGTCCGTATACTAAGGCGATTCCATCACCAACAGAGATTACAGTTCCTATATTCTCTGTTTTTAAGTCTTTTTCATACTTTTTAATCTGTTCTTTGATTAAAGAGCTTATTTCTAAAGGATCAATTTTCATAAAGCACCTCTTACTCTGTTAAACTAGATTTCAAATCATCTAGTTGCTTATTTATTGTTTCATCAATAACATTACCTTCAAATTCAACTCTAAAACCACCGATAATTGTCTCATCGATAATTTCTGTAAGTTCAATTCTTTTTTGGTAAGTTGTTTTTAATTTCTTTTCGATTTTATTAAGATTTATTTTTGTTAAAGGTTTTTTAGAGAAGACAGTTACTTTCATAACTTTATTCATTCCATCTAAAATATCTTTATATGCCAAAGCACAAGCTTCTACTAAAAAGAATCTATCATTGTCTACTAAAACTTTTAAGAAGTTAAGTAAGAGTCCATCTTTTACAACGTTCTCTAACACTGTTTTTTTCTCTAAAATAGAAATCTTTGGATGAGCAAAGAACTTTTGAGTATCTTCAGTAATACTATTGGAGAAATCCATTAGTAATTGACTATACTCTAATTCCTTGTCCTTTTCTTTAGCAAGCGAAAAAACAGCTAAAGCGTATTGATTAGCTATACCTGTCATACTTTTTCACTACCCTCTAAATTTTTAACTGCTAAATCTTGGTATTTTTTATCATCTAATTCTTCTTCAATAATCTTAGAAGCCATTAATGTTGCTAAATGGACTGTTTCTTTATGAATGTCAGTCTTAGCTTTTTGTTTTTCCAAAGCAATTTCTTGTTCCGCTTGAGTTAATAATCCTTTTGCTTCGTTACGAGCTTTCGCAACAATAACAAAACGTTCCTCTTCGCCTCTTTGTTTTGCTTTTTCTAAATAACCTTTTGATTTAGATTTTAAATCTTCATATTCTTTGTTTGTTTTTTCGTGCAAGCTCTTTGCATCTTCATTAGCTTGTTTTGCAGATTCAAATTCTTCTTCCATTAATTCGCGTCTTTTTTGTAAAAAGTCCGTGATTTTTGACCAGAAAAATACTTTAACAATTATCACTAGAAGAAATGTTGCACCTACTTGAATTGCTACATCAAGTAAAGTTGATCCAAGTGCGTTTTCTACGGCTCTAGAAACCCCTTCGATCATCTCTTGTATTCCAAGAAACATATTCTACCTCCTTTAAAGGCTTGTGACAAATTGCTATCTAGCGAAGATTAATAGAATTGCGATTACAAGTCCGTAAAGACCAGTTGTTTCAGCAACTGCTTGTGTAACAAGTGTTGTTACTAAAATTTTACTTTGAGCTTCTGGTTGACGTCCAACTGCTTCCGCTGCTTTACCTGCTGCAAAACCTTGTCCAATACCAGGACCAAGACCACCAATAACTGCAATACCAGCACCTAGGTATGCCATACCATTACTAAAATGTTCGTTGTATTCTGTTGCGAAACGTATTACAGAATTAAAAATTGTATCTAACATAATTTCCTCCTATATTTTTCTATGCTTCAGAAGCCATAGATAAACTCACTGTTGATAACATAAAGAATACGAATGCTTGTACTAATCCGAAGAAAATATCAAACACCGCATGTAATAATACTCCTGCGAATAGTCCACCAAACCACCCAAGAAGTCCATAAACTATTGAAGCAATGATCGCTCCACTTAATAAGTTAACAAATAAACGTAATCCCATACTAAATGGTGTTGAGAATTCTCCAATTAAATTTATTGGTATCATGATTGGTGCCAATACCTTAACTGGACCTATTAGACTATTCAATTTGTCTTTTATTGAAATAAACTTGAATTCAGTAATTCTAAGCATGATAAAAGTCATAATTGAAAAACTCATAGCTACACCGATATTTGAAAGTGGTGCAGTTAAACCAAATAGTGAAGATACATTAGCTACTGCTAAAAATATAATTATTGTAAATAAATATGGCGCAAAAAAACTAAATCTCTTTTTATCGGGGATATATCCACCTAAGAATTTATTAAAGAAATCCACGATAGTAATCATGATAAACATGAATCCTTTAGGTGTTTTAGCTGGGTCTAATTTTTTAACCCAAAGCCCAGCAATAATAAAGATAACTGACAATATTGCTATTATGACAAGTGTTGAAAATACCGCTGGTGATATCGGTCCAATTAAATCAAACTGCACTATCATCATCTCCTTTTTTTGCAAAAATTATAGTGGTAGGAAACATGACAATTCTATAAGTCATAATTCCACCCAATGTTGCAAATATATTCCAATTTGGTTCGTTATAAGCAACATATAAAATTATACCATATAATACTAGTTTAGCAATATATATAAATATCGTATAACGTTGAATATTCCCAGGATTATTCTTGAAAGTATTCTTCATAATACGATAATTCATTGATTGCATCATTAAGACTGTGAAGACCCCAAGAATGTAACTAACTACTAGTCCCCAGTCTCCAGAAATCAAAAATATTATTAAAGCCACAATTATAGAAACTGGCCAAGTAAATAAAAATGTTAATTCAATTACGTTTGGTTTCTTCATCTTTATTTCCTCCGTCAATATTTTTTAAAACTCTCTTAATAAAATTGCTAAGCCCAGCAAAAAGACCTAGAAATAAAAATACATAAGCTAGGATAGTCTTATCTGTAAATAATACATTATCTAACAATCTACCTAATAAATATCCCAATATCATTCCCACGAATGTTTCCACAAAAAATTGTGTGACAAGATTAAGAGTCGAGATTACTTGTCGAGTTTCACTTTTTTTATCCAAAAAATTAACCTTCCAATTTTTGAATCTTATTTACTCTGTTCACATGTCTTTCTTCTTCAGATTCTTTTGTTTTCATAAAAATTTCAAGATATTCTTTTACTTCTTCAATTGTGTTAACTCTCGAACCAAAAGCAATTATATTTGCGTGATTGTGATTCTTAGCAGATTCTGCAGTAAATGCTGATGATACAACGGCCGCTCTAATTCCTTTGATTTTGTTAGCCGCAATACTGATTCCTAATCCAGTACCACATATAACTATACCAAAATCAACTTCATTGTTTGCAACGCTGTGTCCTACTTTAGCTGCGTAATCAGGATAATCAACCGGTTCCAATAAATAAGTACCTTTATCTATTACAGTGATATCTTTCTTCGCTAAATATTTTCTTAATAATTCTTTGTATTCAAAACCTGCGTGATCTGATCCAATAGCTACTAACATGTTTAACACCTCTCATTTAATATCATAACAATTATAACAAAACCACCCTTTTTTTACAACTAATTGGTCGCAAAAAAAGAGAGGTTAAACCTCTCTTGCATATGAAATATTTCCTTTGCCTTTTCTTTTTGAAAAATACATCGTCTTGTCAGCCAATTCAAACACTTCATCATAATCTAAATCATTCCCTATTATAGGGATAATTCCAACAGAAGCACTTACTTCCACCTGCTGACCTTGAGGATTCAATGTTTCAACTGTGTAAATGATATCTAAAGCTTTTTTATAAGCGACTTCTTCCGTACAATTCACTAAATAAACAAAGAATTCGTCCCCACCCATTCTATAGTAGATAACTCCTTCTTCGTAATTAGCGATTAATTTATCAGCTAATAATGTAAGATAATTATCTCCGGCTCTATGTCCAAATACATCGTTGATTCTTTTGAAGTTATCAATATCGAAGAATAAGCCATAAGAATGATCTGTTGGTCTTGCTAAATTTAAATGTAATTTAAGACTTTCGTTAGTGAAAAGTTTTGTATGGTTATCTTTATATTTGTTTTTATAATAAAGTATCGCTCTCGGTGTTTTGGAAGTTACCCAATTAACATGACCATAAATTAGTTCATTTGAGCCATCATTCTTCGTAATCGCTTTAATAGATAAGCATATCCATAGAACTTCATCTTCATCTCTTAACGGTAAGTAGAATTCATCTATCTTCTTCAGCGTACTTAAATCATTTTTAATGCCATTAATATAATTTTCGCGACCATAAACTTCAGAAATTGGGTTATTTATTTCTATCATACTTAAAAAATCTCTTATGTATAAATCATCAGGGTTTTTAAAGCCCAATATTTTTGCGTCTCCTCTTAAAAAGAGAACTTTCGCTTCTACTGATTTTGACCAATCAAAACAAAAAACAATATCATTTACGTCTTTTGATACGTAATCATCCATGATATCAATTTTAAATTCTTTTGAAATTTTTTCGATTAAAGCTTTATTCTCCATTATTTATCACCTTATAACTACTTCACCTTGCCTTAGCACTATATCATTTGCTAAGTCATATACAGTTGAAGGAGCAGAATATAAATCAGGACCTTGAACGATAAAATCAACCACATCTTCAAATTCTAATACATCTTTAAATTTTGTGATTGCTGGCTTATTACTATAATTCAAACTAGTAACTACCATTGGCCCATATTTGTTAAGCAATTCCATGCTAATTTTATTTCCTGGAATTCTTATACCTACAGTTTCTTTTCCAGAAGTTATTATATCACAAATATTTTCATTTTTAAAGAAAATTATAGTTAGCTTACCTGGCCAATGCTTTTTCAACTTTTCTGGTATATCTTGATTTTCTTTAATTAACGAATGAACTTGCTCTAGGTTAGAACATAAAATGACCATAGGCTTAGAAAAATCTCTGCCTTTGATATCATATATTTTTTTTATAGCCTCTTCGTCTTCATAAAGACAACCAATACCATAAACAGTATCCGTTGGAAAAACGATTACTTTGTTTGATAAATCAAAATTCAAATAATTATCTTGATTTAAAATCATTTCCATCACCCACAATTATTTTATATATATCCATTGGCTTTTCCACTATATAATCAGCTCCAGCCTCTATTAATTCTTTTCTTTTTCTAAAGCCCCATAAAACACCAACGCTATCAAAACCAGCATTGATAGCTGTTTCAATATCTGTATTAGTGTCACCAACATATAATACTTCATCAGCCGAAATATTTAAATGCGCTATTAGATCTAAGGCTGAAGTTGGATCAGGTTTTATTTTAAATTCAACTTTCTTTCCATATATTTCATCAAACTTAAAGTCTTTAAAATAATAAGCAACCACATCAACAGTTTGAAAATGAGGTTTGTTTGAAAGAATATTAACAAGTAAGTTACTGTTTTGAAGTCTATTAATTAAATCCATTACTCCTGGATAAATTTGTGTTTTAGCGTTGTTTCTTTTTGCGTATTCATCTATATATTCTTTTTTTAGTAAATCAAACACAGATTCTTCTATCTTTAACGTTTCCATAATTTTTCGGATTAGAACATCAATTCCTTTGCCAACAAAATATTTATACTCTTCTTCTGAAAAAGTAGAAAAGTTATATTTTTCTAAACTTGCATTCATGCTATCTGATATATCTGAAATTGTATCAAGAAGTGTTCCATCTAAATCAAAGATTACTGCTTTATATTTCATATTTACTCCCAAAGTGATAATTGTTTTTGAATAATTTTTTGAACTGGTTTATATGATTTTCTATGTATATCACATATTCCAATTTGATCCATTGCAGCTAAATGCGCTTTGGTTGGATATCCTTTATGGTTTCTAAATCCATATCCCGGATATAGTTTATCCATTTCTATCATATAATCATCTCTTGTTTCTTTTGCTAAAATAGAAGCGGCAGCTATTGAAGCGGATAAAGTATCTCCTTTGATTATTGCTTCATAAGGTATCTCCGCCTCTTTTAAAGGCATCGCGTCTGAAAGAATAAACTCTGCTTGAATATCTAATTTTTTAATTGATTCTATCATTGCTAATTTAGATGATTGGTATATATTTATTTTATCAATTGTTTCTACATCAACAAAGTGATATGCATAAGCTAATGCTTTTTCTTTTATTTCTTTTAATAATTCAACTCTTTTTTTGTGAGATAACTGCTTAGAGTCATTTAATCCAATGATAGGATTATTAGGATCTAATATTACTGCCGCAGCAACAAGCGCACCAGCTAAAGGCCCTCTTCCCACTTCATCTACTCCTACAACGTATTTAAATCCGCTGTTCCATAAGTTCTTCTCAAAGGAATACATCTTTTACAGTCTCCAATGTAATCTTTCCAAGTTTTGAATTTCGAAAATCATATAAGAATAAAGCAATTACTCTTTCGTAATCAATATGTCCTCCTGAAAGTTTACAACCACGCCTTAATCCAATTTCATCCATAATCTCTACTGGAGTTAATTTTTCAGGGTTTTGAATATTATATCTTTCGGTTAATCTATTAGGATAATTTTTAAGTAAAAAATTAATTCCGTAAATAACGATATCATCTAGCGGTAAGATATCATCTTTAATTGAACCAAGTAAAGCCAGATTGTATCCTACTAACTTATTTTCAAACTTAGGCCATAAAACACCAGGATTATCCAACAGCAGTAAATCACTATTTGTTTTTATATAAGACTGAGTTTTCGTAACACCAGGGAGATTACCTGTTTTTACTTTGTTTTTACCTGAAAGGTTATTAATGAATTGTGATTTACCCACATTAGGGATACCAATCACCATCGCTCTAAAAGCTCTTTTTGTCATTCCCTTTTCTGCTTCTTTTTCTACAAGAGGTCTTAAAATTTCCTCTGTTTTTTTATATATTTTAGTTAAGATATTTCCAGTTAAGGCATTTGAAGTAATACATTCAATTCCTTGACTTTCATAATACTCCATCCATTCTCTGGTTAAGGTATCATCCGCTAAATCTATTTTGTTCAAAATCATTAATTTGGGTTTGTTTTTTATAATTTCAGCTAAAAAAGGATTCCTAGAGGATTCCGGTATTCTTGCATCTATAACTTCATAGACAATATCAATGATAGGTAGTTTCTCTTCAATTTGCCTCCTGGCTTTTTGCATATGTCCAGGAAACCATTGTATTTGTTTCATAAAATCACTCCATTATTCAATAGGTAGTGTCAAAAGTTTGTATTTTGACCTACTTTTTTCTTATTTTTATACTCTTCATTTTAATAAAAAAAGAG
>JAEIOE010000034.1 GCA_016342455.1 Mycoplasmatota bacterium | reverse complement strand
TATCCAAAAAACCGTTTCCAGTTGATATCTACAAACCGTACCCTACACTAAATCAGTACTTTGCTTGAACACAGCTATATAATAAAAAAATGCAAGCTTTTTACAGCTTGCATTTTCTATGAAATTTTATAATTTCTATTAATGCTTCAATATGTATGACTGGAGTAATGTATACAGGAGTATTCAACATATCTTAGAAACTCTATATATATTTATTTATTTATTTCGTGTTTGCCTAATATATCTTATTATAGCAATAATCCAAATTTCCACAGATAAACAAAATGCTAAAATACCGCTGTAAATTGGTTTAGTATAATAGGTAACTGCAAAATAATATATTCCTGAAAACTGTATTAATACCGATAATAGCCATAAACCTATTATTGTATTTCTTTTATTTCCTAATGCTAGTTTGAACGTTTGATAAATATGAAGTGTAAAAACGGTCTGAAACCCATAGATTAATATCAAGATTAAAGGGAATGGAACAATAAAATATAGAATGTTTGATAAAATTATTATTAAATAATAAACAATATGTTTTTTCATGTTAATCTCCTCAGTTCTCATTAGAATTTGTAATTGCATCTACAACCACATATATTATTGCTGCAACAGCAACAACCGTTATAGCCCAGAATGCAACACCAATCAAAACACTGGTAAGAGTAGATAGGCCAAAGAAAGTAAGGCCACCAGCTGCGGTATAGAATGTCATCATGTAATTAGCCATCGCCATAGCTGATATAATAGACCACAATTTTGTGTAATCATCTCGATTTTCAGGATATAATATACTTGATGTTCTTAAGAAAGAATTATCACTGAATACAGAGCAGTTTGGTTGTCTGATTGGGACATAACTAACTTGATAATCTATTAATTCTGGATAGTAACCGGTTATGTCTGTATACATCACCGGAGTGTTTCCACAATAAGTAAGGTATTTTCACAATATCATCAATTTGATTCTTCTAAAAAATCTACAATATTCTTATGTATGGTGCCATTGGAACTAAAATTAATTGTATCCATTGAGATTACGTATTTTGGAAAATTGTCTGGAATCAAATTATAAACGCCAAATTCTCTTTCTCTAACTTTTTTTGATTCAAGTAAATAACAAACTTGATAATATTCTTGTAAGTTTTCTTTTTTTGCAATAAAATCAACTTCAAATTCTTTTACTTTACCGATATATACTGTATAACCTCTTCTTAATAACTCAGTATAAACTATGTTCTCCAATATCAGTTCAATCGACTGTTGATTACCACCGATTATTGCTTCTCTCATCCCGTGATCAGCAACAAAATATTTTTCTTCGGTTTTAAGTATTGATTTTCCTATAATGTCATTTCTTCTAACTCGATATATTAAGAATGAATCTTCAATAATATCTAAGTAATTTAAGACTGTATCTACTGATACTTTAATGTTTTGAGATTTAAAATATTTGGATATTGATAATGCTGAAAATGTTTTACCAGTGTTTTGAAATACATACAATATAAGTTTTTCTAAAACAAATGCATTTCTAATTCTATGTCTTGTGACGATATCTTGAAATACTGCAGACCTAAATGCATCACGTAATACATTCATAGATAATTTATAATCTAATTCTAAAGCAGAAATTGATGGCATACCACCAAATATAATATAATCATTAAATTTAGAATTAGGATATAATTTAGTAAATTCTTTGTATGACAAAGGATAAACTGGAATTTCTACGTATCTCCCAGCCAAATATGTGGACAAATCAGAAGATAATAAATCTGCATTTGATCCTGTAATATATATATCAAAAATGCTCATAGTGTGAAATGCATTTACAGCTTTTTCCCAATTTTCAACCCGGCCAATCTCATCTAAAATTAAATATAGTGAACCTTCCTTGTTTTTGGTCCAATTAATAACATAATCAGTTAAATTATTATAGTCTATAATATTAAAAAACTCGGGTAGCTCAAAATTGATCTTTAATACATTCTCTTTATTGATACCTGAGTTAACTAGTTGATCAACATACATATCTAATAGAACGGATTTACCTACTCTTCTTAATCCGGTTAATACTTTGATAAATGGTTTGTTTTTATATAATAGTAATTCGCTTATATATTTCTCTCTTTTAATCATCAAAAATCACCCCTCATTTAGATTATACTCGAAGAACAATTCGTTTACAAGTATTTATTCGTTTATAATCGAAATATATATTATATTTAGTGATGTGTAGTTAGTCACTCTAATTTCATCTTAGAATAATCATTAAATAATTATAGTTAGAATACTGGATTAATCGTATAATATGGATTTCAATTCCATTTTGGTCGATTTTTGTATTTCTGTCAATATGAAGTGCAAAACTTTCTTAGCAAGTTATGTTATCTAATCTATAAGAATATTACTTGCATGTTACGAAACACTAATCAATAACTTTCTTATTAGGTATTTGTGTAAACAAGTAAATCAACACCATTACGATACCAACTAGAATAAATAACAGTTTCATATTTCTGTCTGCAATAAATCCTATAATCGGTGCGAATATAGCGACAAATAGTGAAGTTAATTGAGATTCTACGCTTAACACACTGGCTCTTTTTGTTTTATCAGTAGCTTCTCCAACTAACTCTACCATCAAAGGTCTTCTTATATTCAAGAATATATAGAAGATTAAGAAAGAAGTAAATATAATATAGATATTACTTAAGAAGAAACTAAGGAAGATCATAACGAAACCAGTGAACAACCACATAAGATTAATAATTGTTTTATTCTTAAATTTCTTAACGACTATATGAGCATGTCTAGAAGCTACGCTGCTAAACAAGAATATAACAGCGTAAATAACACCGATATAGATTTCTAAGTTTTCTTCTAGAGAAAAAGCACTAAATAGAATCACAGTTGAAGTTAATGTAATAATGATTGGTTGAATATAATCCTTAATACTTTTAAAAGCAGCCTGATAAGTAGAGGCTTGTACTAGTAAACTTCTTACTTTTTTATCCGTTAACGAATATTTAACTGCCCGGTAATTCTCTTTTAGAAACGGTTTAAGTTTAAACGCTTCATCTCTTCTTTCATTCATATATTTAGGATAACTGATAATTAACAACATATCTAGTAAATAAGGAATAATTGATAGTAAAAATAGAATTCTTACTTCTGGCAACCAAATAATAAAAACAACAGATATTAAACTCATTGTCATTGAACCAATCATCGACATTGATCTCGTTTGTCCGTAAATCTTACTCTTAGGAGCATCTATTTTATTTAGATCAAGGTATTGCATAATCATTGCTTTATGAGTTCCTGATCTAAATGCTTCTCCAAGACCGAATGAAACCATCGCTAATATAAACATAAAATAACTGCTTGCTAGATAAAATAAAATAAAGGATAGAATATAGAACATAAAACAAAATACAAGTTCTGTCTTTTTACCAAATCTATCTGCAATTACGCCAGATGGTATTTCAAATATATAAATAATTATTTCTCTTATAGAATATAGAAAACCAACTTGTAATAAAGTTAATCCAGATATAATCGTCAGGTAATACAAAAGATATGGTTCAAAGAATCTTAAATTCTTTAAAAAACCATACATTCCAAATTTACTAATTTGAATTTTGTGTTGTTTTTCCATAAAATCTCCTCAAAAAAAAGCCATACTAACAACAAGAGTTAATATGGCTTAGGTTTATTACAAATTTATTTCATATCATTGATATCATTAATCACTCTAGTAATTGCTTTATAAGCTTCTTCTTCATCTTTTCCGTTAAAAGAGATTTTAATGTTTTTGTTTGCTGGCACACCTAAAGACATTACACCCATAATTGATTTTAAATTAACTTTTCTTTCGTTAAACTCTAAAATCATTTCTGACTGAAAGCTATTTGCTTTTGAAACTAATTTCGTAGCGGGTCTAGCATGCAACCCATTTTCGTAAGTTACTTTATACTTTCCAACAATCATTTAAAATCCTCCTAAGAATTGTATTTTTCAACTAATTCATCCGCACTAAATGGAAAAATTAGTTTAATTTGAGTTCCTGAAACAAAGATTCCGGTACAACCCAAATCTTTCATTCCTTCCAAATTACATTCTTCAACTTTTTTAACTTCAAATTTAAACCTAGAGCCATTCTTCGTAATATTATTTACGTTGTCGCTGCCACCGAATAGATTCATGATTGCCATTACTTCGTCATTATTTAGTGCAGCTGTTTTGGTTTTTGGTTTATAGAAAAATATAAAGTAAAAACCAACCACAATTATTAATACGCAGAGTATTACAGGCCACCAGTAATTATCGTTAAGCCAATCTAAATATGTTCTTGGTTCAAAGAACAATTGCCTTATCATATTACCACCTCATGTGTATTTTACCATAAAATTATAATATTTAAATATATTATATTAAAAAACTGCAAATAATAAGTAGAATTTGTTGAAAATGAGCGATTTATGGTATATAATCCTTGCAGAGGAGATAGATATTGATGAGACATATAGTAGAAGCGATTATTGAAATCCCAATGGGAACTCAAAATAAGTATGAAGTTGACAAATTAAAAAATCGTATTAAATTAAACAGAGTATTGTATTCAAAAATGACTTACCCAGCAGAGTATGGTTACATAGAAAAAACTCTAGCTCAAGATGGAGACCCACTAGATATTCTAGTTTTAGCTACCACAAAAACATTCCCAGGATGTATTGTAGATGCTAGAGTAATAGGCTATCTAGACATGATTGACTCAGGTGATCACGATCAAAAAATTATAGCTGTTGTTGATGCTGATAGAAGATTTGAAGACATAAACGATTTGAAGGATATTAAAGATTTACAGTTAAGAGAAATCAAGTTATTCTTTAGTACCTATAAGATTTTAGAACCAGGACATAATGTTGAAGTATTAGAATACTACAATAAAAAGGAAGCAATTGACTTAATTGAAAAGTGTCAAAAAGTTTATAACGATGAAATGAAAGCAAAAATGTAGGAAATTCGCTGAATTCCTTACTTTTTTTTTATATTTTTTTGTATGGAAACATTATATCAATATAATTAAAAGAAAGAGAAGACAAATTGTCTTCTCTATTGTTTGTGTACTACTTCTCCGTTAACGAAAACATATTTAGTTTTAGTCATATAATGATAAGGATGACCGTCCCAAATAACGATATCAGCATCTTTACCTACTTCGATAGAACCTACTCTATCTTCGATATGATTAATTCTAGCTGCATCAATAGTAACTGCTTTTAATCCATCTAACTCATCTAGTCCTTCTCTTACAAAGATAGCTACTTGAGTTAATGCGTTTGCAAGATGAATAACTGGATGGTCAGTCATGATAGCAAAATTAACACCCGCATCTTTTAGGATTTTAGCTGATTTAAACGTTTTGTTTCTTAATTCATATTTTGATTTAGAACCAAGTGTTGGCCCTATAATCAAATTTGCATTATGATTTTTAACGTATTCCGTTATTAAATGTGCTTCTGTAGCATGTTCAATACTTGCGTTTAAGCCAAACTCTTCAATAATTCTTATTGCTGTAACAATATCATCTTGTTGATGAGCATGTATTTTAACAGGGAAACCATCAAATACTCTAGCTAATGAGTGAAGTTTTGCATTAAAGTCCGGTTTTTTAACATCTTTATTCTCTTTAATACCTACATTGTACTCATCAAGTTTTTCTTTATAGTCTTTTGCTTTTTGAAGATACTCTCTTATTAAAGCTGTTGAACCCATTCTTGTTGATGGCATTTGAGATTTACTTCTATAAACTCTTTTTGGATTTTCTCCTAAAGCCATTTTCATTGAAGATTCTTCAACAACAATCATATCATCAATAGTTTTACCATATGTTTTAAGGATACAAAATGTACCACCAATTAAATTAGCACTACCAGGTCCTGTACATACTGTTGTAACCCCTGCTTCTAAAGTTTCAGCAAAAGCTACGTCTTGAGGCTTGATAGCATCTAACGCTCTCAGTTCAGGAGTAATAGGTGAAGTCATTTCATTTCCATCTGCTCCTTCAAATCCAATTGCTTCTTCAAAGATACCAATGTGGCAATGAGGGTCAACAATACCTGGAGTTACAAAATTGTTTTCAGCATCGATAACTTTAGCCTTAGGATAATCTTTTACATTTAATTGTCCTACTTTTTTGATTAAACCATCTTCTACTAAGATATCACAGATTTCATAATTGATATCTGCCATGCTTAATAGGTTTGCGTTTTTAATTAAATACATTATTTTTCTCCTATTCTTTTAACAATATTTATAAATAGTCTTGTTCCATTTATTAAAGCTGATTCATTTACTTCAAACTTAGGATGATGAACTGAATAGTTATATTTATCTTTAAAGCCTACACCAAGCCAAGCCATCGCACCTTTTTTATGAATGATGTAGCGAGAAAAATCTTCAGCACCCATAGAAGGTTTATCTAATTTAATTACATTTTCTTTTCCTAATAACTTTACAGCTTCAGAAGCTAGCAATGCTGATTCTTCTACAGTGTTAATCGTAGGATCATATTCTCTAATGTAGTTAAACTCATAGTCACCGCCATTAGCTTTGGCAATGTGTTCTGTTAATCTATGAAGTTCTTTTTCAAATAGCACTCTAGTTTCTTGTTTAAAAGTTCTAACAGTACCTTCCACATAAGCTTCATTTGGAATGATATTATGAGTAGTCCCCGCTTTTACTTGTGCAATAGTAATCACTCCAGTTTCCATAGGGTCTAGTTTTCTTGAAACTATCGATTGTACTGCAGTTATAAATTCTGCTTGCATAATAATTGGATCAATGCTTAGATGAGGGTAAGCAGCATGACCACCTTTACCAATAAATCTAATTTTAATCGTATCTGCAGAAGCTAATGTTTCTCTATCATTATAAGCTAGTTGTCCTGCAAAATTATCACTAGTAACATGTAATGCAAAAAATTCATCTACATCATCTAACATACCGTTAGCGATAATTCCTAAAGCCCCTCCAGGGTTTGGTCCTTCTTCCGCTTCTTGGAAAATAAACTTAACAGTTCCTCTCCATTCATCTAAGTGTTCTGATAAATATTTAACTGCACCTAGTAGCATACTTGCATGGCAATCATGTCCACAAGCATGCATTTTACCTATGTTTTTAGATTTAAATGATAAGTCTGTATCTTCTTCTAATGCTAAGGCGTCGAAATCGGCTCTTAGACCAATGATTGGCCCTTTACCGTTCTCTACTACCGCAACAATTGAATTCTTTCCTATATGGGGAAAGCTATTGATTTTAAGCCTTCTCAGTTCATCTCTGATATAGTCATGAGTTTTTACACATTCAAATCCTAACTCAGGAAATTCGTGAAAATGTCTTCTATTCTTTATGATATATTTTTCTAAGTCCTTAAAGTCTTCCATAAACCCTCCTACTTGGTTTTTAAAACAGGTCTCATCATCATTCTAGATGAAAAGAACCCTAGTACAAATGTAACAATTCCTCCAAATACGACTAAGATATTATTACCTAGATATTGAAATAGATCTTCATATATTGGAACTTGATTTTCAATCATAGTAGCTGTTGCTTGGTCTCTTATTTCAAAGAAGATAGCAATACAACTAGCGATGATAAAGCCTAAAATCGCATAATATGTTTGCTTTTTATAATTAGATAAACAATATTCAATCAATCTGCTAAAGAGTATAATTCCTAAAGCAGCTCCCAATCCAAAGGGAATCAGTACTTGAAGATTATATATAATGTTTGAAAAATCAAGAATATTACCTACTACATTAGAAACAATCGCTGTGTAGAATCCTAAGACAAGTAACAAAGCAGAACCAGAAATCCCTGGAACAATCATTGTCATCGAAGCTGCCATTCCAACTAAGAAAACAACTAATAAACTACCAAAGCTTATTTCTATTGTTGCTAAAGGTGAATTTCCACCTATTTTTTCAAAAACAACAAGTAAAATAATTAAGCTAAAAGCGACTAAAAAACTAATAATGCTAGATATGGTAGGTTTATCTTTGGAAACATTTTGATATACACCTTTGATACCACCAACCATAATTCCAATAAAGAATAACAGCACAATAAATGAGCTCCAGTTTAGTAAGATACTAAACAGTTTTGCTAGAGCTACAACACTTATAGCAATCCCAATAAATAAAGGTATTAAGAATTTCATACTTTCTTTGAACTCTTTAAAAATATTACCTATTGCATGTAACAATTTATCGTATACACCTAAATAGACAGCTAAGGTTCCTCCACTAAGTCCAGGAACAATAAATGCTATTCCAATAAAAAATCCTTTTACTAACAACATAAAGAACATTTTCTCACCTACTCTTCTATGGCGTCACCAATTAAATCGTATTCAAATGTTGATTTAATTAAGACCTTAACCATTTCTCCCATAAGTAATTCTTTCTTCGATTGAAAAACAATCATACCATCAATATCATCAGGTGCAAAAGCATAACTTCTACCGTAGTAAAACTTACTATCAGGATCATAAGATTCTACGATTGTGTTATGAATCGTATTTTTTAAAGCTCTATTTCTTTTTCTTGAAATCTTCTTTTGAAGTTTCATTATTTTATCTAATCGTTCTGTCTTTGTTTCTTCATCTAATTGTTCTACAAAATCATAAGAAGCTGTATCTTCTTCTTTCGAGTATGCAAAAACGCCTAAACGATCGAATTCAAATTCTTCTGTGAAATTGTATAAAAGTTCAAAGTCTTCTTCAGTTTCACCTGGGAATCCTACTATATACGTTGTTCTAATAATGCTATCTGGAATTTCTGTTTTGATTTTATTCAGTAGTCCTCTTAAGAATGCTTCGTCTCCTCGACGATTCATTCTTTTTAATACTTTAGATGAAATGTGTTGAATCGGAATATCAAAATAATTCGCTACTAAATCATTTGTCTTAACTTCTTGAATTAATTCATCTGTAATTTCATCTGGATACAAATAAAGAATTCTTAACATTTTAACATTCTCTATTTTTGATAGTTCTCTTAATAATTCAGGTAATAAACTCTTTCCTTCTTTGTTAAGGTCAGAACCATATCTCGTTGTGTCCTGAGATATTAAATTCAGTTCAATTGCACCGTTAGCAACTAACTTCTTACACTCAAGTACTATATCCTCAAAAGCCCTTGATCTAAACTTACCTCTAATTAACGGAATAGCGCAGTATGTACAGTTATTATTACAGCCTTCACTAATCTTAACATAAGGAGTAAAGACAGAACCAGTTAATAATCTATTCTCATACTTTAATGGCTGAAATTTAAGATGATAGTCTTTAAATACTTCTTCTAATATTAAATGTATTTTAGGGTAATCTGCCAAAGTGATTACTCTATCTATAAACGGCATTTCCTTTAACAGTTTTGCTTTATATCTATATGCATAACACCCGGTAACTATTAGTTTTTTACCGTAGGTTTTCATTTCTTTAATTGTATCTATTGCTTCTTGTTTCGCCGGTTCAATAAAACCACAGGTATTAATAATGATTGCATCTGCATCATTTGGGTCACTTACTATCTTACAACCAGCTGTTTCTAATATCTTTAACATCATTTCTGAATCTACTAAATTCTTAGCACATCCCAAACTTATAAATCCTATATTCATAATTACCTCTTTACTTTCATTGAATATTATAATATAGATTTAGATACATTGAAAGAAAAAAGAGGAAATAATCCTCTTTTTATATATTAAGTTGCTTGATTTAAGAATTGTGCGTTATAAAGGTCTGCATAAACTCCGTTTTTAGCAAGTAATTCATTATGTGTACCTTGTTCCACAATCGATCCATGATTCATAACTAGAATTAAATGTGCTTTCTTTATGGTAGACAGTCTATGTGCAATAACAAAACTTGTTTTACCTTCCATCATAAAGTCCATAGCATTTTGAATGTAGCTTTCAGTTCTTGTATCTACTGAACTTGTTGCTTCATCAAGGATTAAGATTCGAGGATCACAAAGGATTGCTCTAGCAATTGTTAATAGTTGTTTTTGTCCTTGTGAAATATTTGCTGCATCTTCGTTTAATATAGTATCATATCCTTCAGGTAAAGTTTCAATGAAATGATGAACATGCGCTTGTTTACAAGCTTTTATAACTTCTTCATCACTTGCATCTCTTTTACCATATTTTACGTTGTCTTTAATAGTTCCTGCAAATAGCCAAGTATCTTGAAGAACCATACCAAATAGTCCTCTTAAGTTAGTTCTAGTTACATCAGTTGAATTTTTACCATCAATTAAAATACTACCTTGATTTACTTCATAGAATCTCATTAATAGGTTTACAAGAGTTGTTTTACCCGCCCCTGTCGGACCAACGATAGCAATTTGTCTTCCTGGGAAGACTTCAAGATTTAAGTCTTTGATTAACTCTTGATCTTCCTTGTATGAAAAATGAATATCTTTAAAGACTACATGACCTGAAAATTCTTTACCATCAAAGTTGGATACATCTAATTCAGCAACTTCTTCTACTTGATCCATTAAATCGAATATTCTTTCAGCACCAGCAACAGTTGATTGTAATTGGTTTACAATACTTGCTAAGTTAAGAATTGGGTTAACAAATGATTTTTGATACGAAATAAAACTCGTAATATCCCCAATCAATAATGGGTTAGCCCCACCAGCCAAAATTCCACCAACAAATACAACTGCTACATAGCCTATATTCGAAATAAACTCTAGGATAGGTCTAATTAGTCCACTTAAGAACTGAGCGGATTTTGATTCTTGAGTTAATTTTTCATTAATTACTTGGAATGCTTCGTATGAATCATCTTCTTTTCCATATAATTTTACAGCTACATTACCACTAAATGTTTCTTCAATATTTCCGTTTAGTGAACCTAAGAAACGTTGTCTCTTAATAAATTTAGATTGAGATCTTTTAGCAATAGCTTTTGTTGATAATATATATATTGGTAGAGTTACTAAAGCGATTAAAGTTAATTGCCAAGAGATAATGAACATCATAATCAAAACACCAATAATTGTGAAGAATGATGATATCATTTGCATTAAACTTTGTTGAATAGAGTTAATTACTGTATCAACATCATTTGAAAATACTGATAATATGTTTCCTGTTTGTTCTTCATCGAAGTATTTAATTGGTAATCTTTCTAGTTTTTGTCTTAAAGTGTTTCTTAAATTTCTACCTAAACTAATTGAAACTTTGTTACCTAAGACATGACTCGTAGCTTCAACAAGGAATCTAATAGCATATAGCGCTAATAACACGGAGAAATATTTTACTGTGTTATCGATTAAAGTTGTTTTACTAATAATACCTGTTACATATTGTTGGATATCATTCATGATATTTCTAACTATAAATGGTCCAGCAACCATAACAGCTATTGTAAATATAGTAAATAAACTAATAATTAGTAATTGAGCTGTGTATGGTTTTAAAAACTTAAATAGTCTTCTAACCGTTCCTTTAAAGTCTTTAGCCTTTTCAGTTGGCATTCCGATATGCATACCAGGCCCGCCACGTCTAGGTCCAGCTTGAGTTCTTAGAGGCTTCTTTACTTGTTGGTTTTCTAACTCTTTTTTAGGAAGCATATGTTGCTCTCTTTTTTTATTTTCAGCCATTATTTAAGTTCCTCCTCATCCATTTGTGATAAGGCGATTTCACGATATACATCACAGTCTTTTAATAATTCTTGATGTTTACCTTGTCCAACAATTCTACCTTCTTGTAATACTAATATGTTATCTGCGTCCATAATTGTTCCAATTCTTTGAGCAACAATTATTACAGTAGCGTCTTTAATTTTTGTTTTCATTGCTTTTCTTAAGTTTGCATCAGTTTTAAAGTCTAGTGCTGAGAAACTATCATCAAACACATAGATTTTTGGTTTTCTAACAATACTCCTAGCAATTGAAATTCTTTGCTTTTGACCACCGGAAAAGTTTACTCCACCTTGGTCTACTACAGAATCATATTTATCATCTAGGCTTTCGATAAAGTCTTTTGCTTGTGCAATTTCTGCAGCTTCTGCTATTTGAGCATCAGTAGCGTCTTCTTTTCCAAATGAAATATTTTCTCTTATTGATCCACTGAACAATTGAGCTTTTTGAGTAATAAACCCAATGTTGGAGCGAAGTTTTTTAAGTTTAATATCTTTAACTGCTATCCCATCAATTGTTAAGCTACCACAAGAGATATCAAATAGTCTTGGGATTAAATTTACAATGGTTGATTTACCAGAACCTGTTGACCCAATTATCGCTAATGTTTCACCAGGGTTTGCTTTAAAAGATATGTTCTCTAAGATGTTAGTCTCCGCTTCTGGAAATTTAAAACATACATCTTTGAATTCAACAACACCTTTAAAATTGTAATCATCATATTCTTCTGTTGCATCATCTTTGATTGTTGTTTCAGTTTCTAATACTTCTTTTAATCTATTTGCTGATACTTGAGCACGTGGATACATAATGAAAGTCATAGTAAGCATTAAAATACTAAACATTATTTGCATTGCGTACTGAATAACAGCTGATATATTTGCTATTCCTAAGTAATCATTAATTTCATTATTGGTTACCATTGTGTATCCTACAAATAAGATACCAACCATTCCAAGGTTAAATAATACATTAATAAACGGATTCATAAATGCCATAATTTTACCAATTTTATATTGTAAATTCGTTAAGTCAACATTTGCTTCATTAAATCGTTCTACTTCTGTTTCACCTTGACCAAAAGCGCGAATTACTCTAACTCCATTAATACTCTCTCTTGTTACTCTTGTAAGATTATCAATTTTTATCTGTTGTTTCTTAAACAAAGGCATCGCAAATATAAAGACTACTGCGATGAAAACAATCAAAATTGGGACTGATATTCCCAAAACTCCAGTTAACTCAGCACTTTTTCTTAAAGCAAAAATCATACTACCTACAAAAATTACTGGAATTCTTAATATCATTCTTGAAGCCATCATAATAAAGTTTTGTATTTGGTTAATATCATTAGTTGCTCTTGTAATTAATGTTGATGTTCCAAATTTTGATGTTTCAGCTATTGATAAAGAATTCACTTTTTTATAAAGTGCACTTCTCATATCTCTACTTACATAAGAACCAAGATGACTTGAAACATACATAAGTCCTATCGCCGCTATTGAAGATAGAAGTGTAGCTCCTAACATATATAACGAGTATCTAGCTATAATTCCAAAATCTGACACTTGATTTACTGTACATTCTGCTAAAGCTAGATCACAGGTATCTACTACAACTCCACTTAATGTATATTCAGCACTAAGTCCTTTACCAATAAGTGAACTCATAAAGTCCGGCAATAATAACATACTTAATGATGTTAAGATTACAAGAATTGATATTTCTATTAATTCTTTCCAATATGGTTTTAAATATTTAAATACTATTTTCATCGATTATATCCTCCTCATCATAATACGTTCTCAGTAAATGATATACTTTCTTTGTTATATTTTTAATTGTTTCTCTTTCTTCGTCTGTTACCACCGTGTTAACGAAGTCTTCAAATTCTTCTAGTGCTATATGAACTCCTTTTGCGGTTTCTTTTCCTTTTTCAGTTAGATATAATAGATAACCTCTTTTGTCATCAGGATTCTTTTCTTTGGTTACCAATCCGTTTTCTTCAAGCTCATTTATCGCTCTTGTGGTATGTGATTTGTGATATGCGGATTCTCCAACCATATCATTCATCAAGACTTTCCCCCCACTGTGAAGCATTTTCACAAGGTATTGTGCTTGTGGACCAGATACATTTAACTTGCTTATTCTCTCGTTAAGATATCTGAAACGATATTTGTGAATTCCATGATCATATTCATTTCGTTTCATAAATGATTCCTTTCTTATAAAAATAAAAATAGTTGCATTGTCAACTAACTAGAATATTATAACTTAATATAGTTGCGTTGTCAACTATATTGATTGATTATTTAAATAAAAAAATCCTGAATAAACAGGATTAGTTTTCTATATATAAAATACCAATGGTTCCTTTTCCACAATGGCTCGATATTACACAGCCGGCACTTGTTTCGTAAAGGTTTTTAATACCTTTTCCTTTTATTTTTTCTTTGATATATAGATAAGATTCATGAGCTAAAGAATGTGTTACCATAACAAACTCATTATCTATATTATCAATATGATCTAAATATTCCTTAATTAGTAAGTCGATTCCTTTTGTAATACTTCCTCTTGCTTTTTTACCAACATGCATTTCGCCATTCCTAACTTTAATGATAGGCTTAATTCTAAGCATTCCTCCCATTAAGGCAGATAAGGAAGATACTCTACCACCCTTATTCAGATACTCTAGTGTGTCTATAACAAACTGACTCCTGACCTTTGGAACAGTTTCTTCTATCCTAGAAACTATTTCTAAAATATCCATGCCTTGTTCTCTGTATTTAGCTGCTTTTAACAATAGCAAGCCAATTCCTGATGATAGATTGGCTGAATCTATTAAATGAATATTTTCCGATTCTAACATTTGTTTGGCTATATTTGCACTACTGTAGGTAGCAGAAAATTTTGATCCTAAACCAATATAAAGTATTTGATAGCCCTCGTCTAAGTATTTTTTAAAAGTATCATGAAATGACCCTGGTGTCGCCGCGGTTGTCTTTGGAAGAATGCCACACTTGTCGACTAATTCATACATCTTTTCTGTTTGAATGTCTTCAAGATCTCTATAAGATTCTTCTTTAAAATTCACAAATAAAGGTACAATATCAATCTCATGTTCATCAAGTAAGTCTTTCGTTAAATCGCAAGTACTATCAGATACGATTTTAATTTTTGGCATATTTGATCACTCACCTATTCATTATTATAGGAAATAATTGTTGATTTGTATATACCAATTCATTAATTTGATATAAAAAATATTAAAAAAAATTATATTAGATGTTATAATAATCCTAGAGGTGAAAAAATGTATAAAATAGAGCGACAACTTGTTATTGATACAATCAAAGCTATGATTATAGAAGCAACTAAGACTCTAGATAAAACGATTGTGGATAAACTTGAATATGCATTTGATAAGGAAGTAAATATATTAGGTAAATCTGTTCTTGCTAAAATTATTGAGAACCAAAAAATAGCAAAAGAAGAAAATATTCCTTTATGTCAAGATACAGGAGTTTTAGTTTGTTTTATTGAAATTGGTAGAGAACTTGTTTTTGATTATGATTTAACGGAAGCTATTAATAGAGGAGTTAGCTTAGGTTATACCGATGGCTATCTTAGAAAATCAATAGTAAGACACCCTTTAAACAGAATAAACACTTTAGATAATACACCAGCAGTAATTCATTACGATTTTATTGAAGGTAATGAACTGGTTATTCACTTAGCGCCTAAAGGTGGCGGATCTGAAAATATGTCTAGCCTTAAAATGTTATCTCCTGCAGATGGTAGAGATGGAATCATTAATTTTGTACTAGAAACAATTAAGAATGCAGGTGGAAAACCTTGTCCACCACTTATTGTAGGGGTTGGTATAGGTGGAAACTTTGAACATGTTGCCTATATAGCAAAAAAAGCCTTATTTAGACCAATAAATGATCAAGCTAAGGTATTAGAAGATAGATTACTTGAAGAAGAATTATTAGAAAGAATAAATAAACTTAATGTTGGACCTATGGGTCTTGGAGGAATCACTACTGCTTTGGCTGTAAAAGTTAATTCAGCACCTTGTCACATAGCCGCATTACCTGTGGCTGTTAATTTACAATGCCACAGCGCGAGAAAGAAAGAGGTGACTTTAGTTGGAACTATTGCTTAAAACACCTATAAATGATTCAGATAGAATAGCGCTAAAAGTTGGAGATGAAGTATTAATAACTGGAACCATCTATACTGCTAGAGATGCGGCTCATCAGAATTTAGTTGATTCTTTAGCAAAGTCTGAAATCTTACCTTTTGATTTGCAAGGACAAATCGTTTATTATGTTGGGCCTACTCCTGCAAAACCGAATCAAGCAATTGGAAGTTGTGGACCCACATCAAGTTACCGCATGGATAAATTCTCTCCTATATTAATGGCTGAAGGACTTAAAGTCATGATTGGTAAGGGAGAAAGATCGATTGAGCTTATTGAAGAAGTTAAAAAACATCAAGCAGTGTATTTAATTGCGATTGGTGGAATTGGAGCCTTGCTTTCAAAGACAGTTAAAAAGGCTGAAGTAATAGCCTATCCTGAATTGGGATCGGAAGCAATTAGAAAGTTAGAAGTAATTAACTTTCCAGCAATTGTAGCTATTGATTCACGTGGTAATTCAATATTTTAGAATATAAAAAGGATGCTAGATTTTATCTGGCATCCTTGTTTTTTTTAATAAGCTTTTGCCCAGTAAACTAAATGTTTAGCTGGTTTTCCGCAGATAGGACAAATATCTCCTACTGGGTCTTGGTTGAATGGCATACAGCGACTAGTAGCTTGCGTATCAGCTTTTACTTTTTCCTCACAAGCTTCTTCACCACACCACATCATTTTAACATAACCTTGTTTTTCACTAATGATTTTTTTGAATTCTTCATAATCAGTAGTAGTTCTTGTATTATCTAAGACATTCATTAAAGCGTTTTGATACATTGCTTCATGAATTTTTTCTAAGAAAGCAGGAACTGACTCCCCAACAATGCTTAAATCCATTGTTGTTTTTTCTCCATTATATCTTTTCGCAACAACACATTGACCATTAGCTAAATCTCTAGGACCAATTTCAATTCTTAATGGAATACCCTTCATTTCTGATTCAGAGAATTTCCATCCTGGAGATTTATCTGAATCATCAATATTTACTCGAATTCCAGCATCTAACAATTCTGATTTTAATTCTTCGCAAGCTTTTAACACTCCATCTTTATGTTGTTGAATAGGAATAATTTGAACTTGAATAGGTGCTAAATATGGTGGTAACACTAATCCTGAATCATCACCATGAACCATAATAACAGCTCCAATTAATCTTGTTGATACTCCCCATGAAGTTTGATGAGGGTTTTTAACAATACCATCTTTATCTTGAAAAGAAATATTAAATGCTTTTGCAAAACCAGTTCCTAAGTAATGCGTAGTCCCTGATTGTAATGCTTTTCCATCGTGCATTAAGGCTTCGATAGAATAAGTATCCACAGCCCCTGCGAATTTTTCCTTTTCTGTTTTAATTCCAATTGTAAAAGGTATCGCTAATAAGTCTTTGCCTAGTTTTTCATAGATATCTAAGATATCAAGAGCTTCTTTCCTAGCTTCTTCTTCATCTTTATGAACTGTATGACCTTCTTGCCATAAAAATTCACTACCGCGTAAGAAAGGTCTTGTTGTTTTTTCCCATCTAACTACAGAACACCATTGATTGTATTTTTTTGGTAAGTCTCTATAAGATGTAATAATCTTAGCATAATGACTACAGAACAATACTTCTGATGTTGGTCTAACAATCAATCTCTCAGCTAACTCTTCATTTCCACCGATAGTAATAATGGCTGTTTCAGGAGCGAATCCTTCAACATGTTCAGCTTCTTTTAAGAATAAAGATTCCGGCATAACAAGTGGCATATAAACATTTTGATGACCTGTTTTCTTAAATAAATCATCCAAATAATCTTTCATTCCTTCCCATAAAGCATAACCATATGGTCTGTATATAATAAAACCTTTTGCTTCTGAATAATCCATTAATTCTGCTTTTCGACATACATCTGTATACCATTGTGCAAAATCTTGATCTCTATCTGTTATTTCTTTTACTTGATTTTTTGCCATAATTTCACTCCTTAGTTTTTTGTATTATAACACATTTAAAGTGTTTTAATACATTTATATTATTTTTTCAACAAAACGATATAAGTCTTCTTTTGAACCGTATTTAAAGACATTACAATCTTCTAGTACTTGTTCAAAGATATGTCCTACTTCTTGTCTTAAGGTCTCACTTAATTCGTCTTGGCTTATATTTTTTTCTTTTAATTCTTCAATCCATGGCAGATGTTTTTCTAGTTCTGGAAATTCCTTGGGGTCTTTATTATTAATAAGACAATCTTTAATTAAATCCAATTCTTCGACTAGTCTTCCTGGTAAGATTGCTAAGCCCATTACTTCAATTAAACCAATATTTTCTTTCTTGATATGGAACCTCTCTTTACGAGGATGATACCAACCATATGGTTGATCTTCTGTTGCGTAATTATTTCTTAGTACGATATAAAACTGATACTGTGCTCCATTTAGTTTTAGTATTGGAGTTACTGTATTGTGGTCTTGATCTGTATGCTTAAAAATACTTATGTCTTTGTTTTCGTAATTATACCAAGCTTCATAGATTTTATTTACTTCATCCAATAAAGCATTTTCATTATCAGAACTTACTCTAATAACGGCCATCGGCCAATCTAATACTTCTACTGTAACTTTTCTATTTGCCTTATATTTTTGAAGCACTCTTGCTTTTTCAATAGGAAAGTCATATCTTCCTCCTTGGAAGTGATGATGTCCTAAGATAGAACCCCCAACTATTGGTAAGCCTGCATTTGAACCTATTAAATAATGCGGAAACTTATTGATAAAATCTACAAGTTCAGCAAAAGATAATTCATTTACATACATTGGTGAATGATCTTTTCTTAAAACGATGGTATGTTCTGGAAAATATGCATAGGGTGAATATTGCATTCCCCAGGCATCTACTTCATGATTTAAAGTTAATGAAATAACTCTGTGGTTACTTCTTGGTGCTAAACTAGTTGCTTGATATACACCTACATTTTCCATACAAAGAGGACAAGTAGGATAATTATCTTTTATTAATGATTGTGCTAGGATATCTTTTGGGTCTTTTTCTGGTTTAGATAAGTTAATCGTTATCTCCAATGCAGCATATTTTCCTGCATAGTCATATTTGATATTCTTTTCAATTCTTTTGGTTTTAATGTAATTACTTGCAATTGATAAGTCATGAAAGAAATTAGTAGCTGTTAAGGGACCTTTTTTATATTCCTGACGAAATAAATTGGTTAGTTCTGAAGGTCTTGGTAATAAACAATCCACAATTTTACCTTCAAAAGCATCTCTTGAAGTTACTGTATCAGATTCTAAAAGATTCTTTCCACAAGCATAGTTAAGGATGTATTCCATGATCTCAAAGAAATCAAGGTCCTCATCTACTTCTTCTTTTGTAAAAGTAGTTAGTTTTAATAGATATAGTAATCTGTTTGCTGCATAGTAATCATCATCTACACCTAAATGTAGATGAGCTTTTGCGTATGCAATTAACTCATTAATCTTCTTATTGATCATTTTTTACTCCTTATAACCATTTGGATGTGCTTGATGGAATCCCCAAGCTGAACCAATTACATCTTCAATATTTTTGGTTGGAGACCAACCAAGTAATTTTTTCGCTTTTTGATAAGTCGCAACTAATTTATCAGGGTCTCCTGGTCTTCTATCTCCTAGTTTCATTGGGAGTGGATGATTCGTAACTTTTCTAGCTGTTTCAACTATTTGTAGATTAGAAAAGCCAGTTTCTGAACCAAGATTAAATATATTAGAATCATTCCCTTGATTTAAGTACTCTAGCGCTTTAATATGAGCATCTACTAGGTCTTCTACATGAATGTAGTCTCTAATACATGTTCCATCAAAAGTCTTATAATCATTCCCAAAAATGGTGATAAACTCTCTTTTTTCAAGTGGTACTTGTAACACAATAGGAATCAAGTGAGTTTCTGGGTTGTGGTCTTCCCCAATGGTTGAATCTGTTGAAGCGCCAGCTACATTAAAGTACCTTAAGCTAACATATTTCATACCATATGCTACATCAGCCCATTTCATCATTTTTTCCATGATTAATTTAGACTCTCCATAAGGACTTGTTGGATTTGTTTCATATTCTTCCGTGATAGGCATTACTTCATGAGCTCCATAAGTAGCAGCTGATGAAGAGAATACAATTTTCTTCACATTGTGTTTTTCCATCATTTCTAATAAAATAATTGTTCCATAGACATTGTTATCAAAGTATTTCATTGGCTTTGTCATAGACTCACCAACTAAACTAGAAGCAGCAAAGTGAATGCAAGCATCTACTTTATTCTCTTCAAATACCTTATTTAAGAATACTCGATCACGAATATCTCCTTCATAGAATGTTGCTTTTTCAGGAATGGATTGTTTATGTCCTGTTAATAGATTATCAACGATAATCACGTTATGTCCTAATTCTAATGATAGTTTAACAAAGTGACTACCGATATAGCCGGCTCCACCTAATACTAATAAATTCATATAGTCCTCCAATTAATTTTATTTATTGCTTCAAAGTCAGTAAAGTTCTTATTGACTGGTTTATAATTAAAAAGCATGTTTTCTCTTTTAGTTGGGTGTTTAAAGTTTAATTGGTATGCATATAAACCCAAGAAAAAACTTGCATTATTTTTAGCATCCCCATATTTTGTATCTCCCATTAAGGGATGATCATGATGGCTAAACTGACATCTTATTTGATGAAATCTTCCTGTGATTAAATCTACTTTCACAAGTGATAAATCTTTTAGTTCATTATATTCTAAGATTTCATAGTTTAACTCAGCTAGTTTACCCTTTGATTGACTTGTAACAAATGCTTGTCTATTTGCTTCATCTTTCATTAAATAGTCTTTATAAGTACCAGTAGCTTCTAAAAACTTTCCAGAAACGATTGCTAAGTAGCTTTTTTTAAAGTCTTTGTTTCTAATTTCTTCTGATAAACGTCTCGCAGCTTTTGAAGTCTTAGCAAAAACCATAACTCCAGAAACATTTAAATCTAGTCTATGAACAAGACCGACAAACACGTTTCCTTCCTTATTGTATTTTTCTTTTATGTAATTTTTTAGTTCGTTAACCATATCTGATTTTTGCATAAATCCCGCTTGAGATAATACTTCACTTGGCTTTATACAAACAATAATATGATTATCTTCGTAAAGAATATTAATATCCATAAAATCATCCTTCTAATTCACTAAATATTTTACCATAAATTTGAAAGAAAAACTAAGCATTTTCAGCTTAGTTCTTATTATTATGGATTAACTCTATTTGGTCCTCTATATAGGAATGTTACATCACGGATATTATCCACATCAAATAATTTCATTAAGAAACGACCTAAACCGAATCCGTAACCTCCATGAGGTGGTACTCCGTATTTAAAGAAATTAAAATAGAAATCTAATGATTCTAAAGGTATTTCTTTTATTTCAGCTTGTTTTTTTAAGATATCAATTCGATGTTCTCTTTGAGCTCCTGTAGTAATTTCAATCCCTCTATACAATAAATCGAAACTCTTTGTTAAACCTCTTTTATCTAGCATATGATAGAAAGGTCTTGCTTCAAATGGATAGTCAATGATGAAAACAAAGTCAGAATTTAATTTCTTTCTTGCATATAAACAAATTAGTTCTTCTTCCTTACGATCGAAGTCATATTCTTTTTCACCAATATATTTATAGTTTTCTTGAATGATTGTTTTTGCTTCTGCAAATGGAATTCTTGGAAAATCAGTTTCAGGAACTACGATAGGTTTTTTAAATATTTTTTCAAAATCTTCTCCAATTGATTCTTTTAAAGAAGACATTACATTTTTCATAACTGCTTCTTCTAAATCCATTACATCATGGTGAGAATCAATCCAACTCATTTCAGCATCTACTGATGTGAATTCAGTTGCATGATACGCTGTATGAGAGTTTTCTGCTCTGAATACAGGACCTATTTCAAAGACATTATTGAAACCAGACGACATAGCCATTTGCTTGTAGAACTGAGGAGATTGTGCTAAGAATACTGTTTTACCAAAGTAGTCCATTTTGAATACTTCAGCACCACCTTCAGAAGCTGTTCCTAAGATCTTTGGAGAATGGATTTCGATAAAATTATTCTTGATCCAATATTCTCTCATTGCCATTTCAGCTAGTGTTTGAGCTTTAAAGATTAAATAATTTCTTTCCGTTCTTAAATCTAAGAAACGATTATCCAATCTTAAGTCTTGATTTGATTTATTATTATAATCTAAAATATCAATAGGTAGTTCTTCTTCAGATAAAGACGTTACTTGTATAGCTGTTGGAATCATTTCCATCCCTCTCAGCTTAACTTTAGGGGCTTCTAATAAAAGTCCTTTAACTTTAACTGTGCTTTCTTTTACGATAGAACTTACTATTGCATTTAATTCTTGATTTTCTTCATTTTTTTCAATCGTGATTTGTAGTTTTCCAGATGAGTCTCTTAAAATTAAAAATTGTACATATTGCAAGTCTCTAATTTTATCTACAAAACCGCTAACTTCTATCTCTTTACCATAAAAATTAGCTAAATCTTTAAAATATAATTTTTGCATAAAAAAACTCCTTTTTTATTTGTCAAATTATTATAGCATAATAAAAACTAGTTTTCAATCAAATGTAAGCTATCTTTTCACTGTAAATAAGGAAATTTTGCATGTATTAGTGTTTTTTTAATTCAATTATGTATAGTAAATAATGGAGGTTATAACATGAAGAATAATAAATATAATGAATTCTTAGATTTACTGGAAAAAGAAGATAAAGGGAAATCACTTTTATTCATACTTGACCTTTTAAATTCTGGTGTGGATGTCGTAACTGTTTACGAAGATTATTTGATTCCATCTTTATTTGATTTTAAATGTCTTGCAGTAGAACAAGAAATCTGTATATGGAAAGAGCATACTAGAACTTCTATTATTAGAACTGTTTTAGAAGCAAGTTATCCATATATCATTGAACAAAGAAAAAAAGAAATACATAAAAAAGTTATCGTTTTGTGTCCTCAAGAAGAATATCATGAGATTGGAGCTATCATTGCTAGTAATTATTTTTATCTCTTAGGTTTTGAATCACTTTATATTGGAGCGAATACTCCAAGCGATGATATTGTCTCAGCTATTAAAATTTTGGAACCTGATTATGTAGCTTTAAGTGTTTCAAATTACTACAATTTAGTAGTCACTAGAAAACTAACTAAAAAGATTAGAGAAAACTATCCTAACTTAAGCATTATTTTAGGTGGACAGGCATTTAGCAAAGCCGAATCTTTAGAGCAAGTTACATATAATTTTTACTTGAAAGATTATAAGGACATGGTGTCTTTTGCTAATGAGGTGAGAAAATGAAATTAGCCTTTAGTATAGCTAAAAGATTCTTAATGTCCGCTAAAAGACATACTATTGTGATTGTTTTTTGTATTGCTATTGGAGTTTCTATTCAAGTTTTTATTGGACTTCTTTTAACGGGACTAGGAAATAGTTTGATAGATTCAACCATTGGTTCATCTTCTCAGATTACTATTACTTATGAAGATAACTTAGCCAATTATAATTCTACTGTTTTAGCAGTATCTGAAGCTAGTGATAATATTAGCGTTGTTACAGAAACATTAACAATTTCTGGCGCTTTAACAAATGATACATTAACAGAAAATATTGTATTTAGAGGTTTCAACTTTGATACAGCTAATCAAATATATAAGTTTGATTATTTAATTGTTGAAGGTCAATTACCAACTAGTAACAATCAAGTTGCTTTAGGAATCGAACTGAAAGAAATGTTAGATATCAATGTTGGTGATACGATTGTGTATAATTCAACAGTCTTCGGGGAAGAAGTTTTAGAGATTACAGGTTTCTTTGACTTTAACGTTTTAGCAATTAATCAATCCTGGGTGATTACCCCTTTAACCACCGTTCAAGATATAATCGGCGAAGGTGATCAAATTGGAAAAATTGAAATGCAATTAGATGAAGTAGATGATGACTTAGAAACTAAAGCCGCTATCGTAGCTGCTTTAGACGATGATACATTGGATATTGTTACTTGGTCAGAACAAAATGGTGACTTATTATCAAGTATTTCAAGTCAACAATCATCTTCTATACTAATTCAAGTCTGTGTTATCATATCAGTTATTTTATCAATAGTATCTGTATTATCTATTACAGTATTACAAAAGTCTAGACAATTAAGTATTTTGAAAGCTATGGGAATTCAAGATAAAGACGCAAGTTTTATCTTTTTATTTGAAGGATTCTTATTAGGGATCTTTGGAGCAATGTTAGGAGTTGTATTTGGAGTCGGTTTAACCTACGCCTTTACAACATTTGCAGTAGGCTCAGATGGAAGTCCTATTATTCCATTAACGCTTGACTATGGCTTTATCGCATTATCTGCGGGTATCGCATTAACTGCTTCTACTTTAGCTGCATTAAGTCCAGCTATCAAGTCTTCTAAATTAAGTGTAATCGAGGTGATCAGGAATGGCTGATATATTAACATTAAAAAACATAACAAAAACCTATGGTGAAAACACCAAAAATCCTACTCAAGTATTGTTTGGAATAGATTTGAATTTTGAAGAAAGTTCATTTAATTCAATCATTGGACAATCCGGTTCTGGTAAATCTACACTATTAAATATTATTGGTTCTTTAGATAGACCAAGTGGCGGCGAAATCTTTTTAAGTGGAAAAGACTTAAGTGTTTTCACTAATAAAGAGTTAGCTGACATAAGAAATCAATATCTTGGATTTATCTTTCAATTTCATTATTTGTTACCTGAATTTAGCGCTTTAGAAAATGTTTTGATGCCTTATAAAATCTCAAAAAAAGAACTTACTAAGGAGATAGAGGATAGAGCATATGAATTATTGGAATTAGTTGATTTAAAAGGCTTTGAGAATAAGTTAGCTACTAATCTAAGTGGTGGACAACAGCAACGTGTTGCTATCGCTAGAAGTCTTATTAACAACCCTAAAATTGTATTAGCTGATGAGCCTACTGGTAATTTAGATTCTGATACAACAGAAAAAGTTTATAATTTATTGAGAGAAATCAACAAAAAGTTTAAAACTACTTTTATTATCATTACTCACGATAGACATATTGCAGAAAAAACAGACAGAGTTATTGAGATAACAGATGGCAGAATTAGCTTAGACATTAAGAAATAGAATATGCAATATAATAAAAAGTCATATCTGATGATATGACTTTTTTGTATATTTTTTTTACTCAGATACTGGTTTATGTACCACAACTTGAGGGAAAGGGATTTCAATATTATTCTTATCTAAAATTTCCTTAATAACTTGTCTCATTCCTCTTTCAACACCATAGTGTTTTTCAGTATTAGTCCTTATTAAGACTTTAATATTAACAGAACTTGAAGCTAACTCTGTTACACCTAAAACCACAGGCACTTCTAAAATGTCTGGGAACTTTTCCATATACTTTGGAAGTTCAATATTTAAGATATCTATTGTTTTTTGAATATCTTCTTTATAAGCTATACCAAACTCTATAATAGCAACTGATTGTGTATTAGAATAGTTAATTAGTTCACTAATACTACCATTCGCAATTATTTTAATATCTTGTTTCCAGTTTTTCATTTTAGTAGTTTTTAAACCAATATCAACTACTTCACCTTTATAACCGTTTACTTCAATAATATCTCCAACATCAAAATGATGTTCAAATATAATGAAGAACCCAGATATGAAGTCTTTGATAAGACTTTGAGCTCCTAAGCCAACAACCAATCCTAAAATTCCGAGTCCCGCTAAGGCTGGAAGAACATTTATTCCCCATAATGCTAGAATTATTAAAGCTACTACTAAATAAATTGTATACCTAGAAATACTTTTTACTAATTTCATAATTGTTTTAACACGTTTTTGTGCTGGTCCTGCTTTTTGAGAAGCTTTGATAACCAATATGCCTATCAATTTAAGTAAAACTGCTGCAACAAAAATAGTTACAACACTACCAACAAGAGCGGATAAGTTTTCTATTATTAAAGCTACAAATCCTTCTATTCCATCTTGAATAATTTGGATTAAGTCCATATTAAAAAACCACAGTGAAAGTCCTACGAAAAATACAAGAACAAGAAATAATACTAAATACAACAAAAGTATTCCTTTTTTCACCTCTTCTATATTTTTACGCATAGATTTGTTTATGAATCTAGCCAATCCTATAAATATTACTAATAAACCTAAAGTTAAAGCTATATTTAACCCATTACTTGCGAATAAAATCATGTAATCACTCCTTTTAATATTTACCACTCTAATTATATCAAATAATTATCGTTTTGTGTATCTTTATACATTTTATAACTTCTAAAAAAAGAAGGTTGAATAAATCAACCTTTTTTAACTATGCTTTTCACTGTCTCTGCAATATTCACATTTCTAAATGATTCTAATACTTCAACCGGAATAGCGAAGACTAGCGTATTTGAAGCGTCACCAGATAAATCACTTAAAGTAGCAAGTGTTCTTAAATGCATCGCACCAGGACTTGTTCCTAAAATTTTAGATGCATCCGCTAATTTTTGTGCTGCCTCTACTTCTCCTTGAGATTTAACAATGATAGCTCTTTTTTCACGTTCAGCTTCTGCTTCCTTTGCGATAATTCTTTCCATGTTTTCAGGTATCTTAATGTCTTTAATTTCTACTTTTTCTACTTTGATTCCCCATGGATCAGTTTCTGTGTCAACGATATCCTTAATTTCTTTTGAGATTACTTTAAGATTAGACAACAATTCATCTAATTTGAAACCTCCCAAAGAATTTCTTAAAGTTGTTTGGGCTAATTGAGTAACGGCAAAGAAACAATCTTTCACCTCTAAAACAGCCTTTTTAGCATCAAATACTCTGTAATATACAACTGCATTAATAGTAATTGTTACATTATCCTTTGTAATACACTTTTGTTGAGGTACATCTTGAGTAATGGTTCTAAGATCTACTTTCTTGTATTCATGGATAATTGGAATTACTAATCTAATTCCTGGTTTTAAAACCTTTACAAATTTACCAAATCTAAATTTTACTCCGCTTTGGTATTCCTTAACTATTGTAAACATATAATACTCCCTTCTAATTTATTTATCCTATTATATCAAATACATATATTAATGTCTTATAAATCAAGAAAAAATATATTAAATTTGTTTTATTTTTCTTAATCATCTTAAGCATAGAATTATTTTTAGTAAACAATCTGTTTTCGTGATGCATTGTGTTAAAACTAAAAAAAATTTTACTAGCACAATAAATATAGGAAACAACTATATAAAGCCAAAAAATGGTTTGATACAAATTGTATCAAAAAAAAGACACATTTTTGTGTCTTAATTTATTTTTTTAAGATATTTAGTATGCAGTATTACAAAACCAAATACTATCTCTAATTTATTAAAACTTTACACTTAGGCTCTATTAGCCCACTAACTACATTAACTATTAATGTCTCTTCTTCTACCTTAGATGTCAACTTTATTCCGACAGCTAACAATCTATATACTTCATCAACTTTTTTCTCATTTTTCCAAAGTTCAGTTCTAGTAACTTTATTTACAACTCGAAAAATATTATCCTTGTAATTCACTTCCCATTCGAAATGAGAAATAGGGATACTAATAATAACTGAATATAAAACAAGTAATAATCCTGCGATAATAGCTACATAAGGACCACCGACCCAAGCACAAACTATTACGAGAATAATTGCTAAAAATAATGACCATATTAATACTTTTGCTGGTTCTTTTACTTTTCTTATCTCGATCTTTGATATATCGTTACTAGATAAATCTTTATTATATAAACTATTCACTAAATCATCAATCTTAATATTGTAATATTTTGATATATCATTCAAAGCTATTATATCTGGGAGCGATTCACCTCGTTCCCATTTACTAATTATTTTATCAGAATAATTTAACTTTATTGCTAGTTCCTTTTGAGTAAGATTATTTGCTTTTCTAAGTAAGATTAGATTCTTAATAATTACATCTTGATTCATATTGTCACCTCATCTGTGAACTACCCACCACTTAATCAATATTTGAAGTGGGGGCTTCTTGGGTAATATGCGCTAATGCGCACAAGTTGA
>JAEIOE010000033.1 GCA_016342455.1 Mycoplasmatota bacterium | reverse complement strand
CTATATTGTATCAAATTATTCCTATTCTATCAATTGTTTTATGAATCTCATCAGTACTTTGCTTGAACACAGCTTATTATATAATTACTTTCTTCCTAAACCAACTTTTCTTTTACACTTACGCATTTTCTTGAATGCATAATCACTAGCAATATCTCTACCTTTATTTAGAATGTCTTGTAACTCTTGTGATTTGATTAAGTTTTTATGTTTTTCTTGAATAGGTTCCAAAACTTCTACAATCGCATTTCCTAAGTCTTCTTTAAAAACTTTATAGTTAGAATCTTTATATTCGTTTACGATATCCAAAACATCTCTATCAGTAATGCTCGCAAATATAGTTAATAGATTCGCTAAGCCTTTTTGGTTTTCTGGGTCGAATTTAATAACTCCTATAGAATCTGTCATAGCCGAATTGATTTTTCGTCTAATAGTAGCTGAATCGTCAAACAAAGTGATGAATCCTTTTGGATTAGCGGTATCTGATTTAGACATTTTCTTTTCAGGATCTTGTAAATCCATTATTCTAGCTCCTACTTCAGGAATTAGAGGTTCTGGTACAGTGAAGAAATCTCCATAATAATTATTAAATCTATTAGCAATAGTTCTTGTTAATTCTAAATGTTGCTTTTGGTCATCTCCTACAGGGACGTAATCTGCATCATATAGAATGATATCAGCTGCCATTAAAGCAGGATATGTAAATAGAGAAGAAGTAATACTAGTTTCTTGTTTCGCTATTTTATCTTTAAATTGAGTCATTCTCTCTAATTCACCCATATAAACGTTCGATTGTAATATATAGCCTAATTCTACATTTTGAGGTATCTCAGATTGTAAATATAAAACAGTCTTTTCTTTATCTAGACCACAGGCTATATACATAGCTGCAATGTCTAAGATTCTTTTTCTTAATTCAGCGGGGTTTTGTCTAACTGTAATTGCGTGCATGTCCGCAACAAACAAGAAGAATTCACAATCCTCCATTTTTTGTTGTAGCTTAACAAACTGTTTGATAGCTCCTAGATAATTTCCTAATGTCAATGATCCAGTAGGTTTAATTCCAGATACGATTCTTTTCATAATGTTGTTCCTTTCTAAAAAAATAAAAAAATCGCCCTAATGAAAGGACGATTAATCGCGGTACCACCTTTGTTCTAGTATAAATACTAGCCCTTAAGCCCTTAACGCGGGAAGACGGATGCTATTAACATCACTCAATGGTCCATTCATATAGTTTGTTAAAGAGTTTTCAGCAAGCACTCTCTCTCTAAAATAACATTTTATACTACTAATCCATATCTACGTTTTATTTTGATTGATTATATCATGATTTAAGAACTTCTTCAAGTTCATTTACTAATTCTTCCATTCTATTTACAACAGCTTTAAATGCATCTTCAGTAGTTAAATCTACGCCAGCTTTCTTTAATTGATTTACTGGGAAATCAGAACCACCTGATTTAAGTAAGTTTATATAGTTTGTGAATGCATCAGGAACATTGTTTTTAACATCTTCATAGATTTTTAATGAAGCTGCAAAACTAGTTGCATATTGATAGACATAGAAAGGTGTATAGAATAAATGAGGGATATAAGCCCAAACGAATTCTTTTACTTCCTCTTTCTTAATATCCAATCCATAAAACTCATCATATAAGTTGATCATTATGTTTGATAAAGCATCTGCCGTAATTGGTTGACGGTTTTCAACTAACTTATGAGCTTCTAATTCGAAGCAAGCAAATAATGTTTGACGATAGAAAGTGCCCATAATATCATCGATAGCGCTCTGTAATAAAGCAATTTTTTCATTCTTAGAAGCATTACTTTCTTTAATGATATAATCTAGTAAGTTATGTTCGTTAAAAGTAGAAGCAACCTCAGCAACAAAGATTGTATAATTTTGAAGTGATGTAGGTTGAGTTTCAGCAGCGAACATAGAATGCATTGAATGTCCTGCTTCATGAGCTACGGTGAAAACATCAGATAGCGTTTTAGAGAAGTTTAGTAAGATATATGGATGCAGATTAGGCATTGAACTTGAATAAGCTCCCGTTCTTTTGCCCTTGGCTTCCATTACATCTACAAAACCATCTTTTAGCACTTCGTGAGCTTTTTCTTGGAAATACTCAGGAAAATGTTTTATAGATTTAAAGAATAAATCTTTCGCATCTTGGAAAGAATACTCTTTGTCATCTCTAGCTAACTGTAAGAAACGGTCATAAGTATGTGTTTCTGATAATCCTAATGTTTCTTTTCTGATATCTAAATATTTTTTGATAAATTTAGTATTTCCTTTAGCGACTTTAGTTAAAGAATAGTATACATCAACAGGAATAGCGTTATTAAATAAATAACTTTCTAAACAAGTATTGTATTTTCTAGCTTTCATATTTGCATAATCTGAATTCAAAACGGTAGCGTAAATATTCGCATAAGTATTTTTATGAGCTTCATAATATGAAAATACAGAATCAAAAACATCTTTTCTCTCTTTTTCAGAATCGGATTTCATGATATATGAACGGTAATTAGAACTAGTAATAGTTGCTAATTCTCCATTGTCTAACATAACATCTCCAGGTTCGATATCAGCAACTGATAAAGCTGAATATAATGATCTGCCAGCATTAAGTAACGGTGAAAAGTTTGCTAGTAAGCTTTCAGATAAATCATCAAGAATATGTTCTTGACGACGGAAAAGTTTCTCAACCGAAAATCTAAATTCAGCTAATTCCTTATTTGAGTCAATAAAGCCTAATACTTTTTTCTCACCTAATTTGATTAATTCAGGTTCTTCAAAAGCAGTTGCTTGTTGAAGTTTTGCAAATCCAATTTGCATTTGTTGAAGTCTAGCTGAGTTCTCAGCATTCTTCTTATCTAAATCTGATAATAACGATGCGTATTGATAAGTTCTAAGTCCCACTGCTGTAAATTCTTTTTGTAATAAAAAATACTCCTTAAACTTAGCTTCATCATCAAGTTTCCCTTTGAATTCACCAAGTTTTTCAATAATTTTAAGTGTTTTTTGATACCCTTCTTCCCATGCTTCTAAAGAAGGATATAAATAATTAAGATTCCAATTCATTATATTTCCTCCTATGTATCTTCTAATATTATAACATTACTTCGAAAAAAGTGCTGGTTTTTTTAAACTATATGTTATAATAAAATAGGAAAGAAGGGATGCATATGGTAACTCTTTATACAAGCTCAAGTTGCTCTTCTTGTCGAAAGGCGAAAAGATGGTTTGAATCAAATAACATCAAGTACCGTGAAAAAAACATCATTGGAATTAAACTTACGCGAAATGATATTATAAACATGCTTAAGTATTCAGAAAATGGATTTGAAGATATTATCTCAACTCGTTCAAAAGTTTTCAAAGAAAACGAATTAGAACCAGAAGAAATGAAATTTTCAGAATTAGCTGAATTCATTATAGAAAATCCAACAGTATTAAAAAGACCGATCATCATAAATGATCAAATAATGCAAACAGGATACAACGAAGATGAAATCAGAGCATTTATTCCAAGAGAATTTCGCAGATTTATTAATTGTGATGATTGTGAATTTTCTAAAGATGATGATGATTGTGAATACGAAAGATGTCTTAAACAAGCAATGGCAAAAAGCAAATAATATATAACACTACCAAAAAAAGGTAGTGTTTTTATATAATTAGCAAAATAGAATAAAAATTTATAACTATATTTTTATGAAAACGCTTGTCAAAAAGTAAAGACAATTGCAAAAATACATCATATCGTGTAAAATAACTATTGGATATCTATTTATAGGAGGATATAAATATATGGCAGTTAAAGTTGCAATTAATGGATTCGGAAGAATCGGACGTCTTGCTTTCAGATTAATGTTTGGAAATGAAGACTTTGAAGTAGTAGCTATCAATGATTTAACAGATGCGGAACAATTAGCTTATTTATTAAAATATGATAGTTCACAAGGTAGATACGGAAAACAAGTATCTTTTGAAGGGACTGACCTAGTAGTTGAAGGTACTAAAGTTCCTGTATACTCTGAAAGAAACCCTGAAAATTTACCATGGGCAAAATTCGGTGTAGATGTAGTTTTAGAATGTACTGGTGCTTTTACTAGTTTAGAAGGAGCTTCTAAACATATTACAGCTGGTGCAAAAAAAGTAGTTATCTCAGCGCCTGCTAAAGGTGGAGTACCTACAGTAGTTTTCGGAGTAAACGAAGGCTCATTAACTAAAGATGATAAAGTTATTAGTGCAGCATCTTGTACTACAAACTGTTTAGCTCCAGTAGCTAAAGTATTAGACGATGAATTTGGTATCATTAAAGGATTCATGACTACAGTTCATGCATACACAAACGACCAAGCTACTCTTGATATTCCTCATTCAAAAGGAATTAAAGCAAGAAGAGGTAGAGCAGCAGCGGCTAATATCGTACCAACATCAACAGGTGCAGCAGCAGCAGTTGGTTTAGTATTACCACAATTAAAAGGTAAACTAGATGGTATGGCTTTACGTGTTCCAGTTATTACTGGTTCAGTAGTAGATTTAGTAGTAGAATTAGAAAAAAATGTTTCAGCTAAAGAAGTTAATGCAGCTATCAAAGCGGCAACTTCAGAAACTTTAGGTTATACTGAAGATCCAATCGTATCTAGTGATGTAATTGGAATGCATTTTGGTTCTCTATTCGATTCTCTTTCTACAAAAGTTATGGAAGTAGAAGGAAAACAACTTGTTAAAATCATTACATGGTATGATAATGAAATGTCTTTCACTGCACAAATGATTAGAGTATTAAAATTATTGGGAACATTAAAATAATTTATTGTAAGACAAATTAAAAAGCATCTTCGCGATGCTTTTTTAATAGGAGGATATATGGACTGGATATATGAGTTATTAGAAACAATATCTTTATATGTTAATGAGAATCTTTGGATAGCTCCATTTTTCTCTGTGCTTTTAACTTTTGTTGAAGCTATTGTTCCTTCTTTACCTCTTACAGCGATAGTGGCGATAAATATATCAGCTTTATCTGCGGCTTTTGGTGCTGTGACAGGAACTATATTAGCTATCATTCTATCAACATTAGGTTCTTTTCTAGGAATGTTGCTAATATTTATATTGATTCGGAATACAATTTCTAAAAAATTTGTTGAAAAGGTTGAAAAAAATCATTACGGTAAATGGTTTATAGATATTGTAGAAAGTGGTAACACTGGTTTTATGTTAATGATTTTATCGAATCCCTTATTACCTTCATCCATATTAAACTATGCGATATCACTTACAAACATTAAAGTAAGAAAGTATATTTTCTTAACTTTAACCTCAAGAATTATCATTATTCTATTCTTAGTATTCTTGGGGTCTATATTTGATATTCAGTCACACCCACTAAATATTTTATGGGTAATGTTATCCTATAGTGGAATTATCATAGCATACGGAGTTGTTTTAAAATATAGGAAAAAATTGAAAGAAAAAGAAGAAATTATTGAATAAAAACATTGAGGATTTCAAGAAATTGAGATCCTTTTTATTTAGAAAAGAACCAATAATAGCAATATGAATAATTTCTACTCTTAAGAGTAGTATATTTTTTTCAAAAAAAATGAATTATACCCCTTGACATATAGTACTGTGTATTGTATAGTATAAGGTGTAAGGAGGTATTGTATGGATAGTCAGCAAAAAAAAGGATTACTGGAATTAATGGTCTTAGCATCTTTAAAGTATGATGACTCATATGGATATTCTATTAATCAAGATATTAATAAATTCACAGAAGTCTCTGAATCAACACTTTATCCTATTTTAAGAAGATTAGAAAAACAAGATTTACTAGAGACATATCAAACTATCTACAATTCCCGTGTAAGAAAGTATTACAGAATAACAAGGGAAGGAATTAAAAAGCTTAGGCAATCAGAACAAGATTTTCTAGAAGTGAAAATTATTTATGATTACATTTTGCGATAGGGGGAAAAGATGAAACGTAGAGAATTCTTAAGAAATTTAAAAACAGAACTAAAAAAAAGAAGAGATATTGAAGTAGAGGAAGTTTTATTTTATTACGATGAACTTATCCAAGATGCAATAGATAGTGGAGAAACTGAAGAAATATTTATTGCGAATTTAGGAAGCGTAGAAGATATACTAAGACGTTTAGTTGATGAAGAGGAATTTATCATCTCTGTAAAGAAAAAAAATGATAAAGTCGTTAGAGAAGTGTTAGACAAAACGGTAAAGATCATAGGGTATTTTGTTTACGGTATTGTTGCATTTACATTAGTAGTAGTTAGTTTTTCAGTATTTATGAGCGGTTTAGGAGTTGTTGGATTAGCAATATTTAGACTAATAACCACTACACCAGTAGATTCATATGGCTACTTTGCAATATTAGGGATTGCATTGATAGGTTTAAGTTTATTGGTATTAGGGATTGCGGTAGTGAAATGGTTATTTAATAACCTTACAGCTTCATTACTCGTAATATTCAGAAATATAAACAATTTTTTCAATAGGAAGGGGAAATAATAATGGGGAAATTATTTAAATTAGCATTAGCGTTGTTCTTGATTGGTGTTGGCGTTTTTGCAATATTCACGGCAATCAGTGATGAACCAATCTGGGGATCTATTAATGAAGAGGAATATACTTATTCAGAATTTGTATATGACGCAGATGAATTTACAGGATTTAATTTTGACTTTAGTAATCGAAATTTTATAGTTAGAGTTAGCGAAGATGATCAAATTAAAGTTACATATTATGAAACTGAACGTGAAAATATAACTGTTACTGATACAGGAGATGTTCTGAGAATTAAAGATGATATCGAGTGGGTATTTCAATTATTTAGTGGTTGGAATTCGATTTTAACAGATGATGAAATTTTTGATGTTGAACTTTACTTACCTACTAGCATGGTCTATGATATAGACTTTGATAGTTCAAACGGACAGTTAACTATCAATAATATGGACAACATAGATACTTTGAACTTTAGCACATCAAATGGAAGAGTAGATTTAATAGATTGTTCTATTACTACTATAAACATTTATACCTCTAATGGTAAAATTGTTTTAGAAGATTGTGATAGTACTTCATTAGATTTAGATACATCAAATGGAACTATAGAATTAACAAGAGTAGATGTAACTGGTGCAATAATTATGGATACATCAAATGGTAGATTACTTTTAACTGATGTTTCTGCTTTATCAATTGTAGGAGATTCATCTAATCAAAGAATAGTAGCTCAGAATATTGACTGCGACGATGTTAGACTAGACACATCAAACGGAGACATTACACTATCTATTTATGGTGATAAAGAAGACTTTGAAGTATACATGGATACTTCAAATGGTGATATGGTATATGATGGTATTGAAGTATCTCAAGAAAGATTTAATACAGGGGAAAGTAAAAAGATTCATTTAGATACATCAAACGGTGATGTTGAAGTTATATTTATAGAAGAATAGAAGTCCTCCTAGAGGATTTCTTTTTTTTCAACTCTCTAGCATTCTCTTTTAATTAAGCTTATGTTATAATATATTAACGAGGTGATTACTATGAGTAATAATGAATTAATAAAAAGAAGAGAAGCATATGCGAAAGGAATGGAAAAAAACAGTTTTTCCTTACTTTATGCTGGGAAATCTTTATATAAATCAAAGGATCAAACCTTTCCTTTTACAACAAATAAAAACTTCTTTTATCTAACAGGATTAAGAAGAGAAAAATTCATTTTACTTATTAGAAATGCAGAAGCGTCTCATTTCGAGTTTTTATTCATCGAAGAGCCAAGTGACTACGCTACTAAATGGTTAGGAAGTAGAATGACAAAAGAAGAAGCTAGTAAAGTTTCTGGTATTGACCCATCGAATATCTTCTATTTAAATGATTTTGAAGCTTTTGTAGCAGGTAGAATTCTAATGGATTCAAGAGTCGCAATAGCGAAACTTCCTGAAAATTTATACTTAGATTTATTTAGACAATATACAATGACGAAACCAAATAGCTTAGAAGTATTTCATAATATCATTGAAACGTATCCAGAATTAGCGATTAAAGATGCTTGTGGTATTTTAGACAATATTAGAAGATTAAAATCAGATTCAGAAGTGTTAGAAATATCAAAAGCAATTGAATATACGAATAAAGGTATTCAAGCAATGATGAAAGCTGTGAAGCCAGGAGTGAATGAAAGAGAACTAGAAGCATTATTTGAGTTTTCTATAAAAGTTGCCGGTTCTGAAGGGACTTCTTTTAATACAATTTGTGCAAGTGGAAAGAACGCAACGATACTTCATTATGAAAGCAATGATCAGGTAATCGAAGATAATACTTTGTTATTAACTGACCTTGGTGCCTTATCAAACAATTATTCAGCGGATATTACAAGAACTTATCCAGCTAACGGTAAATTCACAGAACGTCAAAAACAATTATATCAACTAGTTTTAGATGTGAACAAAGAGATAATTTCTTTAGTAAAACCAGGAATTTTCTTAGGGGATTTAAATACAAAAGCAAATGAGTTATTAGCTGAAAAAATGATTAAATTAGGAAAAATTAAAACAAAAGAAGAATTACACAAATATTATTATCATAGTATTGGTCACTACTTAGGAATAGATGTACATGATGTGGGAACCTATAAGACTAAATTAGAACCTGGAGTAATTATCACAGTTGAGCCAGGAATTTATGTTAGTGATGAAGGTATTGGAATTAGAATTGAAGATGATGTATTAGTAACAAAAGATGGTCATATCAATTTATCAAGTGCTATTATTAAAGAAATAGATGAAATTGAAGCATTCATGAAGAAGTGATGTAATGAGTTATATTGATGGTAGTATTAATAGATATTTATTTTATAATGAAGAGAACTCATATTCTGTTATTAAAATAAAGATTGTTGATACGGATGAAACTGAATTAACATATTATGAACCCACAATAGTAGTTTGTGGGTTTTTTCCTAAATTAGATAAACACTCGAACTATCGTTTTATGGGTTCAGTGACACACCATGATAAGTATGGAATACAATACTTAGCTAGCAGTTTTGAAAGAGTAATGGATAATACCTACAGTGGCTTAGTTGATTATTTATCTAGTGACTTATTTAAAGGCATTGGTAAAAAAACAGCAGAAAGAATTGTTGAGAAACTAGGGCTTACAGCGTTAGATTTGATCGCTGATGATAAAAATGTTTTAGATGGTATTCCAAGAATGAACGAAGAACTGAAAATATCAATTTACAAACAAATTGTAGATAACAGAGATATGGAAAACACGTTGATTTGGTTATATGGCTTTGACATTTCTCCAAAAATGGCGATGAAGATTTATTCGGTATACGGAAATGATACTGTTCAAACCATCAAAGAGAATCCTTATGTTTTAATTGATAAAGTGGATGGTATTGGCTTTAGAAGAGCGGATGCTATTGGTCTGCGCGTTGGATTTAAAGCAGATTCCGATGTAAGAATTTCTGCAGTGATTTATTACTTGTTGAATGAATACATGAATAAATATGGAGATACTTTTTTAGAAAAAGAAAAACTTATTGATTTTACAATAAAGTATTTAAATACAGATCAAAAATCTGTTAATCCAGAATTAGTAAAAGAAAGACTAACGGGATTGGTATTCGAAGGCAGAGTAATAGAAAAAAATGGTAATCTAAGTTTAGCTTATCTTTATAACGCTGAGAAATATATAGCGAAAAGAGTAATGGAGTTTAATAAAGAATTTAAACTACCACATGTTGATATAGAAACATATATTGATAATTTTGAAAAAGTGAATGATATCCAATATACAAAAGCTCAAAAACAGGCAATTATTAGTTCTTTAAATAGTCAGTTTTCTATTATCACGGGAGGCCCTGGTACTGGGAAAACTACAGTAATAAAAGGGATAACTGATATCTATCAAATGGTTCATAACTATCCGGATTTAACAGATCATTTAATTCTCGCTGCACCAACAGGTAAAGCAGCTAAAAGACTTGCTTTAGCTACCGGCATACCTGCAAAAACCATTCATAAGATTTTAGGTTATGATTATGAAGGAAATTTTGTTTATGATGAATTTAATCAACTTTCCACGAAATTAATCATCATTGATGAAGTATCAATGATGGATTGTTTACTTGCTAAAAAGCTGTTACAAGCAATACCTGATTCTGCGCAAATCGTTTTCGTTGGTGATGCCAATCAATTACCATCTGTTGGAGCGGGGGATATATTAAATGATTTAATAGCTAGTGACTTATTCAATGTGATTAAATTAAATATTATTCATAGACAAGCTGAAAACTCACGAATTATATCTCTAGCATATGATATATTAAATAAAGAAATTAACCGCACCATTTTTGATGCTTATGAAGACAGAGTGTTTTTAAGAATGAATGAAAGATTTGTAGGAGAAAAATTATTGGCTGAAATAAGTGCTTTAATCAAAGCTGGTTTTTCGTTATTAGATGATATCCAAGTACTGATTCCAGTATATAAAGGCTTAAATGGTATAGATAGAATGAATGATTTAATTCAAAAGCGTTTTAACTATGAAAACCGAGAATTCTTTATTAACTATGGAGACAAAACGTTCTTTTTCAATGATAAAGTAATGCAGTTAGTGAATCAACCCGAAGATAATATTATGAACGGAGACCAAGGAGTTGTATCTGGTATAACAGAAGATGATGAACTATTAGTTAATTTCTCTGGAAATATTGTAAAATACAACAAAAAAGACTTGGATAGTCTTACCTTAGCTTATGCAGTTTCTATTCATAAGTCTCAAGGTTCTGAATTTAAAGTAGTGATTTTACCTTTAGTAAAATCTTATTCAATAATGTTAAAACGTAAACTACTATATACTGCAGTAACGAGAGCCAAAGAAAAACTAATTTTAATTGGTGATTTTGAGGCTTATAAACGCGGGGTTTTAGGGATGAGTTTACCAAGAAATACCTTATTAAAAGAATTTTTACAAGAGGAAGTCAGTCCGAAAAATGAGAAAGAATTAAGTATTGAAGACTTTCTCTAAAACTTTAGTAAACTATTTGCAAATATAGATAAAATATTGTATAATTACTTCGTAAATCGTTGAAGAAGAAAAGTAGTATTTTTAGTCATCTAAGAGAGTTTGGATTTCGCTGCGACCAAATATGATTATTACATACGAAGCTACTTCTAAGAGGTGTCTATAAAACACCCGTTAGCTCGCGTTAAGAGTTTTAAGTGCTAGCTCTGCTAGAATTAAGGTGGTACCGCGTTAAATCGTCCTTTTATAAGGGACGTTTTTCTATTTTTTGGAGGCAATTATGAAATATATGACAGGAAATGAAATAAGAAATACATGGCTAAAATTCTTTGAAAACAAAGGACATTTAGTAGAAAAAGGAGCTTCATTAATTCCTAATGACGATCCTACTTTACTATGGATGAACTCCGGAGTTGCGGCGCTCAAAAAATACTTTGATGGACGTATTGTACCTAAAAACCCAAGAATCGTTAATGTTCAAAAATGTATTAGAACCAACGATATTGAAAATGTTGGTAATACATCGAGACATCATACATTTTTTGAAATGTTAGGTAATTTTTCTATTGGAGACTATTTTAGAGATGAAGCATTAGATTATGCATTTGAAATACTTACAAGTGATGAGTATTTTGGATTTGATTTAGATAAATTATACTTTACCATTTATCCAAAAGACTTAGAGTCTAAAGAAAAATGGTTAAGTTTAGGCGTTCCTGAAGATAGAATCATCCCAACGGATGATCAAAACTTTTGGGAAATTGGCGAAGGGCCTTGTGGACCTTGTACAGAAATCTTCTTTGACAGAGGACCTAAATATGGTGATTTTGGCGTAGATACAATTAGAAAAGATATCGAAAATGATCGTTATGTTGAAATTTGGAACATTGTTTTTTCTCAATTTAATGCAACAAAAGATTTAGATAGAGATCATTATCCTGAATTACCAAATAAAAATATTGATACCGGTGGAGGCTTAGAAAGATTTGTCTCTGTTATTCAAGGAGCTGAAACTAACTTTGAAACTGACTTATTTATGCCGATTATTAATAAAATATCAGAAATTTCAAACGTTGAATATACAGGACAAAAAGAATTTAAAATTATCGCTGACCACATAAGAACAGTTACTATGGCTGTAGCTGATGGCGCAATGATGAGTAATGAAGGCCGTGGATATGTTTTAAGAAGACTTTTAAGAAGAGCAGTAAAACATGGAAAACAACTTAAAATAGAACGCCCATTCTTAGTTGATTTAGTTGATGTAGTAATCAACATGATGAAAGACTTTTATCCTTACGTTGAAGAAAAAGAAGAAATTATTAAAAAGATAATCACTTCAGAAGAAAACAAATTTTTAGAAACATTACTATCAGGTGAAAAGAAGTTTTTAGAGATAGTTGAAAACATAGATTCAAAACAAATTTCTGGCTCAGAAGCTTTCTTATTATATGATACTTATGGTTTTCCAATTGAGTTAACCAGCGAATACGCAGAAGAAAAAGGATTAACTGTAGATGTTGAAGGTTTTAAAGCTGAAATGGAAAAACAAAAAGACCGCGCAAGAAATGCTAGAACTGATGTTCAATCAATGTCTGCTCAAAATGAAGCGTATTTAGACTTCACTGAGAAATCTAAATTTGTAGGCTATGATACACTAATTGAAAAAACAAAAATTATTAAAGTCTTTGAAGAGGGACTTGTCTTAAAGAAAACACCGTTTTATGCAACATCGGGAGGACAAGCAGCTGACACAGGTTTAATTTATAACGAAGATATCAAACTTCATGTTTATGACGTAGAAAAATTACCGAATGGTCAATTTTTACACCGCACGGAAGAAAAACTTTGTAAAGACTTAGAAGGAAAAACAGTAGTTGCTTCTGTTGATGAAGAAGTAAGACATTTAACAGAGTACAATCATTCAGCGACACATTTAATGTTTTTTGCTTTAAGAGAAGTATTAGGAAAGCATGTTTCCCAACAAGGTTCTCAAGTAAACAAAGACGGACTAAGATTTGACTTTAACCATTATGAAGCTGTTACAGATGAACAAATTCTTCAAGTCGAAAAAATGGTGAAAGATATGATTAAGGAATCTTATGTTGCTCATACAAAAATAGTAACGGTAGCGGAAGCTAAAAAACTTGGGGCTATTGCTGAATTTGGTGAAAAATACGATGATTTGGTTAGAATGATAGATCTTAAATACACATTAGACTTATGTGGTGGTACACATGTGAAAGATATTTTAGACATCAAAGATTTCGCTATCAAATCGGTTTCTTCAATTGGCTCTGGTATTTATCGTGTTGAAGGAGTAACTAACAAAGCTGTTGAATCGTTAAGTGATTCCTTAGAAGGAATTAATCAAGATATTGATAATTTAAAAGATAAAGCAAATAAAATCATAGAAAAAGCAGTAAAAGAAAACATAAAATTATCATTTGATGGTAATATTAAAGTAGAGAAACTTGGTTCTTACCAAGATGTCTTAAACAAGAGAATATTATTACATGATACACAAACGCAAGTTAAAGAATTAGAAAAAGCTTATAATAAAGCAAAAGAAGAAATGGCGCTTGAATCGATTACTGATTTTTCAAACATAACTTATGGAAATAAAATCATTGGTACAGTAGAAAATATTATAGGGAACGCTTTAAAACAAATGGTTGATGATTTAGCAAGTGAATTAGATGATGGGTTTGTACTACTAGCATCTGTTTTACAAGATAAAGTTATCTTCGTTTGTAAAAGTAATAATCTAAAGTTTAACGCTGGGAAAATGGTTAAAGAAGCAGCTATTATCTGTGGTGGTAATGGTGGCGGACGCCCTGACTTCGCTCAAGCGGGCGGAAAAGACCCAGCAAAAGTGCAGGATGCAATAAATCGCATTAAGGAATTAGTTTTATGAGAGTAATCGGACTAGATTTAGGAACTAAAACTCTAGGAATTTCTTGTTCAGATATCAATCAAATCATTGCTTCAGCATATAAAACTATTAATTTTAACAGTGATGATTATGCAAACGCACTAAAAGAACTAATTAAAATCTGTGAGGAACTAAAACCAGAAAAATTAGTGTTAGGATTACCTAAAAACATGGACGGAACGATAGGATTTCAAGCAAAGAGATCACTGGACTTCAAAGACATGATTGAAAAGGAAATAGATATTGAAGTAGTTTTAATAGACGAAAGACTTACTTCAAAGATGGCGAATAGCTTAATGATAAAAGCAGATATGAGCCGTAAGAAAAGAAAAACAAAGGTAGACAAAATCGCTGCCACACTAATATTGCAAAGCTATCTTGATAGCAGAAAGTAGGAATAAAAATGGATGATTTATTAATTGTAACTGACGAAAATGGTAAAGAGTTAGAATGTATTATTATCATGACTTTCGAGTCTGAAGAATTTGAAAAATCATATGTAGTATACCAATTAAAAGAAGATGAAAGCGGAGAATATTTTGCGGCTAGCTTCGACCCTGATGATAAAGAAGAAGGGCAATTATTACCAATTGAAACTGATGAAGAATGGGATTTAGTTGAAGAAGTATTAGAGAATTTCTTAGAAGACGAAGAAGAAAATGAAGAAGAAGATGAAGAGGAACTAAACTAATTCATAATGAATGATTATTTAGATTCAATAAACCCAAAGAAATCAAATGATGTAATAGATTCGATACTTGAACAAGCCAAAGAACTAAACACACCAATTATTCAAAGCGACGCTATCAATTTGTTAATTCAATTGATTCAAACTAGTAAGGTACAATCTGTACTTGAAATTGGCAGCGCAATTGCTTATAGTGCAATAATGATGGCTACATTCACGAATTGTAAGGTTTTTACTATTGAAAGAGATTTGGATAGTTATAAACGTGCAATAGAAAATATCAAAAAAGCAAAACTTGAAGATAGAATCACTATTGTTCATGCAGATGCTTTAGAATATCCAATGACTGAAGATTATCAATTTGATCTTCTGTTTATTGATGCGGCGAAGGCACAATACATCAAATTCTTTGAAAAGTATGAAATATTCTTAAAACCAAATGGGATTGTGGTAAGTGATAATCTCTTATTTCATGGCTTAGTAGGACATAAAGAATTAATTGAATCTAGAAATGTAAAACAACTAGTAAGAAAAATTGACGGCTTTAATGATTATATAATTAATAATCCCAAGTATGATACTTATATATATAACATTGGGGATGGCTTATCAATATCAATTAAGAAATAGGGGAATTATGAGATTTGTAGCAAGATTAAAAACAACTGAAGAGGCTAAAAAATTAAATCAATTAGGAATTGATGTTTTTTGTTTAGACACCGAATTTAGTGCTAAAAAGATCTCGTTATTTAATCTAGAAGAAATAAAAGAATTAACAAAGACTTATCCAAATCAAATATCTTTAAACATCAATAAAATAATTCATGAAACTGATTTAGTAAGATTAAAAGAGTTTCTTTATAATCTAAAAACATTAAATATTTCTGGAATTGTTATTGCTGATTTAACTGTATTTGTTCTAGCAAAAGAATTGGATTTAGAACATTTGATTATTTATCAACCAGGTACGATGAATACCGATACTTTCTCTGAAACATACTTTTTTCAAAGAAAAATAAAAGGTATCACTTTATCAAGGGAAATCACTTTAGATGAAATCAAAAAGTTTGGTAATACAAAACTTGAGTTATCTCTTATTGGACATGGTTATTTAGATATGTTTTATTCAAAAAGAAAATTAATCACAAACTATTTAAAACATAAAGAATTATCTGGATTAGATTTACAAAATAACTACGATTTAACATTGCGTGAAGAAATCAGAGAAAATGATAATTATCCTATCTTTGAGGATTGCTTTGGAACACATATATTTCGTTCCAAAAAAATTATTTCTTATGAAGAATTAAAAGACTTAGATTTATTGATAAAAGACTTTTTTATTGAAAGAATCTTTCTAACAGATGAAGAGTTTTATCAAACCATCCAACTATATAAAAACCAAATAAGCCTAGAAGACTTTTTAAAGAAATACAAAGACTTTGATTCAGGATTCTATTATAAAAGAACTGAAAAAGTTAAGGGTGATTTAGATGAGAGTTGAGTTATTAGCTCCAGCAGGTAATTTAGAAAAAGCTAAAATCGCTTTATTATATGGAGCGGATGCAGTTTATGTTGGTGGATTAAGTTTTTCATTAAGAGCAAGAGCTTCAAACTTCTCTTTAGAGATGTTAGAAGAGTTAGTTGTGTTCGCACACAGTTTAAATAAGAAAGTTCACGTGACAACGAATATCGTTGTCCACGATGAAGATATATCTGGCTTAGATGAATATTTATTAGAATTAGAGAGAATTCAAGTAGATGCCATTATTTGTTCAAGTTTAGCAATAATTGAAAGAGCTAAGCTACTGACAAATTTAGAAATACATCTCTCAACACAATTTTCAGTAACGAACTCAAGTTTGGCAAATTACTTCTTTAACGAAGGAATTAAGAGAGTCGTTCCTGCTAGAGAATTATCTCTAGAAGAAATTAAAATTATGAAACAAAATTCTCTAGCTGACTTAGAAATCTTTATTCATGGTGGAATGTGTGTTTCATATTCAGGAAGGTGTACGCTTTCAAACTATATGGTTGGTAGAGATGCCAATCGTGGGGGTTGTGCTCATAGTTGTCGCTGGCTTTATGACTTATACGACAAAGACAAATTAATTTCTGAAAACCATGATTTTCAAATGTCTTCAAAAGACTTAGAAATCGTTGAATACCTACCAAAATTACTAGATATTGGCGTAGCCTCTTTAAAAATTGAAGGAAGAATGAAATCAATTCATTACATTGCTACTGTAGTATTGGCTTACAGAATGTTGATTGATGATTATTATAATTCGGAATTAAAAGAGTTGAGTTTCTATAAAAATGAAATTCAAAAAGCGGAAAATAGATTGACATCCTTTGGCTTTATGGAAGGCGATACAACCATCCAGCAACAGCTCTATAACTACCGCTCTGAAATGCCAACTCAAGAATTTATTGGAATTGTTAAAGCTTACGACCCAATAAAAAAGTTAGCTGAAATAGAACAAAGGAATTATTTTGAAAGGGGAGATGCTATTGAAGTTGTGTCTCCAACTAAAACCTTTACGATAACAAAAGTAGATGTCTTGTATGATGAAGAAATGAAAGAAATATCAGTAGCGAGACATCCATTACAAAAACTATATATTAATATGAATTTTGAAGTGAAACCGTATGATTTAATTAGGAGGGTAAAATGACAAAACCGGTAATAATTGCAGTAACTGGGGGATCGTCTTCAGGTAAAACTACAGTTGTAAATGAAATTCTTGCACTAATTAAAGATGAAAAAATCGTCGTTATTAGACAAGATGATTACTACAACGAACAATCGCATATGACGATGAAAGAACGTTTAGCCGTAAACTATGATCATCCATTATCGTTTGATAATGATTTATTCTTTAATCATATTAATGATTTAATCAACGGGAAAAGCATTGAAAAACCTACCTATGATTATGTAAATTATACGAGAGCGAACGCAACAGAAACAATACATCCGGCTAAGATTATTTTCTTAGAAGGGATTCTAATATTAGAAGATGAAAGAATTAGAGATTTGGCTGATATCAAAATTTTCGTAGAAGCAGATGAAGACTTAAGATTTATCAGAAGACTTAAAAGAGATATCGTGGAAAGAGGAAGAACATTAGATTCTGTTATAGAACAATATCTAGATGCGGTGAAACCAATGCATTATGCCTTTGTGAAACCAACCAAAAGATATGCGGATATCATTATCCCAAATGATATTTCTCACGATGTAGCAGTGGATTTAATCTACGCTAAAATTATGACTATAATAAATAAATAATTTATGATATAATATAATGCATTTTATGAAGGAGATGGAACAATGGAAAATAACTATAAATTAACGGAAGCAGGTTTTGCTCAACTAAAGGCAGAGCTAGTAGAATTAAAGGGCGATAAAAGAAAAGAAAACCTAGAAGCTTTAAAAGAAGCAAGATCACAAGGTGACTTATCTGAAAACGCAGATTACGATGCGGCAAGAGATGAACAAGCTCGTATTGAGAGTCGTATTAAAGAAATCGAAAATATTCTAAAGCATTCAGAAATTATCAAAGAAAATACAAGATCGAAAGCAATTAGCATCGGTAAAACTGTTACGGTAAATATTATTAGAGATGGTAAAGTAATTCTTAAAGAAAAAGAATATATTATCGTAGGTAATTTAGAAGCTAATCCTTTTGAAGGGAAAATTTCAAATGAATCACCACTTGGAAAAGCTATGATCGGTAAAAAGAAGGGTAAAGAAGTTGATTACAAGGCTGAAAGTGGCCAAGAAATGACTGTTGAAATTATCGACGTTAAATAGAAGGTGATTTAAATGATTGGAATTATTGGTGCAATAGACAAAGAATTATTTTTGTTCTTTGAAGAAATGACCATAGAAAAAACTGATATATTTGGGGATAAAACCTTTTATGTTGGGAAGATAAAAAAACATGAAGTTGTTGTAGTTAAATCAGGAATTGGAAAAGTAAATGCTGCGATAACTACTGCGATTCTTATTACGCAGTATCATGCTAGAATTGTAATAAACACAGGTGTAGCTGGTGGCCTAAAACCAGCTGAAATAGGCGATATCATCCTTGCGAAAGGTATCGCATATTTTGACGTTTCTTTAACGGAAATAGATGACGTTCCTTATGGACAAATGGGTGAAGATCCTTTACTGGTTTATATGGATGAAACATTCTTGGAAAAAGCTGAAAAGGTGTTTAAAAAATTAAAATATCCTTATCGTGTCGGTAATTTAGTTTCAGGAGATAAATTTGTTACCTCAGCTAAGGATATCAGAAAAATCAAAAGACATGTTGATGAAATCATTGGTGTTGAAATGGAAGGAATGGCTATTGCCTTAACCTGCCATAAATTCAAAGTTCCATTTATCTCAATAAGAGGCATTTCAGATATTATTGATTCTAAAAACCAAGGTAAAGTGTATCACAACATCTCAGAAGAAGTAGCTCGAAAAACAACTAAATTCACCTTCAAATTTATTGAGGTTGTGGATGAATAAAATCAGACTTGGTAATAAGGACTTTTATTATCAAGTTTTTTACAAGAAAAATAAAAATATGTACCTTAGAGTTAAAGAAGGTAACATTGTAATCACTTGTAATAGACTAGTAAAAAATAATGATATTGAAGCTTTTATTCTAAAAAATCAATTCAAGATATTGAAACTAACGGAAAAGACTTCAAAAAGAGTTGAATTATATAATCAAGACTCAATGTATGTTTTTGGAAAAGAAAGAACAGTTCATTTTCAATTAAACGCGAAAAGAAATGATTTTGTTCTTGGAGAAGAAAACATCTCAATCTCTTTTAAAAAAGATTATTTTGACACCTTATATATTGAAAAAGTATACCAAACGTTATTATTAAAAGAAATAGCGTTGATACACTCAGAAGAAAAACAAAACTTGGAGCGTTATTTTGATGTTTCAAATATAATTTTTAAAAGTCAGTTGATGAAATCAAGATTTGGCAGTTGTATTGCGAAGAGAAGAATCATCAAGTTAAATAGTATTTTAGCTAGATTTGATCGTAAATACACCAAAACTATCTTAATACATGAACTAATACATTTAAAAGTACAAAATCATCAAAAAGGCTTTTACAGTTATATTGATGAACTGATCCCTAATTACAAACAAACAATTAGAGAAATAAATCAGTTATCCAGAAAGTATGTGATTTAATGCCGTTTATACCAATTACAAAACAAGAAATGTTAGTTCTAAATATTGAGGTCCCAGACTTCGTATTAGTTAGTGGTGATGCTTATTGTGATCATCCATCTTTTGGTGTGGCTATTATTGGTCGTATGCTTGAAAGACATGGCTTTACAGTTTGTATTCTAAGTCAACCAGATATTAATAATCCAGAAAGCTTTTTAGAGTTTGGAAAACCAAAACTGGGATGGTTAGTAAGTTCTGGTAATATCGACTCAATGGTTAACCACTATTCGGTCGCATTAAACAGAAGAAGAAAAGACTACTATACTCCGAATGGTAAAATGGGAAAAAGACCGGATAGAGCTGTTATTAGATATTCTAAAATAGTTAGAGAAGTAGACCCTGACAACAATCTTATACTTGGCGGTATTGAAGCATCACTTAGAAGAATGGCTCACTACGATTATTGGAGTGATTCAGTAAAGCAAAGTATTCTTTTAGATTCAGACGCTGATTTACTGATTTATGGTATGGCTGAACTTACAGTTATTGAAGTAGCTGAAGCCTTACGAGCAGAATTGCCGATCGAATACTTAACATATATTGCAGGTACAGTTGTTAAAGTAAAAGATAAAACATTTATTCCGGATAATGCAATATACTTACCTAATTATAAAGAAATTTGTCGAGACAGATTTGCCTATGCAAATTCTTTTAATACACAATACCAAAATACAGATCATATATCGGGAAAACCATTAGTGGAAAGTTATGGAGATATTTTGTTGCTTCAAAACACGGCTGCGAGGCCGCTTACTCGTTTTGAAATGGATGAGACATATGACTTGCCGTTTGAAAGAAAACCCCATCCACTCCTTGAAAAACAAGGTCATATAGCAGCTATGGATGAAGTGAAGTTCTCCATCACTGCAAATAGAGGTTGTTACGGAGGTTGTGCCTTCTGTGCCTTAACAAACCATCAAGGAAGAATCATTCAATCTAGATCAAAAGAATCTATCATAAAAGAAGCGAAACAAATCATAAATGATGTAGATTTTAAAGGTTATATACATGACGTAGGAGGCCCTACAGCGAATTTTTATGACGTTGCTTGTGATAAACAAATCAAATATGGTGTTTGTAAAGATAAAGCTTGTATTGGTCAAGAACCTTGCAGTCAGTTAAAAGTAGATCATCACGATTACCTAGATATTCTAAGAACCTTAAGAGAGCTAGACGGAGTGAAGAAAGTATTTATTCGTTCTGGTATTCGATATGATTACTTAATGTATGATAAACACCAAGAATTCTTTGAGGACTTAGTGAAACATCACGTATCAGGACAATTAAAAGTAGCACCAGAACACGTTAGTCCGAATGTTCTAAAATTAATGGGAAAACCAAACAAAGAACTTTATGATAAATTTGTTAAAAAATATTATCAATTAAATGAAAAGTTTGGTAAAAACCAATTCTTAGTTCCTTACTTAATGAGTTCTCATCCTGGTTCAACTTTAAATGACGCAGTTATTTTGGCGGAATATATTAGAGATATGCACTACAATCCAGAACAAGTTCAAGATTTCTATCCAACTCCATTTACAGTGGCGACAACGATGTACTACACAGGATTGGATCCAAAGACTATGGAAGCAGTATATGTAGCAAAAACAAAACATGAAAAAGCAATGCAAAGAGCATTGATACAATATCGCGCTCCAAAGAATTATCATCTTGTGTTAGAAGCCTTACAAAAGTCAAATAGAATGGATTTAGTTGGCTTTGGAAAACAGTGTTTAATTAAACCAAGATCAAATCTAAAATATAGTAAATAATACTGGAACTAATTTCCAGTATTTTTTAATCTGTAAAAAATCGACTGATTAAGTTACATTATTATTGTATTGTATGGTTATTTTGCAATATATAGCAATTTACGGACAAAAAAAATAGACAATTGTGCATTTTTTAGGTATAATTGAGGTAGAAATCGGAGGAAAAAATGATCGAACTATTTTTTAAGAAGAAATATTTTTATCCTAATGATTATAAAAAATGTGTATATGATATTGACTTTGATGAATTATGGAACAATTCTATCAGAGTTATTATGTTAGATTTAGATAATACTTTGATTCCTTATGATGAGTCAAATCCAACAGATAAAGTTCATGAGTTATTTAATAAATTGAAGACAATGGGATTTGAAGTATATATTATTTCGAATAATCAAAAAGATAGAGTAAAAGCATTTGCTAAAAAAGTAGATGCTAGTTATGTATATAGTGCTAGGAAACCATATAAATTAGGTTTTAAAAGAGCGCTTAAATATGCAAAGAATCCAAACCCAGAAACAGTATGTTTAATTGGAGACCAATTTATGACTGATGTTTTAGGGGGAAGAAGAATGAACTTCTATGTTATAGTGGTAGATACTATTAAAAGAAGTGGTGAAAAATGGTTTACTAAAATTAGTAAAGCTATTGAAAGACGTGTGTTAAAAAGACTGAAGAGAACCGATTCAGAATTCTATTATAGACTTAAACTCAATGAGAAGAGGTAGAGCATGAAGGAAATTTATTGCAAAGGATGCGGAGCATTAATTCAAACTAAAGATCAAACATTGCCAGGTTTTGTTAGTGAGAACATAATGGCCTCATTTAAACCTAGCAATATGATTTGTCAGAGATGTTACCGAATCCGTCATTATAACGAGGTTTATCCTTATACAGTTTCAAATACAGACTTTGTACAAGTTATTGAAAAAATCAAAAAAGAAGATGCTTTAATTGTAAAAATTGTTGATATATTTGATTTTTCAGGATCTTTTGTACCAGCGATTAAAACACTAACAGGATCAGAAGATGTTATCCTTGTTGGTAACAAAATGGATTTACTACCAAAGAATGTGAAACAAAAGAAAATCATTAACTGGTTAAAAATAATGTTAGCCCAACAAGGCTTTACAGTATTAGCCTCTATCTTAGTTTCTGCTAAATACGGCGATAATTTTGATGAATTGATGGAAATGATTTATAAATATAAGGGCAAGAGAAATGTCTACATTGTTGGATGTTCTAATGTTGGTAAATCAAAGATTGTTAACCAAATCTTAAAGCGTTATTTAGGTGAACCAGCTGATATTTTAACAGTATCAACATCACCTCAAACAACTATTGGTTTAATTGGATTCCCATTATTAGATGGTTCTATTATTTATGATACACCTGGTGTTATTAACAAACATCAATACATTCATTATCTAACAAGACCATCATACAAACTAACGGTTCCAAAAAAAGAAATTAAACCTTTAGTATTCCAATTATATGAAGGACAAACACTTTATTTTGGAGGCTTAGCTAGATTAGATATTCTCAGTGGTGAAACAGGAGATAAAATCTCTTTAATCACTTATTTTGCAAACACCTTGAATATTCATAGAACGAAAACTTTGAACGCTGATGAACTATACAAAACAAAATTATATAGTTTATTAAGTCCACCATTTTCAGAAGCAGAAGCATTACCTAGATGGGTATATCATGAATTTAAAATTCGTGACAACCAAAAATACGATATCGTATTCTCTGGTCTAGGTTTTGTAACATTAAGAGCGCCATTCTGTATTCGTGCCTATGCACCATTTGTAGTTGGGATTTATACAAGGTTAGCTATTATATGATAACTGAAACAAAGATTATAGAAATAGAAAACTATTTGAACACAAAATTCGATGAATCAAATCATCGATTAATACATATCTATAATGTAAAGAAAATGGCTATATCACTAGCTATGATTTATCATGCTGATATAAACTCTGTGATAGCAGCTTCCTATTTACACGATGCAACAAAACACGAAACAAATAAAGAAAATCTAAGATTAGCTGGTATTGTTTTAGATGAAGATGTTCCAAATGCATGCTTGCATGCCTATGCAGCTTCTAAGCTAGCTAAAACCAAATTTAATATAACAGATTCTGATATACTAAACGCTATTAAGTACCATTGCTCAGGAAGAGCTAGAATGTCTTTATTGGAAAAAATCATTTATGTAAGTGACTTTATCGAAGAAGGTAGAGATTTTGTTGATGAGGATTTAAGGGACTTAGCGAAAAAGGATTTAGATTTATGTGTATTAAAAATAATGTTAAGAACAAAAAACTATATACTAAAAAATAATAAAAAGTTTTCAAACTTAACAGAACAAGCGATTCAATACTATCAAAACAAGGGAGAAATTAATGGATGAATTATTAAAGAAAGTATATAACGCGTTAAGTGATTTGAAACTCGAAGATATTATTATCTACGATTTTCGTAATTATTCACCGCATTATGATTATCAAATTATTTCAAGCGCATCTAGTGAAAGACAAGCTAATGCAGCTATCAACCATATAAGACAAGCGGTACCTGAATTAAACTCTTCGGACATCGAAGGTAGAGAAAACAACCGTTGGGTATTAATAGATTTAAAATCAATTATTATTCATGTTATGCATAAAGAAGATCGAGCATTTTATCAGTTAGAAAATCTATTTTTTGAAAGAGAGAAAATCTCTATAGAGGAGCACAATGGACTATGATATTCTAGCCACGTTTTATGACTCTTTTATCGATCCAGAAGTATACGAAGAATACATTAAATTAATTAACCAATATACTTCAGTATCCACAGTACTTGATATAGGATGCGGAACAGGAACACTTTCGATAGAAATGGCTAAAGCTGGTTATGAAGTAGTGGCTACTGATTTATCAGAAGAGATGCTACAAATAGTAAGCTACAGAGCAAAGGAAGAAAATATAGAATTAGAAATTGCGATGTATGATTTACTAGACCCAATCGATTTTCTATTTGATAATATCATTGCTTCAATGGATGTTATCAATCACTTAACTGATTTAGAAGATGTTGAGTTTGGTTTTACCAACATCTATAACACCTTAAAGCCAAATGGGATATTTATGTTTGATGTCTTATCTGCTGATTATATTGATGCCTTAGATGGCTATGATGAAGAAGATAAAGAATTCAAAATGAGATGGGTATCTAAAAGAGGCGAAAAAGAACACAGTATCATTCATACAATCACATTGAATATTGATGGTATAGTGGAAGAAACGAATATCTATGAAGTAACACATGATTTTAAAGAATATGAAAGCATCTTTAAAAAAGTAGGTTTTAAACAAATAGACAGTATCGTTTTACCTGAAAGAACTATTTACGTTTTACAAAAATCTGAGTGAGACCGTTATCATTAAAATAACGGTCTTTTTTTGAGCAAATCCAAATAAGTTTAGGCTAACATTTGTTAGAATGTAGTTGAAGGAGTTGATAGTATGGAATCAAGTAAAGTTGTACTCATTGGAACTGGTTTAGTAGGAATGAGCTATGCTTATTCATTAGTTAACCAGGGCTCAGTAGAAGAATTAGTATTAATTGACATAAATAAAGATAAAGCAGTTGGGGAATCAATGGACTTAAATCATGGTCTTGCATTCTCTCCTAGAAAAATGAAAATATACGCTGGGGAATATTCTGACTGCAAAGGCGCTAGTTTAGTTGTTATTACTGCTGGTGTAAATCAAAAAGACGGAGAAACAAGATTAGATCTTTTAAATCGTAACGCTCAAATTATGAAATCAGTTGTAAGAGGAGTGATGGATTCAGGATTTGATGGATTATTTTTAGTAGCGACAAATCCAGTGGATATCTTAACTTATGTTGTATGGAAAGAATCAGGGCTAGACTCTTCAAAAGTCATCGGATCAGGTACTTCTCTAGATACTGCAAGACTTAGATATGAAATATCATCTATGATTAATGTAAACGTTGGGAATGTTCATGCCTACATCTTAGGAGAACACGGAGATTCAGAATTTGTTTGCTGGTCTAATGCCTATATTGGTGTGAAACCAATATTAGATGTAATAGAAGATATGGAAGAAATTAATTTTGAAGATTTAGACAAAATTTATAATCGAGTCAAAAACGCCGCTTATGAAATTATTCAAAAGAAAAACGCTACCTATTATGCTATTGGTTTAGCACTAGTTAGAATAACAAGAGCAATTCTCAACAACGAAAACAGAATTTTACCAGTATCAGTATTAAACAATGGGGTTTATGATATTGAAAAGGACGTTTATATTGGCTTACCTGCAGTAATTAATAAAAATGGGATAGATCATCCAGTCAAGTTAAAACTAAGCGAAGATGAAATGATTAAACTGAATAATTCAGCGAACATCTTAAAGACACACTTAAACAATATGAATATTTAAAAATATAATAAGCAAAAGAATTGCAGAAATCCTGCGATTCTTTTTTTAAAGAAAAATCACCTTCGTTACGTAATATTCTTTATGAGGTGATTTGATGGAATATCTTAAAAATAATAAAGGAGTTCTTATTCTAGTGATTGGATTCTTCGCTTTCTTGATTTATAACTTTAGTGGAATTAGTGAAACCAATCAAGTAGTGGCAAATGAATACTCCGAAACGCTTATTACAACGCTTACTAGCGTAGAAGTAGAGAGTTATGACTACATAATGGTGGATATAAAGGGTGAGGTTAACTATCCTGGGCTTTATCAAGTGGTTGATGGTATGAGATTAGGTGATTTGATAAACATTGCAGGTGGAGCAACCTTGAACGCAAACCTATCAAACATGAATCAAGCAATGATTTTAGTAGATGAAATGAATATCACAATTCCTGCTATAGAAGAAGTGTATGAAATACCAGATGATATCATTAAAATCAAAGTAGAAATTAAAGGCTGTGTGATGAATCCTGGGGTTTATGTATTATATGCAAATGCTAGAGTTACCGACCTTATAGTAGCGGCTGGTGGCTTTACTGCCGCAGCTGACTTAGATTCTGTTTTCCAAGCTAAAATACTAACAGATGGTGAAACGATTTTAGTAGCGGAATTAGTTGGCAGTGAAAGTGAAGAAACAACAGACAATTATATAGAAGAGAGAGAAATCTATGTTGAAATAACGGGAGAAGTTATTAATCCTGGTATTTATTTAATCCCCGAAAGCTACAGCGTGCAAGACTTAATCTATGAAGCTGGTGGAGTAACAGTTAACTGTGATTTAGAAAAGATTAATTGGAATCTGACCCTATGTTTAGGAGCGACTTTATATATCCCTTCTTATGAAGATGAATCTGTTGATGAAGAAGTCTATTCTGATAAAGTTAACATTAATACTGCAGACTTAGAAGAGTTAATAACCCTAACAGGAATCGGACAAATTCTTGGACAAAGAATAATTGATTATAGAGCAGAATGTGGAAGTTTCTTATCTATAGAAGAAATTATGTATGTATCAGGAATTAAAACGAGCATTTATGAAGAGATTAAAGAATCAATTACAGTATGATGCGTCAAAGTATATACACGTTGCTATTATTCTTGGGCTTTTTATATTTAGTTATAGATCATATATAGCGATTATTTTATTGGTAGTAGAATCAGCTTATTTATTTAAAAAATCAAAAAACATTCTCATTTATGCGCTTTTTCTCATACTCATATTAACCATTAGAATCTCTATGATAGATAATAGAACAGTGACGCTTCCTTTAGTTGGAAAAGTAACGGAAGTCTTTGAAAGTTCTTTTTATCTTGAAAAAGACGGTTTGGTTCTTTGTTACTATGAAGATGCCTATACTTCTTTAAAACCAGGTATGGTGATAGAAGTATATGGAGAGGTCTATCAATCAAACAGCTATCAGGTAATGAATACTTTTGATTATGAAACCTATTTATTAAGTAAAAACATTAATAAAGTAGTTTTTGTTAATCATCAAACTATCTATTCTCAAAACTTAAGTATTTACAGTATAAAATATCAAATAACTAATTATATTGATCAAAATTATAAAGAAGAAACAGCTTCATTCTTGAAGCTGTTTGTATTAGGCGAGAAAGATGAAATATATGAAGAGAATAGCGAAGTCGTATCCAATTTAGGCATCTCTCATCTTTTTGCAATTTCTGGGATGCATTTAGCTTTGATTATAGGCCTGTTGATGTTTTTTCTAAAAAAGTTCTATTTATCTAAGGAAACTAATAGAACAATCATTATTATCTTTTTGATACTTTATAATATAGTAACTGGTTTCAAAATTTCAATTATAAGAGCTACACTACTAATTATTGGAATATATTTGAAAGACTACTTTAATATTCTCTTAACCAAAACAGACTTATTAAGCTTCTCATTTATTGTTCTTTTGATATATAACCCATATTACTTATATAATGTTGGCTTTCAACTGTCCTATTTAATTGCCTTTTCAGTTATTATGGGAAGTTCCTTATTTGCAAATGATCAGTCAATAAAAAAATTAGCTAAAATAGCTTTTTTTGCTTCTGTAATCAGCTTGCCAATAACCTTGAGTATTAATCATGATTTTGGTTTAATCTTTATTTTCGCAAATGTTTTTTTTATCTTATTTGTTACTTATTTATTCTTACCACTATCATTTGTAGTGCTCCTCTTAGCAAGTCTTGAACCCTTATATGAAATGGTGATAAATCTTTATAATTCAAGTATTAACCTTTTTCAGAGAATTAATATACTGATAGACTTTAGCTTCTCTCAAAGTATATATATTGTACTTTACTGGTTTCTAATATTTATATATATCGTTAGCACAAAGGAAAAAAGAAAAGCACTCGCTTTACTGGGGATAATAACTATATTTTTACTAAATATATTTATGCCCTTTAAAAGCAATACTTTTGTAAGATTCTTAGATGTAAGTCAGGGGGATGCAATACATATCCATGATAATCAATGTGATATGTTAATTGATACAGGTGATTATGATAAATATGATACTTTAGTCTCTTATTTTGAAGCCTATAATATAAAGAATATTGACATTCTCTTAATAACACATTATCATTCAGATCACTATGGAGAACTAAATGATTTAATGAAAAATTTTGAAGTAGATAAGCTGTATTTGAATAGCGTTAATGTAAAAGCCAATTTTGAAGCAACTATTCTACAGGTTGGAGATAGTTTCAGTTGTGGTACTTCTCGATTTCAAGTACTATCAGCTAACACAGATTCTGACAATGAAAACAATAATTCTATTGTCTTGTATGGAATGATAGACAAAGACAAGTATTTATTTACAGGAGATATTGAGTCAGTTATAGAAGAACAACTCTTAGAAAGTTATCAATTTCCTGTAGATGTTCTTAAAGTTCCTCATCATGGGTCCAACACTTCTTCAACATTAAAATTCGTAGAAGAAGCAAACGCTGCCTTAGCAATCATTTCAGTGGGAGCTGATAATGACTATGGTCATCCAAACGCCGAAGTAATCGATAGATACTTGAACAACAACAGTTTCGTCTTAAGAACAGATGAATCAGGAACAATAACAGTATATTACTATCCACTTTTCAATCTGAGAATTATTGAGAGCTACAAGAAAAACAAACGGCTAGTTTATTGCTTTGCATGCATGTAAAAAATATATTTTTATGTTATAACCTCAGTTTTACAGTTTGAATTGTAGTGCTAAGACTCACATAAGACAAATAGACTATAAAGTAACACC
>JAEIOE010000032.1 GCA_016342455.1 Mycoplasmatota bacterium | reverse complement strand
TAAAAAGAGATGATATTCCACTTATAAAGCGGATATTGTCTCTTTTACTCTTTTATAACTATAAAACTCAGGTTATAACAGATTCTTTACTTAATTTATTTCTTTAAATATTGAATTACATAAATATTTTCTTTTTTAAATATTGCTCTCATTGGATTTAAATCCTCAATTTTTAAGTCTAGGATATTTTGTAGGTACTTAGAAATATCTACATCTTCTAAAATACAGTTTGATATAAACTCATGTGTCCTTGGTAAAGAATCAAAGAGTCTGATATAATTTCCAAGAATTGCTTTTTTATCGATATTGAATAGTTCTTCATCTAAGTCTTCTTCATTGATTCTTAGGATTATTGCTACTATTTCACTTAAGTATTTCTTTGGATTCTTATTTTGCATATAGATATTGATAAATCCATAATCTCTTTCAATAGTTGATTTTGCAGAAAAAGAGATATTCATCATTTTTCTTTTTTCTAAGTAATCATAGTTTCTAGAGCCTAAACCAAAGGTATTACCTATAATAGAACTTATCGCAACATGTATATATTCACGGCTATAATTATCAAAGATTTCATAAGGAATTTTAATCCCGATATTGATGATGTTTTCTTCTACTTCTTTTGTTTTCTTAACGAAGTTGTGAATTCGTTTATTCGTTCTGTCTTGAACTCTTTTTATTGTTTCAAATTCAGGCCATTTGTTTAAATTGTAAGCATGATTTTTGATTACTGCTAATACAACTTCTGGATTACAGTTACCAGTAATCACTAAAGACATGTTTTTAGGGTGATAGAAGGTGTTAAATACCTGTGTAAGAATATCTTTATTGATTGACATTACTTCCTTAACCGTACCACCAACATCAGCACAAATCGCTTTATCAGCATAGATCATATTTTTAAGTTTTTGATAGATTTCTGTATGAATACTGTCTTCTGACATCATTAATTCATGTTGAATAATTTTCTTTTCTTTTTCAATTGCAGCAACTGAAAATTCTGGTTTTAAAAAACTACTTAAAAAGTAATCGATTAAATAATTGAAATCATTACGACATTCAAAGCTATAAGCAGTTTCTGATTTAGAAGTAAAGGCGTTAATCTTAGCGCCATATTTAGCAAATTCTTCAGATAAGTTTCTTCCGTTATTTTGGAAGAGACTGTGTTCTAAGAAATGTGCTACTCCTTCTGGTATTTTATAGTATTTGTCTCCTACATTGTATTCCATGTCCACACCACCAAAGTGAACTTGTAGGGTAACGATAAGTCTTTGATATTTCATCTTAGGATGAATCACTACTTTTAAACCTGATTCTAAGGTTTCAATATATGTGAATTCATCGACTAAAGCTTTATTTACTTGCATGAGTATCTCCTTTTGTATAGAAGTATACTGTATCTAACACTAAAGAGTTCGCTACTTCAATCACATCTTGTTTCGTTACTGATTGATAAGTTTCTAAGCGCTTTTCTAGATCATATTTTGTGTCAAATAATTGGTAGTTTTTTATATGTTGTAATAAATAGGTTGTTTGAGAATCATTAATTGAGTGTACTGCATTTATGCAAGAATCTTTCGCTTGATTAAATATTTCATCGGAAAAGTTGCCTGCTTTTATTTCTTCAAGAATTACTTTTACTTTTTCAAGCACTTCATCCTCATGGATAACTTCACAACTAACGGCTACGGTTACTGTTTGTTCATCGGGCATATAATTAGAGTCTACGTAATAAGCTAAGTTATCCTCTTCTCTAATCTTTGTAAATAATAAAGATTGGTCAAACCCGCCAAAAATGTCGTTAAATATAGACATCGCGGCGTGTCGGTCACTAAAGTACTCTACATTGCTAAGATAACCCATAAAAATACGAGATTGAGAAACATCATAATGTTCTTTCAATATTTTTGTTTCGTAATTCGGATTGTAAAGATAAGTCTTTTTCTTTAATTCGAAGTTGTGACTTACAAATTTTTTGGGTAAGTTTCTTTCGATGATTCTATCCATTTTAGCTTCGTCTATATTTCCAGTAACGAAGATAAAAATCTTTGATGTTGTAAAGAAATCTAAATAAGCCTCTAGCAAGGTTTCTAAACTTACTTTATCTAAGTAATCTATCGAAGGAAAGTCGAACTTTAATTCTGCTTTGTCTTCATAGAAAATTTTAGTGTAATTATAGTAAGCATGCATATCTTTGATTGATTTCAATATCGAAAACAACTGATTTGCCTCTTCTAAAGATTCATCAAGGACTTTCTTAGTAAAATTACCTTTTCTCATTTTAGGATTCATTACCATCTCCACTAAGAATTTAAAGGCATTTTCTGATAAGGAATCTTCTCCTTTGATGTATCGTTCATTTGGGTAAGTAACAACGAATTGATTAGAGATATGGTTACCAATATTCTTCGCACTTCCAAAAGCCTCTAATCCATAAAGGGATGAGAGATATCTATATTTCTTTTCATTACTTGGATAATTTTTCATGTTATCTATTAAGATATTACTTAAGAAATAGTATTCATTGATTTTTTCGAGACCTTGTTCGTGTGTAAAGATAAGCGAGCATGTAATTGTCTTGTATTTATCGGAAACGATATAATACACATCAATTCCATTAATCGTCTTCTTAATTGGGTTTTCCATAATTACCTCTTTAAAAAAAGGGAATAAATCCCTTTTATTCAGCTAATTCCAATGCGATTTTCATCATATTCGTAAAAGCTGATTGTCTTTCTTCAGCAGTAGTTGCTTGGCTTGTTACAAATGAATCACTCACAGTTAACAAGCAAGCTGCCTGTTTACCTAAGACTTTCGCATTATTGAATAATGCAAATGATTCCATTTCTACACCTAAGCAGTTTGTTTCTTTATAAAATTCTTTATAGTCAAATGTTTGACGATAGAATACATCAGATGAGTGAATTCTTCCTCTGTGTAATGAAATATTTAAATCTTTTGCAATAATTTCTATTTTATCATCTAGTTCTTTTGTTGATTCTAAGACATGTGATTTTTCTCCTGATTGAACCAAAGCATAAGTTGATTCTGAGTAAGCTTCATCAGCTAAAATAGTATCATATAGTTTTAAGTCTGGTGAGTAAGCTCCACAGCTTCCGATACGAATGATACGCTCTACTCCGAAGAATTTATATAGTTCATAAGAATAAATACCAATTGAAGGCATTCCCATTCCTGAACCCATGACAGTGATTTTCTTTCCGTTATATGTTCCAGTATATCCAAACATATTTCTTACTTCGTTGATTTCAACAACATCCGTTAAGAACGTTTCTGCAATGTATTTCGCTCTTAATGGATCGCCTGGCATTAATACTGTTTTTTGGATAGAATTTAGTGGTGCGTTTATATGGGGGGTATTCATTATAAATCTTCCTTTCTGTTTTCAACTAAATTAACTAATTCAGTTATATTGACTAATGAGAAATTTATTTCACCATCCATTAGTTTTGCTTGATAATTTACGATTTCTGGATTCCCATCTAAATTAAAATGGTCTAAAGAGAAATCACGGCCTCTCTTAACAGAGATGCTTTCTTCAGGTCTTTTTGATTTGACTTGATTAAAAGCTTCTAAGTATAAATCACCTTTATCAAAATATAGTGATGCTTTTTTAAGTAGTGTTCCTTGTTTAGTTTTTTGAAATAAAGGAATGTATAATTCAATACCTGGTTTTTTTTCTTTTAGATACTCATAGTAAGTATACATCATTTTACGTGAATATCTAGCCATAAAGAAGTCTCTTAACGCTGAATACACAAATGATAAAGCGATTGCGAATAATACAGTGAATAGATCTATCGGAAAAGAAAAAGCAAGTAATAACAACAGGATAATAATCGCAGATATTAAAGTGTAGATTACCACTCTTACAAAAGAAAATCTACCAACTATTTTTTCTGTTAAACTAAAGATTTGTTCTTGCAACTTTTCCATTAATATCCTTTTCCTTCTTCATTATTCATTAGTTGAACACCGTTAGATGTACCAATTCTTGTAGCTCCAGCAGCTACCATATTATCAAGGTCTTCTTGGCTTCTTACTCCACCAGCAGCCTTAACTTCTTTTCCGTTTACATTATCTTTCATAATTTTAACTGCTTCTTTTGTAGCTCCGCCGGTTCCAAAACCTGTAGATGTTTTAATAAAGTGTGCACCTGTTCTACCAACGATTTCAGAAACTTTTTTGATTTGTGCATCTGTAAGATAACAGATTTCAACGATTACTTTTACTGTTTTATTTAAAGAAGCCTCTACAACTTGATTGATTTCATCTTCAACGTAATCATAGTTACCTTGCAAGAATTCACCAACGTTAATAACCATATCTATTTCATCAGCTCCATTAGCAACTGCATTCAGTGTTTCAAATACTTTAGTTTCTACTGTATTCGCTCCTAAAGGGAATCCAACAACAGTACAAACTAATACTTCTGTACCAGCTAATTCATCACTACAATATTTCACATTTGTAGGGTTTACACATACTGATTTGAAATTATATTCTTTCGCTTCAGCCAATAATTTATCGATTTCTACTTTTGTACCAACAGCTTTTAAATAAGTGTGGTCTATCAATTTATTTTTTTCCATAATTACCTCCGTAATTTTTATCTATTTTTGTGCTTCAATTATACAATTTTTTCTTTAATTTTGCAAATGAACATTATGTGAGCCGATATAAAATATCGGCCCTTTATTTATTCTAAAACTGCGTTACATCTTGGGCAAATTTCGTCTTCATTTACTTCTGGAACGACTTGCCAACAACGAGCGCAGATGTGGCCTTGTGCTTCCAATACATCAATAGAAACATCATTACCTTTGTATTTTCCAAATCCGTCTTTTTGAATATCTAATTTAGAAACGATAAATATTTGTGCTAAATTTACATTCAATTTTTCTAACAGATCCGCTACCTTACTCTTTGGATAAAGAATAACATGAGCATTTAAACTCTTCCCGATAATTTTTTCAGCACGAGCGTTTTCTAAAGCTTTTAAAACGTCTTCTCTTAATCCCATAAAGTCTTTAAATACTTCTTCAACTGCTTCATCGTATTCTTCTACTAAAGGCATATCTAAAAGATAAGCTTCATCGATTGTTCTATTAGGAACATAAGAATAACTTTCTGAAGTTGTATGTGGGATGATTGGTGTTAGTAATTTAATTAAAGTATCCAATACTCTATAAATAACTGTTTGAATTTGTCTTCTTTCTAAAGAGTTTGCTTTTTCAATGTATAAAACATCCTTAGCAGCGTCTAAGTAGAATGATGATACAAAAGTTACAAAGTTTGTTACATTACGATACACTTGATCAAATCTGAAATCTTCATAAGAAGCTAATACTTCTTTAATCAAAGTATTAGTTTTAAACATGATAAATTTATCTACATCACCTAAGTTATCAAATTCTACTTTGTCTGTTAAGTCATTGTAGTCATAAAGATTTCCAAGTAAGAATTTAATCGTATTACGAATCTTACGGTAAGACTCAGATACTTGTTTAATTGAATTATCAGATAATCTAACATCTGCTTGATAATCAACTGAAGCTACCCATAATCTTAAGATATCAGCACCAATTTGTTTGGTAATTTTATTAGGATCAACTGTATTACCCACTGATTTAGACATTTTTCTACCATTACCATCTAATATAAATCCATGAGATACTAAGGTTTTATAAGGAGCCAGACCAGTTGTTGCGATACCTGTGATTAAACTTGAGTTAAACCAACCACGATATTGGTCAGATCCTTCTAAGTATAAATCTGCTGGATATTTGATTCCTTTATCTAACATAGCGCCATGATGACTTGAACCACTGTCAAACCATACATCCATGATATCCGTTTCTTTTCTAAAGATACCATTTGGTGAATCTGGATGTGTGTATCCTTCTGGTAATAAATCCTTTGCTTCTAGTCTAAACCAAGCATTAGAACCTTCTTTAGCAAAAACTTCAGCTACATGTTCGATAATTACTGGATCTAAGATAGCTGTGTCGTTTTCTGTATAGAATGCAGGGATTGGAACTCCCCATACTCTTTGACGAGAAATACACCAAGATCCTCTGTCTTTAATCATATTTCCTAATCGAACTTCTCCCCATGAAGGATACCATTTGATTGATTGTATTGCTTGTAAAATATCTTCTTTAATATCATCAATAGAAGCAAACCATTGTGAAGTAGCTCTATAGATAATTGGTTTATTTGTACGCCAGTCATGAGGGTATGAATGCATAAAATCGCTTCTTGCTAGTAATACCCCTAGTTCATCTAAAGCTTTGATTACTTCTTCGTTACAATCATCAACGTACATTCCAGCAAATCTCTCTCCAGCTTCAGGCATCATAATACCTCTTTCGTCAACTGGACAGAATACTTCTAAATTATATTTTTTCCCAACGATAAAGTCATCCTCCCCATGTCCAGGAGCAGTATGTACTAAACCAGTACCGTCTTCAGTAGTAACATGATCACCTAAAATGATTGGAGATGTTCTTTCGTACAATGGATGTTTATATTGCATATTTTCAAGTTCCCATCCGAAGATGTTTTTAAGAACTTTCACATTTTCCCAAGAAAATAATTCAGTTAATGCAACTAGTCTTTCTTTACCAATAAGGTATTTCTTTCCTGACACTTCTACTAATATATATTCAATATTGGAACCAACTGTAATAGCTAAGTTAGCTGGAATTGTCCAAGGTGTCGTTGTCCAAATTAAAAACATCGTACTTTTTGGTAATTTTCCTAATGTTTCAGTAGCTGGCATTGCAACATAAATAGATGGAGAAGAAATATCATGATACTCAATTTCTGCTTCCGCTAATGCTGTTTCACTTGATGGTGACCAATATACTGGTTTTAATCCCTTGTAGATTAACCCACGTTCAACCATTTGACCAAACACTCTTATTTGTGATGCTTCAAAATCTTTATTTAAAGTAATATATGGATTATCCCATTCACCTAATATTCCTAGTCTTTTAAATTGTTCTCTTTGAATTGAAACTTGTTCTAATGCGAACTTTTCACATAAATCTCTAAAATCAGCCGTAGGCATAGCCTTACGGTTCACTTTCTTCTTCTTTGTTAATTCGTTCTCAATTGGAAGACCATGTGTATCCCATCCTGGTACATATGGAGCAAGAAATCCTGACATGTTTTTGTATCTTATTACAAAATCTTTCAAGATTTTATTCAATGCGTGTCCTGCATGAATTGACCCATTTGCATATGGGGGTCCATCATGTAAGATATATGTTGGTTTTCCTTCGTTTTTGCTTAACACTCGATTGTAAAGATCCATTTCTTCCCAAGTAACTTGTCTTAATGGTTCGCTATTTCCTAAATTCCCTCTCATAGGAAAATCAGTCTTAGGCATATTTAGAGTATCTTTAAAATTCTTTTTTTCCATTGTTCATTCCTCCTTAAAAAAATAAAAAAATCGTCTCTATAAAAGGACGATTAAACCGCGGTACCACCTTTGTTCTTATTCATTTAAATAAGCACTTAAACCTTTAACGCAGGCATACGTAGCTATCTACATATCGATAACTCACTCAAAGGTGATAACTAATTATCTTTATTACCTGTTTTCACCAGCCACAGGCTCTCTAAAAATATTGATGATTAGTATTATCCTTGTCATTGTTTTTATTCGAGTAAATTATACTAGATTTAGAGCAATTTTGCAAGTAAAACCGTACGTTTTTACTTATTATAGTAAATTCCTTAATAAGGTCATCACTACTTGTAGTAAAATGATTCCTACCAGTCCGCCAAAATCCATGTTTGATATCACTAACTTACCTCTAAAAATATTGAGATAGGGATTGCAAATTCTCCCTAATAATCTGTAAAATTCTGAGTTTACCAAAGGAGTCCAACTAAGTAATATAAATACAAACATCGTGTAAAAATATACCTGGACTATTTGATATAGTACCTGTACAAGTATTTCCAATTGCCTTCACCTATTGCTTTCTATAGTCGTTTACGAAATTAGTTAGTGTTGGTCCAATTAAATCAGATTTTTGTGCCATTAAATAGATCTTATCTTGAATTTTTACTATTTCTCCATCACAAGCATATAACACACCCGTTAAAAATAATAAAACTTCATTCGCTTCTGAGATTAAACAATCTGTAAAGTTTAAAACGATTGGATAACGTCTCATAAGCATATCAGCATAATCATATATCATTTTAGAATCAGTAACTCTAAAAAATTTTAATTGTTCGAAATCTACATCTGTAGCTTCTAATTCCTTTTTGCTTGAAAATAACCCCATTATAAATCCTCATTTCTAAACAGTATTGAACCTAATCTGAGATGTGTTGCTCCACATTCTAAGGCTATCAAATAATCATTAGACATGCCCATAGATAAGTACTTAATCTCTAAGTTAGATTGTTTATTTAGTTCTTCTTTTAACTCTGTTAATTTCGTAAATTCGCGTATAATTTCTTTTGAGTCTTCTGTTAATAAAGCCATTCCCATTAAACCCACTATATGTATTTTATCATAGTTTTTCAGTTTTTCACAAAAACTACTTACTTCACTCACAGGAAGTCCATATTTGGAAGCCTCATCTGAGATGTTCACTTCGATAAAACAGTCTAAAGCTTTTGTTCTATTCTTTTGAATCTCCTCTGCTAAGCTAAGTCTATCTAGAGAGTGTAGATAATCTACCTTATTAATCACTGACTTTACTTTTTTTGATTGTAAATGCCCAATAAAGTGCCAAGTTAAGTCTAAATCCTTTAACTCCTCAAACTTTTCAAGAAAAGCAGCCACTCGATTTTCTCCAACATCACGAATACCTAAATGGTAAAGTTCTCTTATATCTTTCGCTTCTACATATTTTGTAGCAGCGACTACCTTAGAGGGATTGACTTGTTGAAGTAACTTTTTCACGTTCTTTTCGTTTACCATTTGTAATACCTCACTCTTTTTTGCGATTGCTATAAATATATATGGAAGTGAAAGTGACTAAATATATCGCTAAAATTATGTTTAAAAATCTATTTTCTGAATAAATTATTACTAAGAAAACAGCGATTAAGTTCAATAAATAAAAGATTAGAAATGCTAATCTTTTTTTATTCACTTCTACTCACCTTGTTTCTTAATTCTTTTAATCCATATTCTGTTGAATTACCAAATTTTAAAGGAGTAATTGAAATATAACTATTTCGAATAGCAAATAGATCAGTTCCTTCTTCAGGACTATAGTCCATATGTCTTCTTTTTGCTGTATAGTGATTTCCTTCTTGCTCGTAATAGGTAAAAGTAGGTCTTTTTCCTAAATCAGTAATCATAATTCCTTTGGTTTTTTTATCTTTATTTTTCGTAAAATTGACGTTTAGTAAATAGTGTTTTGAAGTTAAATCGCGATTTAATATATAGTTCATTACATAATCAAAATCTTTTTCAGCATTAGTAAAATCATGATAATCAGATGAAAAAGCAATCGCAGGTATTCCTGCTTTTACCGCTTCCATAGCAGCGCCAATAGTTCCTGAATATGCAGTATCAGCTGATAGGTTATATCCATCATTGATACCAGACACAACTAAATCCGGTCTTATGTTTAAACCATACAAAGCGAGAACTACTGAGTCAGCTGGTGTGCCATTAACTGAAAAAACGTTTTTTTCATGTTCTTTCACTTCGATTTTATCCCAAAAAGCTCTGGACATAGACATTCCTGACATGTGTTTTTCAGGAGCTACTAGAATAACTTCTCCATATTTTTGAAGTTTCTTAAAAAGAATTCTGATTCCTAAAGCATCAAAACCGTCATCATTAGTAAGTAGGATCTTCATTAGAATGTAATCCTATCCTTCAATTCTGGACTTTCTCTATACAATGATAACACTTTACCGATTTTACCAACAACAGTAATTCCTAAATCACTTAGTTTTTGTGATATTTCATCAATAGTTTCTGGTGATGTTTTTAAAACTGTGATTCTTCCAACTTCATATTTTCTTAAATTGTCAAAAATATTGTCAATCACATTTTTAGTTAAGCCATTATGGCCAATTTGAAACATTACTTTATGATTGATAGCTAACGCTTTTAGTTTTGCCTTTTCTTTTCCTTTAAATTCCATATTATCTTTTCTCCTTATTGAAATAGTGGTAATAGTATTGCAAGACTAACTGAATAATAGATAGTCATTGTTATTATATCAGATACTGTAGTGATAAACGGTCCAGATGCAACCGCTGGGTCAATTTTTGCTTTTGTCATAAATACTGGTATTAAGGCCCCAAGAATTGTTGAAACAAATAAAGCAATTAGTATTGAAGAAGCTGTAACAAGCGCATAGATAAGATTTACACTAGATATTTGATTTTCTCCGATGTAAGTTATCACATTGATCATGATAAATACAAGAGAAGCGATAATTAAGCCTTGTAACATACCTGTTTTTAGTTCTCTAAACAAATGCTTTCTAATGCGTTCTCTGTCTACGTCTTCATTCTTCGTTAAATATCGAATCATAACCGCTAGGCTTTGAGTCCCTGTATTTCCGGCCATCCCTTGGATTAAAGGTAAGAATACCGCAAGCTTCGCAGCTAACAATATAGCGCCATGACTTGAACTTAATCTACCTTGGAAGAATGCTAGGACAATAGAGGTCACCATAGATAAGCCTAGTAGAATCGTTAACCATGGCAATCTACTTCTTATTGAATTTTTGAGATTAGATGACTCTATGTCAATCTCTGCGTCTGAAATAGCCGCAAACATAGTATAGTCTTCTTCTTCAGTTAAAGCAATGATATCCATTAAGTCATCATGGGTAATAATTCCTTGTAAGATATTTTCTTCATTGATAATAGGAATACTTGATTCAGATGTTTCAATCATCAATTGAGATACTGCTTCTTTATCATCTGTTGGATGTACCGTTGGAAATCTAGTTTCCATAATATCTACTATTTCTTCGGAGGCTCTCGCAACCAATAAATCCTTTAATCTTAAATAACCAATTAACTTTTTATTTTCTAATACATAAAGAATAGAAATATAATCCACATCATGTGCTTCTACTGTAACTTTACGCATCGCTTCTTTTACAGAAATATCAGAATTAATTGTTATATAGCTATCAGACATAAAAGCACCGATTTCATCTTCCTTGTAGGCCATGAATTTAATCAGCTCTTTACGTGTCTTTACTGGTATTTTATTTAATAGTCTTAATCCTTCTTTATTTAGGTATTTCAAAAGGTCAACTGCTTCATCAATTTCCATGTCTGAAATAATTTGAATGAGTCTTTTCTCTGGCAAATATTTAATGATTTCTTCTGCTTCATCTTCTTCTAAATATTCAAAAATAGAAGCTTGGAAATCAGAGTCAATCAAGTTGAAGAAATCCCTTATTTCCTCAGGATTCAGTTCAATAACGGCTTGAGTAATATCATAGATATGATACTCTTCGAGTTCGTTTATTAAGTTTTCTGGTTTTTGAATAATTAATTCACGAATCTCTGAATAGATATCTCTTGTGTTATCCATGATTTCCTCCTTTTTAGAAATTAGATATAATTAAAATAGTTGCTAGTCCAAAATAAATAAGTAGAGAAAGAATATCATTTATCGTTGTGATAAATGGCCCTGAAGCTACTGCGGGATCTAGTTTAAATGAATTAATAATTAATGGGATAATCGTACCAGCTACAGTAGATACAATTAATGAAACATTAATCGATAATGCGATAACAATTGCAAATCGTAATCCTTCTTTAGGATTTGTTCCACGAACCAAATTAAAGAACATAACCATAATAAAGACAGCAATCGCTATTAATAATCCGTTCACCACACCAGTTAAAAATTCGTTTAACAGATGTTTAAAAATTGATTTTTTATCACTTAACTCATTCTTCGCAAAGAGTCTAATAACAATCCCTAAACTTTGTGTTCCTGAGTTTCCGGCCATATTTAATACTAGAGGCATAAATATTGATAGCGTTGGTAAAATAAGTAAGGCGTTTTCATAACTGGAAATAATTCCACTTGTGATTAAGCTAATAAATAATAAGAAGATAAGCCAAGGTAAACGTTTTTTAATTGTTTCCAAAACAGTCTCATTTTCATCTACTGCAACATCAGAGATACCTGCTAAACTAGAATAATCTTGTTCGGATTCTTCCTTTAGGGTATCAATCATATCATCGAAGGATATGATTCCTATAAGTTTCTTATACTTATCAACAACTGGTAACAACTGGAAGTCATAGTTTTGCATTAAAACTAAAGCATCCTCGTTCTTCGATGAAACTCGAACATAAATAAGGTTTTCAGACATTAAGTCTTCTACTAAGGTAGTAGGGGAATTCCCTGCATTTAGAAGTTCCTTTAAAGATAAGGCACCAATTAGGATGTCGTTTTCAGTGACATAAATATTATTTATATACTCTGTATCAGGTGCGGCTAGCACTACTTTTTTAATCGCTTGTTTTACTGTGTCATCTTTATATACTTCTATATAACTATTATTCATGATCGAACCAACTACATCATCTTCAAATTCGATAAGTTTAGTTACTACTAATCTTTTGTCTACTTCTATTAAAGAAAGGTAAGTAATTCTATCTTCTTCATCGTCTGAGAAATTAACAATATCAACTAAGTCATCAACCTGCATTTCTTTAAAAATCTTAGCGATTACTTTTAGATTGGTATTTTCTAATATTTCGAAAGCACTCTCAGGTTCTAATTCTTCAAAAACATCAGCTAAAAGTTTCTCTGGTAATACTTTATATAAGATTTCCCTAGTTTCTTGAGACATCTCTTCCATAGCTTTCGCTATTTCATAGTCATGATATTCGTCAATTAATTCTCTTTTAGTTGCGATATCTTTTTCTGATATTAAAATGTCTATAATTTTTTCTATATATTCTTCTAATTGATCGATATCTGACATAAGTTATCTCCTTTCAATATTTTTCGAAAAAAAAGGCTGAAAGTCAGCCTTATTTCTTAAATCTTTCTTTTAACCATGAAGGAATGTTAATATCTGAATCTTCTTTTAATTCAGCTTCTTTCTCTTTAACAACAGCTTTTTTCTGTTTCTTACGAGATTTTCTCTTCGATGGTTTTTTGATTTCAGGTTCTGGCTCAGGTTCTTTTACTTCTTCTTTTTTCGGTAATTCTATTTCCGTCTTTTTAAAGATAGGATCTTCACTAAAACCTGTAGCAATTACTGTAACAATAATTTCATTACCTAAATCTGAGTTGATAGCTGAACCATAGATTATGTTAATATCTGTAGTCGATGATTTTTGGATTTCTTCGATGATTTCATTAATTTCATATAATGAAGCATCAAAGCCTGATGTAATATTAACGATAGCATCTGTAGCTCCGTTAATAGAAGTTTCTAATAAAGGTGATCGAATAGCAGCTCTCGCTGCTTCTTGAGCACGATTTTCTCCCTCAGCTAATCCAATTCCCATTAAAGCAGTACCTTTGTCTTTCATTACAGTTTTAATATCTGCAAAGTCGACATTTACTACCCCAGGAACAGCGATAATTTCAGTTATTCCTTGTACACCTTGTCTTAATACATTATCCGCTTCTCTAAAAGCATCTAAGTAAGGTGTGTTTTTGTCTACGATATAGAATAATTTGTCATTTGGTATCACAATTAATGTATCTACATATGGTTTTAATTCTTCCAGTCCCGACAAGGCCACGGAGGCTCTTCTACGTCCTTCAAAACCAAAAGGCTTAGTAACAACACCAATTGTTAGGCAACCCATTTCTCTGGCGATTCTCGCAACTACAGGAGAAGCTCCTGTCCCAGTTCCACCACCCATACCTGCAGTAATGAAAACCATATCTGTTTCTGCTAATAAATCTTTGATTTCATCTTCTGATTCTAAAGCAGCTTGACGACCAACGTCAGGATTAGCACCAGCTCCCAATCCTCTAGTAAGTGTCTTACCGAGTTGTAATCTAATATCCGCTTTTGATAACCTTAATACTTGTGCATCAGTATTCATCGCAACGAATTCGACTCCGCGAACTTCATTCTCAATCATACGATTGACAGCGGATCCCCCGCCACCACCAATTCCGATAACTTTTATTGTAGGTTTTTGATTAAATTTATCATTCAAGTTGAACATAATTTTCCCCCATTCAACAGTCTTATAACTATCTTATCATATATTCATTAAGAAATATATATACTTTAGTTAAAAACTATCATTTTTGGCCATAATACTTTAAAAAGAATTCTTCTTTGAATTCAAGTAAACAGTCGTTTCTAATTGCATTTCTTACTTGTTTCATTAAATTTTTTAGAAAATATAAATTGTGATACGTTACTAGTCTTTGTCCTAGTATTTCTTTGCCTTTGAAAAGATGTCTCAGGTAGCTTCTTGTGTGATTCTTACATACAAAGCAATCACATTCAGGATCAAGGGATTCCATATCTGTTTCATATATTTTATTCTTTATTACTATTTTCCCTTGAGAAGTCATCGCTGAGCCATGTCTCGCAATTCTTGATGGCAAGACACAGTCAAACATGTCTATCCCATTTAAAACGCCCATGATTAGGTCATCAGGAGAACCAACCCCCATTAAATACCTTGGTTTATCCTTTGGCATTTCATCTTTTAGGAATTGAAGCATTTCATACATATCTTCTTTACTTTCCCCAACAGATAATCCTCCGATTGAATAACCAGGAAAATCTATTTTCTTTAATTCTTCAATACACATTTTTCTTAAATCTTTAAAAGGTCCCCCTTGAACAATTCCAAATAAGGCTTGTGATTCAGGAAATTGATGAACATCTTTCCCTCTCTTCGCCCAACGAATCGTACGCTCAACGGAAGCCTTCATATAATCATAATCAGCGTGGAATGGTGGACATTCATCAAAACTCATAATAATGTCAGCACCTAGGTTGTTTTGTATCTCTATTGCTTTTTCCGGAGTTAAGTATAGTTTAGAACCATTTGTATGGTGTTTAAAGGTTACTCCTTCTTCGGTAATGTTTCTCATATCAGCTAACGAGAATACTTGATAGCCACCAGAATCTGTTAATAAGGCACCGTCCCAATTCATAAAGCCACGGATTCCTCCGTGTGCTTTTACAATTTCATCTCCTGGTTGACACCATAGATGATATGTATTCCCAAGAATGAGACCGTCACTTGCTTCCATGACTTCTTGAGATGATAAGGTTTTTACTGTAGCTTGCGTACCAACAGGCATAAAGATTGGTGTTTCAAATGATCCATGAGGAGTATGAAGTATTCCTAGACGTGCTCCGGAATGCTTATCTTCATGGATTAGTTCATATCTAATTGCCATTAATTATAAAATTTCTCCATAAACAACACCAGATAAAGCAGCAGCATTACCTTCATCAGTATCGATGTGCATAGCAGATGCAAAATCGCCTCTTACTCTAATTACAACATCACCTAATATGGTACTTCTGTCTTCTGTATCAATTTTGACTGAAACGATTGCTTGATCTTTTAAGCCAAATTTTTCAGCGTCAGCAGGTGTTAAATGAATATGTCTTTTAGCAATAATGACACCTTCTTCTAACACTACAGTTCCATTAGGCCCAACTAATGTACAGCTTGCTGAACCGGTAGTTTTCCCAGATTCTCTAATTGGTGCGTTTAAACCAATACTTCTAGCATCTGTTAAACTGATTTCAATTTGAGTAGATTTTCTAACTGGTCCTAAGATAGAAACTCTTTCTAATTGTCTTTTAGGACCAACAACAGTTACTCTTTCGTTCGCTGCGAATTGTCCTGGTTGAGATAAAGGTTTCTTTACAGTTAACTCATAACCTTTTCCAAATAATACTTCTAAATGTTCTTTTGATAAGTGAACGTGTCTCGCAGACACTTCAACTAGTACTTTTCTTTCCATCATTACCTCCATGAAATTTTCCATATATATTTTACTATTTTTTTCGCATATAGGCAAACTTTTCTTGTTTTTTCTTTCTAGTTTTTATATAATATATAAGCATCGCAGTTCGTAACCATCCTGCGTTAACAAAACTAGGAGGAAAAATAAATGCCAAATGAATTGATTTGGGTGCTGTTTGCACTCGTTAACTTTGTACTATTTTTAATCATGTATAAAGTTTTTGGAAAAGCAGGTATTTTCTACTGGATTGTTTTATCAACAATCTTAGCGAATATCCAAGTAATAAAGATTATTCCCTTGTTTGGACTAGAAGCTAGTCTTGGGAACATTATGTACGGTACCATCTTTTTAGGTACCGATGTATTAAATGAAGTCTTTAGCAAGAAAGACGCTAAAAAGGCAGTATACTTAGGCTTTGTAGTAATGTTATCTACATTAGTTATTATGCAGATGGCGCTGTGGTTTACACCAGACACATCTGATTTTGGAGATACTGCATTACAGACAATCTTTGGGTTTATGCCAAGAGTGGTGTTGGGTAGTTTAACTGCGTTTATCGTATCTCAACTATTGGATGTAAATATCTTTCAATGGATTAAATCAAAATTACCACAAGATAAATTCTTATGGATTAGAAATAATGGTTCTACTATGATTTCACAATTAATCGACACATTAATCTTCGTCCCTATTGCTTTTTTAGGAGCGGTTCCAAAAGATGTTTTACTAGGAATATTAATTTCTACTTATGTGATTAAATTGATTGTAGCTGTATTAGATACACCGTTTATTTATTTAATAAAGAAGGTAAAGCCTTTGGATATTGATGTTTTAAAGTAGAATAATAAAGCAAAACCGACTAGAAGTAGTCGGTTTTTTTATATCTTTATCTAATGGATTATTGTATTTCTTAATATTTTTAATGCTTATTTTATCTTTTTAAAAGCAATTAAAACACACATAAGTATAGCGTAGCTGTATGTTAACTATTTAATTCATTACTACTTAAATTAAGAGAGTTAAAAAATATTGAATCACACCAATACATCCACCTATCACTAAACCAATTACCTCAACAAAACGTAGTTCTTTATTCATCAATCCAAATATAATTTTTTCAAACTCATAAAAATCCAACGCATCAAGTCGTTGTTTTACTAATTCGTAAATATTCAAATTTTCTAATCCAACAGAACGAAATTCGTTAAGCATTTGTTCAAACAATTCATCACTATGTTTATCAATATATTTTGTTACATATGTTCTAATGTTTCCACCAAGTAACATAGCTGCCATAGGTGGTATGGCATCAACAAGTTTATCAACTAAAACAATTTTTAACTTATCTTTGAACGCATCTAATTTTTCACTTCCAAATAACTGATCCATAATTACATCTTTTGAGAGTAAATCTTCTTCAATAATTTTTGAAAGTGAAATTGCTATTTGATCTTTTCTTCTAGGAAATACTCCTTGAAAAGTAACCCCTAATATTTTATGTGGGTTAATTGGCCTAAATAGCATTTTTATAGCAATCTTATTTGTTGCCCAACCTATTAATCCCCCAATTATAACAAGTAATATAAAACGTAACATTATTCTCTTCTCCTATATATTCTTATATATTATATAAATATTAATAAAATTTCTATCTAAAGATTTCTAAATCCATCTCCATAAACTTCATGTGTACTATTAACTGTTAAGAATGCAGTTGACTCTAACTGGTTAATAAATGTTCTTAATCTAATAAATTGTCTTTTACCAAGTACAACGGTAATTATGCTTCTATCTTCATTACTATATCCACCTTTACCATAGAAAACGGTAAAACCACGATCTAGGTCGCTAATAATGAAGTTTTTGATTATTTCAAAGTCTTCACTAATAATAGTTACTTCTTTTTTAACATTAAATCCTTCAATAATATGATCAATCACATAGCTGTTAAATATTACCCCTAACATTGCATATAATGATTTTTCAATCCCGAAGGCAAATCCTGCAAGTACTGTAATTAATATATCCGCTAAAAATACACCTTTACCTAAATCAATATAAAAGAACTTATTTAGTATTTTAGCGATGATATCAGTGCCTCCAGTGGATGCATTTTGATTAAATACAATTCCCATTCCTGCACCAGCTAATAAAATACCAAAGATTAATTCTAATAGGAGATCTCCTGAAATGGGATTGGTAATGGGTACCGCTTTTTCTAATATAAATATAATGATAGAAACAGCTAAACTAGAATAGATAGTTTTAGCTCCAAATGCTTTTCCTACCAATAAAAAAGCTATGATAAACAAAATTAAGTTAATTGCAATCATAATGATTCCTACAGCTAATGTAGGTACAAAATTATTAATAACAATAGCTAAACCATTAGCTCCACCTACAGCTAAATTACTAGGCATTAAGAAGAAATATAATCCTCCAGAAACCATTAATACTCCTATATTAATTAATACCCACTCTTTTATTTTTCGTTTCATGATACCTCCCCTTGTTTTAAATCATATGATATATAACTATGATATTTTAACACAGCTATATATCATTAGCAATCATCTTATTATTATACTATATTTTCTTAAAAAAAAGAGCTGTTCCTAAATAGAAACAACTCTTTCATATATGCTTAACAAATTACAACTAACTAAGTTTATTAGTGATACTATTTAATTTAAAAGTATCTACGGTTCTAGAGCCTGTGACTTCTGCGTCCGTGTAATACCTATTTACCAATTCACCAGAAACATCTCCACCTAAACAAAAAGTATATGTCGTAGAATCATCTAAATCTGGTGTAGTTATGAATATTGCTTGGTATCTTTTAGTAGGCGTGAAAGCTATAATCACATTGTCATCTTCATCTAGCAATGAAACTGTAGTACCAGCAGACTGAGTTGTTCCAGTGTTGTATAGTAAACTAATTTGAGTGGAACTACTTGATGGTATTTTCGTTTCATTTCCATATCCAGAAACAGCTATGATAGTACCACCTGTAAGCGTCCATTTTAAATCATAATCAATCATGCTTTGCATACCACTAGTTGGTCCATTAATTACTATAATCCCGCCACTAATATTGATTATTCCATTACTATCTATTGAATCATCCTCTGATTCAATTAGTATAACTCCACCGCTAATATTGATAATAGCAGTAGATAAATCTTCATCAGGAGTTTCATTTGGTCTTAACGCGTCAGCGATATCAATTTTTGGGTCTGACCCATTAATTCCATCATCTTCAGCAAAAATATCCATTGTTCCACCAGTGATATAGATATACTTTCCTTCTATTCCTTCGAAACTGTCTAATATATTGATTGTTCCACCACTAATAGTTAAATATGCTTCGCTGTGAAGTCCATCATCGTTTGTTGAAATAGTCAACAAACCACCTGCTACTTCTAAATTAATATCAACGTGAATAGCATCATCAGAACTATCTATAGTAATAATACCATCATTAATATAAAGCCCTATATCTGATTTTATACCTTTTGAATTTGAAGTGATATTTAATGTTCCTCCATCAATAACTATATTGTTCGTAGCATCTATTCCATCACTATCACTATAAATAGTAATCGTTCCTGAAATAATGTTAACATAGCCTTTATCAGTTATTACTTCTTCAGAATCATCGTCAAGTTCAAATGTTGTTTTAAGTCCATCCCCCTCAGTTTCTAATTCGATGGTAGCATTTTGAATACTAAGAGAATCTCTGCCGATAATTCCATCATCCACTGAAATAACATTTAGTGTTACATCAACAATAATTAAATCATCTTTTGTTGAAATACCGTTATTGTAATTTGCTTGTACATTTAATGTCCCGGTTCCGTTAATCAACAAATCGGCTTCACTATATAGCGCACTATTATAATCTTGATAAGTTTCTGAATAATTAACTGAATCTTCTAAATAGTTAACAGTACCATCAGGAACTGATATTTCAACATCATCAGCTGATAATACTAGAATTGCTGAATTTAATTCTGTTACAATAGTTACATTATCAAGAATTAATCGAACATCTTCATCCTCTCCAACATTTATTGTTACAGTTTCAGTAATAGTCCCTCGTAAAATATAACTACCAGCTTCTGTTATATTATAGGCTTCACTAGATACATCTAAAACGATGCGTTCTTCTTCTTCGTAATTTTCATAAGTTACATCTCCTAAATCTATTACTTCAATAGAATAGGTTGCTTCTGTACTTAGAGTAGTTGTATAATCTTCATTTCCACTAGTATTACAAGAAGTCAAAGTAAGCGCAAATGCAATAAATAATATAGTAATTAGTAATTTTTTCATATTGACACCTCCGCATGTTTTCTTTTTCTCCTACATAATATACCTTCAAACTTAAACCAATCTTAATTTAAATATAATAATTAATATTTATTTGATACATATTTAAGAAAGAAAACATCCATTGTCTTGAATGTTTTCTTTTTTGTTATATTATTGTTAAATTGTCTTTCAATTATTCTCGATCATATTTAATTCTTAAGTATTATAATATTTTGCTTGTGCTGACCACATATTGAAATAGAGACCATCCGTATTAGCAAGTAACTCATCATGATTTCCAGATTGAATAATTTCACCATTATCAAATACAATAATACTATTACAAAATCTACAAGATGACATTCTATGAGAAATATAGATAGCAGTTTTATTTTCAACCAAAGTATCAAATTTTGTATATATTTCATATTCAGATATAGGATCTAATGCTGAAGTTGGTTCATCAAGAATTACTAAAGGAGTATCTTTATACAAAGCTCTTGCTATTGCAATTTTTTGAGCTTCTCCACCTGAAACTTCTATACCTTGTTCGCTAAAGTTTGAGTATAAATAAGTATCAATACCGTTTTCTAGTTTTTCTATACGTGCTGTCAATCCTGCTTGATATAAATATTCAAGTACTTTGTTATCGTCATCACTTTGACCACTTGTTACATTATCTTTAATCGTAGAGGAGAATAATCTAAAGTCTTGAAAAACTACTGATACTAAATTAATATATTCTTTGTAATCATATTTTTTAATATCAATTCCATTTAGTAAGATTTCTCCTTCTGTTGGATCATATAACCTACATAATAATTTGATAAAAGTAGTTTTACCAGCTCCATTTGGTCCAACAATCGCTAACTTTTTACCTACTTCTATTTTCATTGACACATTTTTAAGAATGATTTCTTCACTATTCGGATAATGAAATGACACATTTTTAAATTCAAAGTCATATTGGCTATCATTACGTTTTTCTATTGGTAATGTACCTTTATACATCGCGGTGTCTAATTTAAGATATTCCTCATAAAGCGACAAATATTTAATTTGGATCGTAACACTAGACATATTTATGATAAATTGAGTTATTGCTGTATTAAAACTAGTAATTGCAGACACAAGCAATAAAACACTACCTACTGAGATTAAACCAAGTATCGCTTTTATTCCGATAATTGCGTATGCTGCAAATAAGATAATATGATTTAATAATCCTACCTTTGAAAACATTCCACCTGCAACAGTTGAAAATGACTGAAACTTCTTTAAAAATATTTTTGCATACTTATTATGATTATCAGATATCAATTTATTTATTTGGTATATTCTAACTTCTTTACTTAATTTATAATCTATTGATGCTTCTGTAAAATACCCAAATAATCTATTGACAACGACATTATCTTTAAATATTCCATATTGTAATTTATTCACTTTACTAAGAATTCTAAAATTCAGTAATAAACTGGCAAATATTAGCACCATGATTCCTACACCGATTAAGGGATTGTTGAAAATTTTGGTAATAGTATCAGGGTTAAATACATCTACTTTTTTAAACAACGCTAAAATTAAGATAAATGAGTAGATAAATGAAATAATATTTTCAATTGATAATCCAATTTGTCTAATAAAAGTACCGATTCCCCCGTTAGAATTCACACCTTGAGCAGCTCTAGAAATCTTATCTTTAATTTCTTGTGACTCTAATTGTTCAAAATCTAGGTTTAAGGTTTTTTTAGAAATCTCACTATCTAAACGAAGGTTGATTAAATTATTCTTCTGGTCACAAAAGAAGGTTAAAGACGTTCTTAAAATTAAGAGTATTGAACTAAATGTAATCATTTGATATACATGAGCCATGATAGCTGCTTTAGATAATCCATCAATAATACTGTCAAGGATTAATGCACTATAAATTATTGCTATAAATGGCAGTGAAGCAGTAACTAAAGATTTGAAAATAACAAGGGGAAAATATAATCTGTCAGATTTGTTAGATAGTTTTATTACTTCATTTATTTCTTTAAATACATTTTTTTTAGAAGTCACAATTATTTTCCTCCTTTTTATTTTCTTTATAATACTGACTTTGAATTTCAAACATCTTCGCATATTTACCAGAATTTTCCATCAACTCTTTGTGATTTCCCATCTCCTGAATAGCACCATCTTCTAGATAGATTATTCTGTTACAAAACTGAGTTGATGATAATCTGTGTGAAATAAATATTGATGTTTTATTCTTAGTAAGTGAATCATATTGTAAATATAGCTCTTGTTCTGCTAGTGGATCAAGTGCTGAGGTTGGTTCATCTAAAACCAAGATAGGAGCGTTTTTATATAAAGCTCTCGCTAATACTAATTTTTGGATTTGTCCTCCAGATAACATAATTCCAGATTCATCGATCATTTGTGTTAAATAAGTATGTTCTTTATTTGGTAATATTGATACTTTCTCTGCTAAGCCGGACTGTTCTAACACTTTATCTACCAATTTAAAATCTGTATCTACATCCGATTTACCTGATATATTTTGAGCAATCGTAAATGGGAATGTGTTAAGATCTTGAAAGATAACCCCAAACAATTTATAGTAATCTACTGTGTTAAATTTATTGCTAGGGATTCCATTGATTAATACTTCACCCTGAGTAGGGCGGTATAATCCTGATAATAGTTTTACTAAGGTTGTTTTACCCGCTCCATTAATCCCAACTAAAGCAATCTTTTCTCCTGCGTTAATTTTTAAATTAAAATTACTGATAGTTGCTTTCGTAGCTTTTGGATAGGTAAAGGATACATTTCTAAACTCTATCGTCAATTGTTTTTCAAGTAAAGAGGAAACATCCTCTCCAATTTCTATATTTGTAAGATCATCTAATAAAATATAGTCGCGATAGTTATTAATGCTAATATTCGCTTCTTTTAGTCTTCCTATGTTTTCAGAAAGCTGGTTTAACCAAACTGAAAATCCAAGAACTATCCCAATCATAAATGTAAATTGTACAGCATTGATAGCACCATCTGTCACCATTGTAACTAAGATAGTATAAGCAATTAGGTCTCTCGCTATTGAAAATAGAGAATCTGAAAAATTAGCTAATGAATAACGAGACTTTTGTTTCATTACTGTTTGAGAGAATTTTTTAGTAAAAAATTTAATTCCTTTGTAAAACCAATTCTCAAGTTTATATATTCTAATATCTTTTGCATTTACAAGTTTGTTTGCTTCTTCTTGAAAGTATCTAAGCTTTGTTCTATATGTGTTTTGTTTATCTTCTGCACGTTTCTCATAGTTTCTAGCGTATGCATTTAACAATAAATTCATAAGCGTCATACCAATTAAAACTAATACAATTGCAAAATTAATGGTTAACACGTAGGTACTATACAAAAGTAAACCCACAAAACTAGTGATTAATAAGGGGAAAACTTTTAAAAGTAACTCTACACCAACCCAATTGTTTTGAATTGCTCCCATGCCCTTCATTAATTTATTTCGGCCATTTTCAAACTCCATATTTTCATAACCTGTACTTCTTCCCTTTTCACAGATTATCTCATAAAAAGACTTTGTTCTTATAAAGGTGTTTTCTAAACCTACTGAAAAGGCAATATAAGTGTTAATATAACTTATAATCGCATAGACTATGACAATCAGTCCTACTATTAAAACAAATTCTTTTACAGCATATCCATTAATTATCAAATAAACTATTGATGCTGGAATGAAAGTAGCCATTACAGGAATCACTAAACCAAGAATAAAGGTTGTCAATAGTTTGTATTTATATCTTTTATTGAATTTCTCCGCTTGTGAGTATACATATCTTGCATTTTGAAAAACACCATATTTTTTCATTAATTTCACCTCTTAGCCTTCTCAATTATAATATACAATAAATTACCTAGACTATTAAAAAAAGTGCACGAAACGTTACATTTCGTGCACTAATGGTTATTTTATAGTGTTAGAAGAACTTTTGGAACAAATATATTTAAACTTTAATAAGAAAAATTGATTCTGTTAAGCCATCCTCATCTATAAACTCTCTTGATAATATACCACCGTTTTTAGTGATTACTTTAGCGGATGCAATGTTTTCTTTTAAACATCCAACCATTGCTTCACTTATCCCTAATTTCTTACACTCTATTAATGCAAGTCGTAGTATCTCGGTAGCATATCCTTTTCTTCTTTCAGTGGGTCTCACACCATAACCAATGTGCCCCCAGCCATTTACAATGAGTAGTTCATTTAAATAATGTCTTATGTTGGTCATACCTACTATTTTATCTTCTTCATTAATCGCAAAGTAAGTGCTGGCTGATACGTGGTCTATACGGATAACTTCTCCAAAATGTTCTCTTAGTTTATGATCTAACCAAAGATCATAATCATCATAAGAGCTTAGTCCGCCTGAGCCATTAATGTTTGATTTGTATTCAAAATGTTCTTTAATATATAATTTTGCTTGTTCTTCTCTTTTTTTGTTGGCAATTCTAATCTAATCATCATTTTACTCCCTATTTCTATATAACAATAAAATTATTTAAAACTATTGCTTTTCAATTATATAACCGTTCGATTCCAATAATTCAACTGTTTCTTGTAATTTATTGTTTTTAACCATAAAGTAATCAGTGTTATAAGTACTAACTACAAAGATACTTATTTTTTGTTTTGCAAGTAAGCCACTTATTTTTGAAATGATACCTACCAAACTAAAGTCCAATATACCTTCGATTTTTAACAATCTGTAATTATATTCAACACGATCAATATGTTCAAGCTCGATACTTGAGTTACATACTAAAGAGAACTCATCTTCTGTTTGCGAATAGAAAAAGAGTCCCTCTATTTTTTTTGATAATGCCTTTTTTAATCTAACTACTTTAAACTCTTCTGAATACAGTTTTAGATTCATATAATTCATCTCCAAAATCATGCAATTTTTAGTATTTATTGTAATGGGACTAGCTTCTAAAAGTTGTAAAGAAAAGCTTAAACCCAATTCTTAATATTGCGATTATTCATATTATTTTGTTCTTAACGAAATATAATATTTTTGATAAAAGTCCATTAAGCCCAAATAATAACGAGGATTTCTCTGTAGATTAGCAATACTACAATATCCTCGTTTAACTAAATTAATAATTTAAATACTAATTCCACATTATATTTTTATCTAGAATACAATATATGTAATACCATCATTTCCTTTTTTGTAATCAGAATCATTTCTAATTAAATCTTTGTATTTATTTATTTGTTCATCAAAACCAAAGAGTGATGAAAAAGCTTCACCAGGTATATATGCTTTAATTTCACCAGAATTGACTCTTTTTCTTAATGATTTCTGAACAGAAATTTTAATTTTTCCGCCTACTCCAGAAGAACCATAACCATGAATTAACTTTATTACTTTCTCATTAGATTTGTTTTCTCTAATAATTTGAGCTAACTTTTTTCCAGCTTCAGAAACTGTTGGTAAGTCTCTTTCTAAATTAAATACTTTCATAAATACACCTCTTTAAATTTTGGCATTTAACCAAAACATAAATCAATTATATCATTTTTAATTGATAATCAAAAAGTAGTTTAAAAAATTAAATATCTATTTTAATTTGTCCTTTTAAAATCCATAAAATTATTATTTAAAATAAGTTATTATTATTTATAATAATTTTTTCGAAAATCAATTTCTTTAAGTGAAGAAAAAATGTATAATATATATATATGAAAATTTAAAAAACAACAGAGAAGAGGGATTACATGAATTATAAAATGAAAATTGGAGTGCTATTTTTGTCACTTTTTTTACTGGTTGGCTGCGATAAAACAACAACTACAACAGAAACAGCATCATCAGCTTTGACAACAGAATCATCAACATCAACGTTGACAGGAGAAACAACTTCATCAACTTTGACAACAGAAACAACAACTGATTTACAAACATGGGAGGATTTATTCCCATCTATTTCTATTGTTGGAGATGATTTAATTACTATTGAACAATATACTGTCTTCACCGATCCAGGAGTTGACATCATTGGAGACTTTGATATAGATGTTACTGTAGATACTGATTTAGATGTAACTGTATTAGGAGACTATACCGTAACATATTCAATTATTTATAATGGTATCACATATAGTGGAACTAGAACGGTAAGGGTTGTAGCACCACCTACTCCAATCGATTTAGAGTGGGACCTTGTTACTCAAAACTTTACAACTGATAGCATTTCTGTACTTGTTTCTTATGCAGACCCTGATGGAGTTCTTACAAATGGAACAGGAAGTTTATATCTTGGTGATACTTTAGTCAATAGCTACGATTTGATTAGTGGGGATAACTATTTAAACTTTAATCAACTACAATCTAATATGGAATATACATTTGTTGTGGAAGGTTCTTATGTTGACAATGGAACTACTGTAATTCTTGAAGGATATGAATTAACAATTACTACTGCTGAATTAATTACAATGCAGTTTAGTTTATCAAATGAAGAAACGACACATAATTCTTACACTAGCGATATCACGATTGATTATGCTTCCAGCAATATTCTAACAAAAACAGCTTACTTGTATTTAGGAGAAGCTATTGTTGATCAATTAACACTTTCAGCAACTACTTCTACATTTTATGTAAATGGATTATTATCAGATACTGAATATGTATTAAAAGTTGTCTATACAGCAACTGCTTATGATGGTGGAGATGATGAAACGGTAACGGAAGTGTTAAGCACTTTTTCAACCGATGTTCTTCCAGCACCAGAATTTGTCTTATTACTATGTACACCAGGAGTTTATGATTTAGAATGTGCTGTAGGTGTTTTAGAAACTGGATTAACAGATGTATCACTTAGAATAGAAGTATGGGTTGCTGGTTCTTACCATAGTTTATTCTTTGTAACAAATTCTAATACTTATGTTGATATAACTGGTTTAGATTCTGGTACAGAGTACGTTCTAAAGTTATATGCAGATTATAAAGTAGCTGGTTCTGATGAACTAATTGCTTATACGCTACTTCATGAAGAAACATTTTCAACAGTTGAGTTACTAACTTATACTGCCCCTACGGTTGATAATTTAGTAATCACAAAAGTAGTAGGTACCACAAACTCTGTAACTTTTGACTTTGATTTAAATGATCCAGACGAAGTCATTAATGGAAATATTTGGTTAAGAATGTATAACGGTACTTCTCAAACTTCTAAAGCAATCACAGTTGGACATAACACGATTACAATTGAAGGCTATCCTGTATATGCAAACACCTCATATACTTTGGCAGTTACAACTGATTACCAACAAGATGCAGAAACTTTTGTTTGGGGAGCAACAATCCATGAAGAAGATTTCTTAATGCAACCAGATATTGAAGTAAGTTCTTACTCATTTGAAAAATCTATGTATTTCCATAGCGATCACATTATTTTGATTCTTGAATTGGATAATGACGACGATATGTTTGTGGAATACGTTACCATTAATGGAACTAAAATATTTAATGAAGATTTCTTATTCCCAAGTAACACACATACAATTTATTTAAACATGGGAGCTGAAACAAGTTATACAGACTATTATTACCATATGACAAATTATGCAGTAACCATGGTAGATGACTCTAGTTATGTTCTGGATTATGATGAAACAATAACATTCAGATTACAACAACCAGGAGATATCGACCCTGATGATGCTATCGTTACAGTTCTAGAAATAACTACTGCTGATTATACTAGAAGTGTAAGTAGTAGTGTGACAGACTATGCAAACATTACAATTCATTTAGATAACGAATATAATTTAGATATCTATAGTATTACTGTTAAAGGACAAGTTTACTTAGCGGCCTCATTTGAAGAAGGCTCTACTTCAAAACAAATCATCCTAAGAGTCGAAATAGATAGAAACTATAATAATTTTGCAATATCAAATCTTGTATTTGTAAGAAATGATGTAAATGTTATTGCAGACGCAGCAAACATAAATGTTGAATCAATTGCAATTTATGGATACTATTCAGAAGATGTAATTATTATTTCTACTGCAGCTGAATTAAATTCTATTGATCCTTCTGCTGAAAATAAATACTACTATTTAGCACAAGACATAGATTTAACTGGTTTCCCTATGCAACCAATTGGAACAGCTACTTCTCCATTCCAAGGTGTATTTGATGGAAACGGACATACAATTTCTAATTTGTCATATACTTCTTTAGAAGCAAGTCAAGGTGACGATGTATACTTAGGACTATTTGGAAGAAGTGTTGGATTCATATATAATCTAACAATATTCAACGCAGACATCACTGTAGTAACAAATGAAACTCATAGATTATATGTAGGGATTCTAGCAGGATATTCAATTGGGACAATCATTGATTGTGAAACATTAGGTACAAACACAATTACCATTTCTGGAATGACTGAAGGTTATATTGGTGGTCTTGCTGGAGTTACTTCTGGATTTGTGAGAGACGCATCAGCTAAAACCGATATTTACATTGATGGATTAAGTATTGATAAAGGAACATCTGGAAATACTTATGTTGGTGGTTTGTTTGGTTTTGCTGGAGTGGAAAATGTTGAAACTTCAAGTTCTAATGGGACTATTTCAATTGTAAATACAGTAAACAATACAAATATCGTTGGTGGATTAATAGGAATGTACGTCAATAGCACTTCTTATTACGCTACTAGAAATTATATTTTAAATTCATATGCTTCTGTAGATATCTATACTACCAATTATGGAGATGGTTCAGCTGGAGGACTTGTTGGTACAGTTAGTAATGAATATGCTAAGAATACAGAAATTAGAAACTCATATGCAAGCGGAGATGTTTACTCTGATAGAGGATATATTGGTGGCTTAGTAGGAAAAAACTGGGCATATATTACCAATAGTTTTGCAACAGGAAACATAGATTGCATTGGTGGATATTCAGACCATTTTGCATCATATGGTGGCGATACATTCTTAACAAATAATTTTGTTTACGATGCTCAAACTGTTTCTTATGAAGGTATCCCTGGATTTATTCCAGATGACATTGAAACTAGATTGGTAACAGCTTCAGCTACTCAATACAACGATGAAGATTTTTACACAGACATCTTGGGTTGGGATGACTATTTCTGGGACTTTACTACTTTAATAGTTACGGCAGATATTTTACCAGAACACAAATAATATTTAAAATATAAATGGGACCTATTTTTTAGGCCCCATTTTTTATTTCAATAGCTGTGTTCAAGCAAAGTACTGATTTAATGTAGGATACGGTTTATAAATATCAACCGGAAATGGTTTTTTGGA
>JAEIOE010000031.1 GCA_016342455.1 Mycoplasmatota bacterium | reverse complement strand
CTTTACAGAAGTGTATTTCTGTATACGCAAAAAGGCACAATGTGTGCCTTTTTTGTTTGATTATAAAGAAAGAACCTGTAGTTCTTAAAAATCTTCTCAGATTCTTAATTCTTTACAGGTTCTTTCTTTTGTTATTTTTGTGCTTTTAAATAATATTCTTCTTCAGAGCCTAATAATTTCACGAGAATCATCTGAACGATCATTATAGCAAATTGAAAGATGTAAACTAAGACTTGAACTACAGCGACTGTTAAATTAACTGCTTGATCAGATGGACCAAAGAAAGCTACTAGTATTCCGGTGAATGAGAAGATATAGTAAGAGAAGAAAAAATAATTGATTAAAACAATAAATAAGACTAAAAGCTTTATTGTTCTTGATTTCGGTTGAGGTTGTAATAAGAGAATAAAAGCAAGAAAGTTATTGATAAGACAACCGAAGAAGGAAACCATTCCAATCAATCTGATTTTAGAGGAGTACATTTGGAAGTCACTTAGGTAATCCAACATAAAGAGGTTAGCCAAAAGTGTAAAAATTGAAATAAATGCAATCCACTTAATATACCTATATCTTTGATAATATAGGTATACAATTAAATAGAATGGAACAAGCAGTACAAATGAAATGATTGCTGGAAAATCTTTAAACACAAAATTAGCAAATATAAACTGTAAAATTGTGCCAAAGAATATAACTAGCATAACTATTTTTCGTTTTGGCATAAGCACCCTCCTTTTGTAAAAATTATATCATATTCAGATTTAATATTAAAAGAAATGGTTTATATTTGTATTTAAAAAGAAAAGGAATCACTTTTGTGATTCCTTATGTTTTACAATTCGGTTGTTTTTGTAATGATTCTTTTTACAATCTCAAAAGCTTTTTCTGCTTCTTGAATTGAACAGTATTCATATGGACCATGGAAATTATAACCACCTGTACCTAAATTAGGGCAAGGGAGTCCAAGATAAGTTAATCTAGCACCATCTGTTCCACCTCTAATTGGTTCAATAATTGGTTCTAAACCAGATTCTTTGATAGCTGCTTTTGCAATATCAATGATATATTGATGATTTACAAGAATCTCGTTCATATTAAAGTATGAATCTTCTATTTCTAAGATACAAGTTTGATCACCATATTTTTTATTGATTGATTCACAAGCGCTAAGAAAATCTTCTTTTTGTTTTTCAAATAACTCACGATCATGATTTCTGATGATATAATGTAGTTCACTTTTTTCCACATTACCCTTACAAGTAATCAAATGGTTGAATCCTTCGTATCCTTCTGTTTCTTCAGGACACATTTCTTGTGGTAATTGTTTTCCAAACTCATAGGAAACCTTAAGCGAGTGTAACATTTTGTTTTTCGCTGAACCTGGATGAACTGACTTCCCATTTATAGTTACTTTAGCGCTGGCTGCGTTAAAGTTTTCATAAGCAATCTCTCCTACTTTAGAACCATCTAAGGTATAAGCAAAATCAGCTTTGAGTTCTCTTACATTGATAAATTTAGTTCCATTTCCTACTTCTTCATCAGGAGTAAATAAAATAACAATTTCACCATGCAAGAAATTAGGAGTAACTTGTAAGAATTCAGCGATAGCCATAATTTCAGCCACACCTAATTTGTCATCTGCACCTAATAAAGTCGTTCCATCAGTAACGATAATATCATCACCAATGTTTTCTTTAAGATTAGGAAACACGGATGGCTTCATAATGATGTTATGTTCTTCGTTTAAAACGATGTCTTTTCCATCATAGTTTTTAATGATTTTTGTTTTGATATCTTTACCAGATGCATCAGGAGATGTATCCACATGAGCAATTAAAGCAAGAACAGGAACTGCTTTTTCTATGTTACTTGGAATTCTCCCAATAACATAACCGTATTCATTTATATTGGCTTCTATATTCAAGTCATTCAACTCATCTTTTAAATAATTTAAAAGAATTAGTTGTTTCGGACTTGAAGGGTATTCTTCCATATCTACAACTGATTGAGTATCATATTGTACATAATTTAAAAATCTTTCAATAATATTCATAAAATTCACCTTTTCCTTTTAACTATAAATATTATATACTAATTCTACTAATCTGTTATCTCAAAACGGAAAAAATATTAAAAATAAGGCAATAAACTAAAAAAATGTTATAATAATGTAAGGTGATTATATGTTAATATACAAAAGTTATTCTCAAAAACCGAGCGATAAAATTGGTTTTAATCTGATGAAAGAAGCTCAGAAAATTGATGCAATTAAATACCGCAGAGATGTTAACATCAGATTTCTCTATAAATCTGCTTTGTCGAAAAATTATCACTATCCAAGGAATATCGCTCATGAAATTATTGATTTTGAGGGATTAATTGTTGAAAGTATTTCAAGAAACAAAGAAGAAATTAAATATGCATTAATCCAATTACATGGCGGAGCTTATGTCAGTGGATTCAATGACACTTATAGAAAATCAGCTAGAAAGTATTTACGCTGTATGAATAACTTAAAAGTTTTTTCATTAAGATATAGTTTAGCTCCAAAATATCCATTTCCAAAAGCTTTGAATGAAACAGTTTCATTATACAAGCATTTACTTGATTTAGGCTATAAACCAGAAAACATAATCATCGCTGGAGATTCAGCTGGCGGTGGCTTAGCGATAGCTTCTACATTATTCTTAAGAGATAATTTAATTCCTTTGCCTAAAGCGATTATTACGATGTCTGCTTGGACGAATTTAGGGATGGATGGAGAATCTCATGAGAAGAATAAAGAAAAAGACCCTATGTTTGGAGTGGGGAGTGTTCCTTTAAACGTGGAAGCTTACACTCAAGGACAAGATCACAAAAACCCATATATTTCCCCAGTTTATGGAGATTTTGAAGAATTTTGTGATATGTTAATGTTTGTTGGTGGAAGCGAAATAATCGAATCTGATACCTTAGATATTGCAAAAAAAGCTGGAATTACCAATGAAATACAAGTACACGACTTCCAAGGAATGTTTCATGTATTCCCCTTTGGATTTAATCTGATGGCTTCATCAAAAACATCATGGAAAATAATCAAAGACTATATAAATAAGAAATTAGGGTGAAACAAATTGATAGATACAACAAAGTACAAAAGCTGGTTTCGTTTAGACAATTCAGCCAAAATTTTCCCCGAGGTATCCACAGAAAGAGATACAAATACTTTTAGAGTTCAAATTGCGCTTACAGAGGTTGTCGAACCTGAAATATTACAATTAGCAGCTATCGGCATATTAGAAAGATATCCAATGTTTAGAGTAAGGTTAAAACATGGGGTTTTTTGGAATTTTCTTGATCGAAATACAAAAGATTTTAAAATTCAAGAAATGGGTCATGAAGTAAATGCTAGAATGGACACAAAGGATAATAATAATTTTTTGTTCAGGATACTATATAGAAATAACTTAATTGCGATAGAAATGTTCCATTCTCTAGGTGATGGTGGCGGAGTTATCATGTTTTTACAGTCTTTAATTTATGAATACTTAAAACTTAAAGGATACCCAGTAACTCCTGATAATATCATTAAAACCAAAGAAGGAAGACCTTTAGAAGAAGAATATGAAGACGCTAATGAAAAATACTATAATAAAAAAAACCGAAAACATGTTCCAGAAAAAAAGGCTTATAGAATCAAAGGAACAATGATTCCTAATAACAACACTGGAATGGTATCTGGAATTCTAAGTACAAAAGCAGTATTAGAATTATCGAGAAGTGTGGGTCTTACAATGACACAATATTTTTCTGCGCTAATGATGTATGTAATTTACAATACTCAAATAAGATACCGTGGCCATTTAAAAACTAATCAAGCTCCAGTAAAAATATTTGTTCCTGTGAATCTAAGAAAACATTTTCCATCAGAAACATTAAGAAATTTTTCAAATTTTGTCAAAACGGAACTAGTGATGACTGATGATGATATTACTTTAGAAGAATTATTTGTATTAGTCAAAGAACAATTTGAAAAGGGAATGACAAAAGAAGAACTGATTAGAAAAATGTCTGAAAATGTAGCTTTTGAAAAGAACTTTTTCTTAAAATTCATGCCTTACTATATCAAGAAAGTTGCTTTAAAAATAGGCTATAACATGTTGGGAATGAAATTAAACACCATGAGTTTAACCAATATCGGTAAAATTGTGTTTCCTGAATCAATGGAACCATATATAAAAGATGTTTCCGCAGTTGTTTGTGCAGGAAGTTATAACACAGTAAACTGTGCGATATTATCTTATAAAGATCAACTTAAAATAACAATATCAAGATCTATTCTTGAAACAAATATAGAAAAAGAATTCTTTAGACACTTTACAGACTTAGGTCTATCCGTGACTATTGAAAGTAATTATGTGGAGGAGTTTGTATGAAAAAATGTGACAAATGTAATATTGAAATAGAAACAAAACAACTATACTGTCCTCTCTGTCACCAAGTTCTAACAGGTGAAACAGATCCTTCTTTTATTGAAGTGTATCCAGAATATGTTTCTTTAACAAGAAAGATTTTACCAACGGTAAAGAAAACATTATTACTTCTATCTATTTTAGCCATTGTAATAGTCGCATTAATTAATACGCTAGCCTTCAATGGAGTATATTGGTCCCTCATCCCTATTGGTTCAACCCTATACTTTTGGTTACTGTTAAGAGTAGGCGTGCTCTCAAGGAGAAATATGGCCTTTAGAATTGCATTTCTTACGGTGCTCTTGATTGCTTTGTTAGTTTTGATTGATTATCGTACGGTGCCAGAAAATAATGGTTGGTCATTTGATTACTTAATGCCATTATTACTGTTCTCGTGTAATTTGGCAATATTCTTTATTATTTTGGTAAGAAGACTTAACTATAGAGATTATTTCTTTTATCTACTGATTGTTATTGTTTTCTCATTAATACCACTTATTCTAGTTGCCTTTGATGTGCTTACAATATTATGGCCATCCTTAGTAGCTTTCGGACTTGCTTTGTTTATTCTACTATTCTTAATTGTTTTCTTTCCGAAGACAATCAAAGAAGAATTACAAAAAAGATTTCATGCATAAGAAAATCCTCTACAAAATTTGTAGAGGATTGTTTTTTTAACCTATGATAATTTTAGCTATTGGATACTCAACTGTTGAAGTGCGATGATGGCCCCAGTTTTTATTCATAATACCAAAAATAGTAATCGGACCTAATCTACCTACGAACATTAATAATGCTAACATTAATTTAGATACAGGCATTAAGTAAGAAGTGATACCCATACTTAAACCGACTGTACCAAATGCACTAAAGGTCTCAAATAACATATTAATGAAAGTCATTTCATAATTAGGATTGTTCGATTCAATCTTACTTAATAAAACGAATACTACAAAGATGGAGAATAAAGCCAGCAATACAATTGTGAATGCTTTTTGTCTTGTTCCATCATCTACTCTTCTTTTATTGATAATCGCAGGTTTTCCATTTAAGAAACTAACGATTGATTTAAAAATAATGAAAAGTGTTGTTGTCTTAACCCCACCACCGGTAGAGTTAGGAGATGCCCCAATAAACATCATAACCATAATAACCATTAAGGTAGAATAACTAAAAAGATTCATATCTACTGTTGAAAAACCAGCAGTTCTCGTTGTTACACTGGTGAAGATAGCTTCTAACCAAGTAACAGTATCCCATTCGAATATTTTAATGAATAAAGCTCCAAAAACGATAAGAAATAAAGTAACTTTTAAAACTATTTTAGAATACAAACTTAAAGCTGACCATTTTCTCTTAGCATAAATGTCTCTAATTACGATGAATCCTATACCACCAACAATAATGAGAAACATTGTATTGATATTTAAAAGAACATTTGAACTGTAGTTTTGTATCGAACTACTTCCTAATATATCAAAACCAGCATTGTTAAATGATGAGATTGAATGAAATGCAGATAATCCAATTGCTTTCCAAAATGAAAAGTCTTGAATAAATACAATGAAGTTAATGATCATTCCAAAGAATTCAATGATTAAGGTTGTTATTATAATCGACTTAACCAACCTAACAACTCCTGATAAGGAATGTTGGTTTAACGCTTCTTTAATGACATATCTTTCTGTTACACCAATTTGAATACCTAAGACAATAAGAACATAGATAGCTATCGTTACAATTCCGATACCCCCAACCTGTATTAATAAAGCCAATACAACTTTACCAAATACAGATAATGTAATCGATATGTCAGGAATCGACGATAAACCAGTAACACAAACGGCTGAAGTTGAAATGAAAATAGAATCAATCCAAGATAAAGACTCTGCAGTTTGTGTAGCTATTGGTAATTTTAATAAAAATATACCAATAACAATAATTCCTAAAAAGCTTAAAGTGATAATTGCTAAAGGTGTTAGTTGTCGTTTTTTCATAAATATTCTCCTATTTATTCGAAACAAAATTTCTAAGTTATTATACTACTTTTATAAGCATTTGGCAAATTGTAGTTTAATTTCATTAATATTATATTTTACTTATTAAATACTAGAATTTTTTGGTATAATATTAATAGAAAATACTGGAGGATAAGATGTTAGTACTATTAGGGCCAAGTGCGTCAGGAAAAACAGAGTCTGCCAAAATAATGATAAATAGATATCCGATATCTCGTGTAGTAACCTGTACTACTAGGGAAAAAAGGATAAATGAGATTGATGGTTTTGATTATCATTTTTTTAGTGTAGAGGAATTTAAAAAATTAGCAGCACAAGACTATTTTGTAGAAACTGCTGAATATAATAATTATTTATACGGAACACCAAGAAACGAATTAGCTGATAACAAGTTCATCATATTAGAACCACAAGGTTTAAAATCTTTTCTAAAATTAAAACCTTGTACCATTGTTGCCATCTTTTTGAGAACAGAAGAAGATATAAGAATATTACGAATGAAAGAAAGAAAAGATAAACAAAAAGATATTCAAAAAAGAATTGAATCAGATAGAAATGATTTTGATTTAAATAAGATAAATGGATTAGACCTAATCATTGATACATCAAACAAATCTTTATCAGATGTAGCAGATTTAATCTTTTCTAATTATCAAAAGATACTAGAACAGAAACAAGGTATATAAAATGGTAGAAATTCGAAAAGCAAAAAGAGAAGATACACCATTCATTCTAGAAATGATTAGAGGAATTGCTAAGTATGAACAACTACTTGATCAAGTTGAAGCTGACCTGATTAACCTAGAAAAAGAGCTTTTTGATGAAGGAAACGCTTTTGTCATTATTGCTTATAAAGACAAACTTCCAGTAGCCTTTGCTTTATATTTCTATAACTTTTCAACATTTAAAGGCAAAAAAGGCCTATATCTAGAGGATTTATTCGTTTTGCCTGACTATAGAAAACAAGGGATAGGCAATCAATTATTCGAATATTTAGTAAATGAAGCAAAAATGAAAAATTGTGGTAGAATTGAATGGGTTTGTCTAAATTGGAACAGTCCAGCAATTGACTTTTATGAGAAGAAAAATGCGGTTCCTATGAATGATTGGATTACCTTTAGATTAGACGAATTACTATTCTAAGCAAAACAGTTGTCAAACTGAAATACACATGTTAAAATAAGTTGAAATTTATATTAGGAGGATTCAAAAATGTCAGTAAAAGTAACTACAGAAACATTCAAAGCAGAGGTATTAGAATCAAACGTACCAGTAATTGTAGATTTTTGGGCTCAATGGTGTAGACCATGTCTTATGTTAGCTCCAGTTTTAGAAGAAATTGCTTCAGATTTAGACGGCAAAGTAAAAGTTGCTAAGGTAAACGTTGATGAAGAAGGATACTTAGCTCAACAATACCGTATTTCAAGTATACCAACAGTATTATTATTTGAAAATGGTGAACTAAAACAACAAGTTATTGGCTTAATGAGAAAAGAAGATTTAATTAAAAGATTAGGTTTATAATCAATGTATGACGCAATTATAATTGGCGGTGGACCTGCGGGAACTACCGCCGCTATATATTTACAACGTTTTAAAAAGAAAGTTTTGCTTATCATGAAAGATATGGGTGCCTTAGGGAAAACTGCACATATCGATAACTATTATGGTTTTATCGATACAATAACAGGACCTGATTTATTAAATAGAGGTATTGAACAAGCAAAAAGATTAGGCGTTGAAGTATTAGAGGATGAAGTGTTAAGTATTGATAACTTTCCAGACTTTAAAGTAAAAACAATTAATGGGGAATACACTAGTAAGACATTGATGATGGCAACTGGTAAAACTCAAACAAGACTAAAAGCTAAGAATTTTAATAATTTTGTTGGTAAAGGAATTTCTTACTGTGCTATCTGCGATGGATTTATCTATCGAAATAAAAAAATAGGATTAGTTGGTAATAAAGAATTTATGGAAGAAGAATTAGAAATTCTTAAGAATTTTAGTGAAGACATAACTATTTTTACAAATGGAATGGATTTATCTGTAAAAGTTGATAAACCTGTTGTCTTAGATGAAATTCAAGAAATAAAAGGTAATGAGGTAATTAATCAATTAGTTGCTGGTGATAAAACATATGACGTGGATGTATTATTCATGGCAGTGGGTTCACCATCCGCTACCGATTTTGCTTTGAGACTTGGCGCTTTTTTAGATGCTTCTAATAACTTAGTTGTTGATGATCAATTTATGACTAATATACCAGGTATGTTTGCTGGTGGAGACTGTATTGGTGGACTATTACAAATAGTAAAATCTACCTCAGATGGAGCTCATGCTGCAATCGCAATGAATAGATATTTAAAAAATATGAATAAATAAGACCTAAAAAGGTCTTTTTTTTTGGTTTTTATACCAAAAAAATTAATCAAAACATGTATTTTGTCATATAATATTAATAGAGTATAATTTTTAATTAAGTTATTTAATTACTGTATTAAATTTAAATATATATCTAAGGAGCGCTTATGAAAGATTTAAGAAATCAAATAGACATAATTGATGAAGCAATTCAAAATCTATTTTTAGAAAGAATGCAAATTGTGAAACAAGTAGCAGAGTATAAATTAGAGAACAATCTTCCGGTCTTAGACAAGAGCCGCGAACTTGAGATTATTCAAAAAAATGTTGATAAAATAAACGATTCTGAATTGCAGGATTTATATGAAGAGTTTTATAAAAAAATGATAGAAGTATCAAAAAAATACCAAGAAAGGATTATTGGATAAAACATGGAATTTATTGACTTAAGAAGTGATACTGTCACAAAACCAACTAAAGCAATGAGGGAATCAATGCTTACAGCAGCTGTAGGAGACGATGTTTTTAGTGATGATCCTACCGCAAACAAATTAGAAGCTTTAGTTGCTAAAATTTGCGGAAAAGAGGCGGGAGTATTTTGTCCTTCAGGAACTTTTTCAAATGAATTAGCACTATTTACTCATTGTAAACAAGGCGATGAAGTAATATTAGATCAATTTGCTCATATTGTTCAACACGAATCTGGAGCTTCCCCGATTATATCTGGAGTTCAGTTGTTTACCTTAGAAAGTGAAATGGGTATTTGGGATTTAGATAAGCTTGAAAGAATGATTAAAAGAAGAACGATATCAAATACAGAAACAGAACTTATATCAATTGAGAATACTTTTAATGGAAGAGTATTACCGCTTGAATATATGGAAAAAGTTTACAATATCGCTAAGAAACATGGTGTTACAGTTCACCTAGATGGAGCCAGAATCTTTAATGCAGCAACTTCTTTAGGTGTTGAAGTAAAAGAAATAGCTAAATATGCTGATACGGTAAGTGTTTGCTTGTCAAAAGCCTTAGGTGCACCTGTTGGTACAGTTTTAACAGGATCTAAAGAATTTTGTGACGCAGCTAGATTGAAAAGAAAAGTCATGGGTGGAGGAATGAGACAAATTGGTATCCTAGCAGCACCTGGCATTATCGCTGTTGAAGAAATGTCTAAAAGACTACACATTGATCATGAAAACGCAGCGTATATGGAAGAACTATTAAGAGAAGTTCCGGGAATTATCATTGATGAGTCACAAAGAGATATCAATATGGTTTTCTTTAATACAGACGATGAAAGAAAAGCTGGATTATCAAAATATCTTTATGAACACGGCGTTAAAATACTTGATTTTGAAGGCTTTTTCAGATTTGTAACTCATTATGATGTGACAAAGGAAGATATTAAAAAAGCAATTGATTTAGTGAAGGAATATTTCACGAATTAATACCAATATTTGTTATCAAATACTTATATAATATTATAAGTAATTTATATAGATTTTATCTTCATAAAATAGTTGTCATATGTTATAATATGCACCGAAGTATTTCAATTGGAGGAAACAGATGATTTTTCAAAAAACTAAAGGGGTTCATATTGATGGTTGTAAAGGTATGTGTAAGATCAGACCGATGCAAGAATACTTAGATCCTGAATTCGTTTATATTCATCTTTTGCAAGGTAACTCAAGCCTTAAACCAGTCGTTGAGGTTGGAGAAACTGTAAAAGTTGGACAAACAATAGCTTTAAGAGAAGGATTTGCTCCGATGAATATCCATTCATCGATAAGTGGTTCTGTTACAGCTATAAAAAAAGTTTGGCATTCTAGCGGTAAAATGGTAGAAGCTTTTGAAATTAAGAACGATTTCAAAAATACGCTAGACCCAGCTATAAAACCTAATAAGAATGTTGATTCTTTAACTAGAGATGAATTAGTTAACATGATGAAGGATTCAGGCTTATCAGGACTTGGTGGAGCTGGATTCCCAACTTATTTTAAATATCTTACGAAGGAAAACATAGATACAATAATTATTAATGCTGTTGAATGTGAGCCTTATTTGACTTGCGACTATTATTTTTTACTGAAATATCCTAAGAAACTAATCAAAGGATTGAAGTACATGATAAGAGCTGCTGGGGCAAAAAAGGGAGTTATCGTATACAAAAACTATAATACAAAGATTAAAGAGGCCTTATCTGAGTTACTGCCTAGTGATGGGTCTATTACCTTATTTGAGGTAAAAGATGTATATCCTGCTGGTTGGGAAAAATACATCATTGAAAGAGTAACTGGTAAAACATATAAATTCCTTCCTAGTGAAGTTGGTGTGATTGAAAACAATTCAACTACCGCAATTGTTTACAGCGATGTTGTTGAACATAATATCCCATTAATCGTAAGACCAATTTCAATTACTGGTGAAGGTATAACTGAACCAAATACATTCTTAGTTCCAATTGGTACTAAGGTGAGTGAATTAGTTGAAAAATGTGGTGGATACGTCGAAGGTTTAGATACTAAAAACGCAAATTATATCGCGGGTGGTCCAATGACAGGTAGAGCAATCTTTATTGATGATCTAATTGTGAATGACACTTTAGGTGCTGTTATTGTTAAACCAATAGTGGATGGTCCTAGACCTGAATGTATGGGTTGTGGAAAATGTGCTGACGTTTGTCCTGCTCATTTAACACCTACAGAAATAAGAAACGCTTTTGAAGCAAAAGATACTGATTTAATAAGATTATTAAATGTTAGAAAATGTGTACAATGTGGTCTTTGTTCTTATATTTGTCCTTCTCATGTTGAGATAACGGATTATGTTATAAAAGCAAAAGAGTTACTTAGAAAGGCGGCGAAATAATGGCTAGATTCTCTGGTGGAAAAGCACCTTTCTTAAGAATATCTGATACAAAAGGGCATGGCACAAATGTTTTAATGCGAGATTTTATTATTGGGTTGTTACCGGTTATATTATTCGCTTGGTACAAAAATGGTATTCTAGTTTATTCACAAGGAAATATTAATTTCTTTGAAATGTTATATCCATTATTCTTTATTATTGTTGGTGGACTAGGATCTGTATTAATGGAAGCAATATTCTTCCTTGTTATCGACAAGGAGATTAAGACACCAAAACAACTAATGGAAAAATTATCAACATCATATGCAGCAATCCCAGGATTGATACTTGCACTAATGTTGCCAGTATATACACCTATATGGGTTTTACTGTTTGGGTGTTTCATCGCTAATATCGTAGGTAAGAGTTTATTTGGTGGATTTGGACACAATATATGGAATCCAGCATTATTAGGATACGCTGTTATTAAAGTAACTCTTATGGGAGTAATAAATGCAGCTGGATCTTACTTAAACGTTTCAGAAGTACTAGTTGACTCATATGCTGGAGCTACTCCATTAGCAATGTTAGCTAAAAATATAATTTCATATGATGCTTTAGTTACGCCATATGGTGGGCTTTGGAACTTGTTTGCCGGATTCCATCCAGGTGGACTTGGAGAAACTTCATTCTTAGTGATGATTATTTCCTATATCTGGTTAAGTGCTAGAAAAGTTATCCGTTGGCAAACTCCACTATTATTTGTTTCTGTGTTCTTTGGATTATCATGGGTAGTAGGAGCTTTAAATGGTGTTACCGACATTTGGTTCCCTCTTTATAGTATCTTCACTGGTGGTATTATGTTTGGTGCTGTATTTATGATTACAGAACCTGTAACAACACCAAGGAACCCGTTAGGAAAAACAATCTTTATTTTATTCTTAGCAGTACTTACCATTCTGTTTAGATATGTTGGAAACTTACCAGAAGGATTTGGTACCGCAATTATTCTTATGAATATATTTGCATTACCAATTGATAAGTTTTCAGCAATCATCAAAGCAAATAGATGGGACAAAGTAGCTTACAAATATATTGCTATTATATTTGGAATATTAATAGTATTAGGATTATATGCGGTATTAAAAGCGGGTAATTCATATAATCTATTTATACCTCTCATTCAAATAGGAGGTGCGTTCTGATGATTAATAAGATAAAAGAAAACAAATTGCTTTATGGAGTTATATTGATTCTAATAGTAATTTTCGCTATTGGGGGAGTCTTTACTGATTATGTAGTCACTCAACGTGCAGAAGAAATAATTGTAGATGAGGAAAGATACTATGATGAAGTGACACTTACAAATCTTGAATATAATTTTGACAAAGATACATTAGGACAGAAAACGTATATAGCAACATTTATATATGATGGCTTAACTTACAAAAGTTACGTTGACCACACATTCTGTTTTGTAGAATTAATTGAAGGTGAAGCGCTTGATTTAATGGTACATTCTGCTGTGAAGCATCATGCTGAACAAGAAGAACTTCTTCAAAATACTGCTTACATTGTAAGCTATAATGAAGCAACAAAAACACTTGTAATTACAGCGGATGGTTTTGCTGGATCTGGTTCAATTAGTGTTGAATTTGTATTAACCGATGAACTTGCTGTTTCTTCTTATACAGTAACTTCATCTGAATCATATAAATCTGACTATAATGAAGGATATACAGATGGTTCTGTACCATTTGTAGAAAACAATATGATTGATCAATACGTTGCTGGTAATGCAACAATTGATGCAGTAGCTGGGGCCTCAGAAGGTACCGGAGATGCTATGCAAGAATTAATTGCTTTATTGGATCTGTTTTTAGATTCAATGGAAGGAGGTAATTAATATGAATAGTGGATTAAAATCAGGATTAGTATTACTAGTTCTAGGAATTATTTGTGGAACATTACTTGCTGTAGTAAATTCATTGACCGCAGAAACAATTGCTAACAATGAACTAATTGAAAAAAATGCAGTATTAGAAGAATTTTATAATTTAAATAATTATGATTTAGAAGAAAAAACATTTGAAAGTGATGAAGTATCTACAATCTATGTATTAAAAGAAAAAGGAACTGATAACATTAATGCAATCATATATCAAGTTGCTGCTACTGGATATAATGGACCAATAACAATGTTAATTGCTGTTAATAGTGATTACTCAATTGAAGGGTACACAGTGCTTACTCACAGTGAAGACCCAGGCTTTGGAGCTGACATCGTTGAAAAAGACTTCTTAATTGAATCTGTAACGGACCTTGATCCGTTTGATTCTGTTGCGGGGGTTACATATACATCAAATGGTATCTTAGGGTGTTTTGAAATTGTAGCCGCGAGAGCCGGACAAGACTTTGGAGGTGGCTTAGATGACTAACAGAGAAAACCTATTCAAAGGCTTTGTAAAAGAAAATCCATTATTTGTTTCTGTTTTAGGGATGTGTCCTTCACTAGCTGTATCAACTAGTTTAGAAAATGGACTTGGAATGGGACTTGGAGTATTCTTTGTATTAACTTTATCAAATTTAATCATCTCATTAATTATGAGTAATGAAAAACTAGCTGCTTTAGTGAAGCCAGTTCGTATTCCAGTATATATCGTTGTTATCGCAACATTGGTAACAATCGTTGAAATGTTAATGCATGCATTTATTCCTGATTTATACAAATCGTTAGGTGTATTCATTCCATTAATTGTTGTAAACTGTATTATCTTAGGTAGAGCGGAAGCTTTTGCATCATCTAATACACCTAAAGATGCCGCATTAGACGGTATGGGAATGGCTTTAGGATTTACAGGAGCGATTGCGATTATCGCAATATTCCGTGAATTCTTAGGTGCAGGAACTATTACTGTATGGGGAAATTTAGTAATTAACTTAACAGGCTTATTTGATTTCATTGGAATTACTCCAATTGGAATATTTGTACAACCTGCAGGAGCTTTCCTATCATTTGGTTTAATCTTGGGAACTATTACCGCTATCGGTAATAAAAACGCAGCGAAAAAACTCGCGAAGGAGGCCTTAGCAAATGGATAGTATTATTGCATTGGCTTTCACGGCCTTTATCGCAGAAAACATCATCCTTTCACAATTCTTGGGAATTTGTCCTTTCTTAGGTGTTTCAACAAAAAGAAGTAACGCACTAGGAATGGGATTTGCTGTATTATTCGTAATGTTAATCTCAAGTATGGTTACCTACGCATTATACACATATGTATTAGAAGCATTAGACATTGTATACATGAGAACTATTGTATTCATTATCGTAATTGCTTCCTTAGTTCAAATGGTTGAAACATTTATTAAGAAAGTTTCACCAGCACTTTATAAAGCACTTGGTATCTACTTACCTTTAATCACAACAAACTGTGCTGTTTTAGGGGTAGCTATCTTAAATATTACAAAAGAACATAGCTTTGGAGAAACTGTTGTTTATACTACATTCATTGGATTAGGATTTATTTTTGTAATGTATATCTTCTCCATGATTAGAGAAAGAATTGATAAAGCACCAGTTCCAAAAGCATTCCAGGGAATTCCTATAGCACTTATCGTAGCTTCAATTTTAGCTATTATCTTTGCTAGATTCGGAGGAATTGTATGATGGAGATATTATTGCCTGCTTTAATTCTTGCGACCGTAGGATTTATTCTAGGTGTTTTAATTTCAGTAGTAAGTAAAGTATTTTATGTAGAGGAAGATCCAAGTATAGAAGAAATAGTTGAATTACTTCCAAAATATAACTGTGGAGCATGTGGATTTCCTGGTTGTAAAGAAATGGCTGGAGCTTTGTTAAATCATGAAGCAAAACCTGCTCAATGCAAACCAATGAAGAAAGAAGACTTACCTCCTTTAGAAGCTTACTTAAAAGAGTATTTTGCAAATAAAGCATAATTAAAATATAGCCGAGAATAAGTGTTCTCGGCTTTTTATTTACATATGTTCATTATAAAAAAATTCAGCAAGCTTAATTGAATTTTTCAAAAAGATATAATATAATATTAGTACAAAATAAAGAAGAAAGGAGGAGACTATGAAAAAATTATATTTACTACTTTTAGCCGTTGTTACAGTAACGTTTTTAACAAGCTGTAGCCAAAGTGAATTTATTGTTGACGGAAAATTCACTGCTTATGAAGTAGGAGTGCATAGTAATGCCCCGCAAGTGACCTATGTCACCGTAACAATTACCGATGGTAAGATTGTTGGATATGATATCGACGTAAGACAAGGTACTGAAACAGTAACTACTGATGTTACTACAGAGTACACATATGCTTGGAAAGACATGACAAAGAAAGAGCTTATGAATGATTACGGTATGAAATCATATGGAAGTCAATATGAATTGATTGACGGTGTGTGGGTCGAAAACGAAGACGGAACGCCAGAAAATGAATGGTATGAACAAGCCGAACTTATTGAAGCATATCTGTTGGAAAACGGAGTTGAGTCAGTAGAAGTTATTGATGGTAGAATTTCTAACGTAGCCGGTGTTACTATAAAAGATGGAGGATACTTAGCCCTTGCATTAGAAGCTGTGAATTTAGCGAAAGCTGGAAAGTTCCAAGCTTTGTTGTGTACAAGTGATGACTTATATATAGCAACGATGGAAAAAGACGCAAACGGTGAAATGACAAGCTTAATGCTAGACGTGTTACAAGGTAATCCTACAGGAGACACTTTTGCTTGGAGCGAATTAACCAAACAAGAAAAAGGTGATGACTATGGTATGAAAGGTACTGGTGGAAAATTAGCATTCGTCGATGGAGAATGGATAGCTAGCGACGGAAAAACAACCTTAGAATGGCATGAACAAGCCAACCTGATCACCGATTATATTTTAGCGAATGGATGGAATCAAAATCTTGAAGCTTTAGCAGGTCGTGGAGCTACGATTGACGGTACAACCTTAATTACAGATTTAGCAGGAGCAACAATTCATACACAATCATATTTTGATGTGTTAGCAGAATTGTTTGATAAAGCTGCTTAAATTTAAAAAGAATTGTTTTTTTAGTTGCCAGAATCTTGGCAACTATTTCTTTTTGCTTTGACAAATAGGGTAGAATCATTTAAAATTATCTAGACGAGGTATGATTATGAAATGGTATGAAATTGTATTACTGATATTAGCTATCGCGATAGTTGCATCTATGCTTTTGCTATGGATAAAAACATTAAGATACAAAACTATTATTGAAAATATTGAAAAGAAGATACAAGGAATATATCAAAATGTTTCTTTTACTAGATTTAAAGCAAATATGACATATCAAACAGAAGTGAAAACGGATAAACTATATCTCATAAAAATAATTGATATGAATCCTCATCATGAAGTAATCATCACTAACTCAGAAAAAGTAGTAGTAAATGATGATATAAAAGGTTGGAAAAGATCTTCTAATGTTGAATTTGTTGCTGGAATGAAAGAGTTTATGAATTTAAAGTCTGAAAAAGAATTAGTAAAGATTGTTTTAATCTATCCAAACTGTCATAATATTACAAAATATATTAACGAATCTGATGCTTACAGGGTAGAATACAATAAAAAAGTAGATGATCTATATTTTGTAAAATATACTGAATTAGAGCAGTTTTTAAAAAAACATTAAAGTTTTTGTTTACAAATCACTTCTTTTGATTTAATATATATAATGCACGCGCCATTAGCTCAGTTGGTAGAGCAATTGACTCTTAATCAATGGGTCGCCGGTTCGAATCCGTCATGGCGCACCAATAACTAACTAAGTTTATTCCAATTGGAGTAAACTTTTTATTTTGGACTGTGATGGAAATTAAACAGTGGTTACCTGTGGTATCATATGCATACAAGATAGCAATTGAATACATTTAAGCGAATGGTTATCAAATGATTTTATAAAAATTGATAAAAAAAGATTAAAATTAATTGGATTTATAAAAACAAGCAGCTAAATAATTTTTAGCTGCTTGTTAAATAGAAATGATATCAAATTTTATGTAGGTGTCAAGGGGTCGACGGTTTGAACCCGAAGGGTGTAACAATGACTAACTAAGGTTATTCCTTTTGGAGTAAATTTTTGTTTAACTTAATTAAAGAACAAGAAAACACACAAGAAAACACACAAGAAAACACACAAGAAAACACACAAGAAAACACACAAGATAATTGATTATTGTATCTATATTTGATATAATATAATTACAACAAAAGGATGTGATTTTATGGCTTATAAACCACCTTATACTGTAACTAGCAAAATGATAAATATAATATCAGCGATTATGAAACAAATAGGAAGATTAACTAGTAATTCAGGTTTAGATAATAAACCTCAGTTAAGAAGAACAAATAAAATTAATTCAATATATTCTTCTCTAGCTATTGAGAATAATGCACTAACAAAAAATCAAGTTAGAGATATTATTAATGGTAAGTTAGTTATTGGTCCTAGAAGAGATATTCTTGAAGTGCAGAATGCTATCAAAGTATATGATAATTTCTTGGAAATTAAACCATTTACTGAGAGTGATTTATTAAAGTATCATAGAATTATGATGGAATCACTTGTTGAAGATGCAGGAAGATATCGTTTAGGCCAAGAAGGAGTATTTGAGGGTGATAAAGTAATTCATCTTGCTCCACCAGCAGATAGAGTTCCAAGTTTAATGAGTGACTTATTTGATTATTTGAATAATTGTGAAGAAAACTTATTCATTAAATCATCTGTATTCCATTATGAATTTGAGTTCATACACCCTTTTAGTGATGGTAATGGAAGAATGGGAAGACTTTGGCAAACATGTTTACTAGCAAGTGATGAGGAGATATTCTCTTATCTACCGATTGAGTCTATTATTAAGGAGAGACAACAACAGTATTATGACTCAATAGCGCTATCAACTACCGTTGGAAACTCCAATATATTTATTGAATTTATTCTAGATTCCATTCTGGAAACTGTAAATAGAATTGTAGAAGAAGCAGGTAAACAAGGTCATTATCAAAGTGTACAAGTAAAGAAACTCCTACAGGTTATGAATGAGGATTATCCGTATACTTTAAGAGAGCTATTGGATTTACTAGAAATGAAATCACGAGTTTCATTTAAAAAGAATTATTTGGATCCAGCCATAAATACTGGATTAGTACAAATGACTTTACCAGAGACACCGAGTAGTAGAAACCAAAGGTATATTAAGAAACAGAACAATATTTGAATAAAAACAAGCAGCTAAGTGAAAATTAGCTGCTTTAATAATAGAAATGATATCAAATTTAAAGGGTGTCAGAATAGGTGTCAAATTAAATTTAGAACATCTTGAACAACTAATTTTAGCCATATATATTTTTGGGGGCAATTGACTCTTAATCAACGGGTCGCCGGTTCGAATCCGTCATGGAGCACCAATAGATAGTTTGCAGAACAACTTTATGTTGTTCTGTTTTATATATATATATGATTAGTATTTGCTTAAGTATTTATGTTTCACGCGAGAGAAAATTAAGTTATCAAAAATATTTCAAAAATTATATTGTAACAGTCTAAAAATAACGATGATTCTTGTTTTTTCATATAAGGAAAACGCTTTACTTTTATATATATTATATATATAATAGGTATGAAAGCAAGGTGGTAATGTGATAGAAATTAATGGTTCTAATCTAGATATTTACACTTTTTCTAAGGTAGTATTAGATTATGAAAAAATCCAAATTTCTGAATCAAGCAAATTATTAGTAAATAATTCAAGAAAGTATGTCGAAGAAGTAATTGAATCAGAGGTTCCAACCTATGGAATTAATACTGGCTTTGGAAAACTTTCTGTTATTTCTATTAAAAAATCAGAGGTATCAAAACTACAAGAAAACCTAATTAAAAGTCACGCTTGTGGTGTAGGTTTTCCTTTTTCTGAATCTATAGTTAGAGGAATGCTTTTATTAAGAATAAATGCACTAATTAAAGGATTTAGTGGAATCAGATTAGAAGTAATTGACAAAATGGTTGAATTTTTAAATAAGAATTTAACACCCGTAGTATTCTCTCAAGGGAGCTTAGGTGCTTCCGGAGATTTAGCTCCGCTTAGTCATATGGTTTTACCTTTATTAGGCCTTGGTGAAGTTTATTATAAAGGCGAAAGAATGGACGCTTTAGAAGGGTTGAAACTTGCAAATATCAAACCTCTTATTAGCTTACATGCAAAAGAAGGACTATCTTTAATTAATGGGACTCAAGCGATGGCTTCTTTGGGTGCTTTGGCTGTTCTTGAAGGATATAAACTAATAAAATTATCAGAACATATCTTAGCAGTAACGATGGAAGCTTTAACTGGAATAGATGATGTGTTCTTTAACAAGATTCATGAACTAAGAAATCAATCTGGACAAATCCAAGTTGCTAAAGATATGTTAAAAATCTTAAAAGGATCAAAATTAGTAACGAAACAAGGCGAATTAAGAATTCAAGATGCTTACTCTTTAAGATGTTCACCTCAAGTAATAGGTGCTTCTTTAGACGCTGTTAATTACTGTAAAAATATAATTGAAAATGAAATGAATGCAGTTACGGATAATCCACTTGTTTTTTCAGAAGAAAAACGCGTTATATCTGCAGGAAATTTTCATGGGCAACCAATTGCACTTGCAATGGATTTTCTTACAATCGCAATGTGTGAATTAGCGAATATCTCTGAAAGAAGATTAGAGCGAATGGTAAACTCAAACTTAAGTAATGGCTTACCAGCATTCTTAGTGAAAACTTCAGGTATCAATTCTGGTTTTATGATTGTTCAATATAGTGCAGCTTCTGTTGTTAGTGAAAATAAAACAATTGCACATCCTGCCTCTGTTGATTCAATTCCTTCCTCTGCAAATCAAGAAGACCATGTTTCAATGGGTACAATAGCTGCTAGAAAGGCAAGAGAAGTAATAGATAATTCTTTGAAAGTGTTAGCGATGGAATTATTCACAGCCTTACAAGCAGTTGATTTTAGAGATACATCTAAAATGTGTCCTAAAACAAAAGCGATATACAATTACATCAGAAAAGAGGTATCTTTCATTGAAGAAGATACGATCATGTATACAAAAATACATAAGATATACGATTTGATTGTAAGTCCTGATTTTGATAAATTTATTGAAATGGGGTCTAACTAATATGGAAAAAACCTTCACTTTAAAAGATATATTTAATAAATTACCTGAAATGCCTTCCTTTGTTGAAGGAAAGAGAAGAGCTCCGAAAAGAGAATTCTCCTTAAGTCAAAAAGAGACGGAATTAGCTTTAAAAAATGCATTAAGGTATATTCCAAAGGAATGGCATGATATAGTAGCTCCCGAATTCTTAGAAGAGCTTCTCACAAGAGGAAAAATCTATGGCTACAGATTTAGACCAAGTGGTAGAATTCATGGATTAGCAATAGATGAATATCCTGGTAATACCATTGAAGGTAAAGCCTTCCAAGTTATGATAGACAATAACTTGGATTTTGAAATTGCACTTTATCCTTACGAACTGATTACTTATGGTGAAACAGGTTCCGTTTTTCAAAACTGGATGCAATACCTGCTTACTAAAAAATATCTTCAAGAGATGAATGATACTCAAACTTTAGTTTTATTATCAGGTCATCCTCTTGGATTATTTGTATCAACTAAATTAGCCCCAAGAGTTATCCTAACAAATGGATTAATGATTGGTGAGTTTGATAATCTTCATAGTTTCAATAGAGCTTCTAGTTTAGGCGTAGCTAACTATGGACAAATGACTGCTGGAGGTTGGATGTATATTGGACCTCAAGGGATTGTACATGGAACATACTCAACACTCCTTAATGCAGGGAGATCTAAATTAAATATTCCTGAAAAAGAAAATTTAAAAGGTAAACTATTTGTAACATCAGGTTTAGGTGGTATGTCTGGTGCTCAAGGTAAATCAATTGAAATAAGTGGTGGCGTAGGAATCATCGCAGAAGTAGATTTATCTAGAATAGAAACAAGACATGTTCAAGGTTGGGTAACTTCAGTTGCCAAAACGGAAAAAGAAGCCTTTGATATGGCAAGTATCGCTATCAAAAATGGAGATCCTTTAGCTATTGCATATCATGGGAATATTGTGGATTTATTAGAATATGCAAACAAGCATAATCAACATATCGATTTATTATCTGATCAAACAAGTTGCCACGCAGTATATGATGGCGGTTATTGTCCTGTTGGAATATCTTTTGAAGAAAGAACAAGATTATTAAAAGAAGATAAAAGCAAATTTGAAGAATTAGTAAATGAAACCTTAAGAAGACATTTCGAAGCGATAAAAGCAATTACAAAGAATGGAACTTATTTCTTTGACTACGGGAACTCATTTTTAAAAGCTATCTATGATTCAGGTATCATAGAAATCTGTAAGAATGGTGAAAATGATTTAGATGGGTTCATCTGGCCTTCTTATGTAGAAGATATCATGGGGCCTATCTTATTTGATTATGGCTATGGACCTTTTAGATGGGTTTGTTTAAGCGGCAAAGATAGTGACTTAGATAAAACAGATAATGCAGCGATGAATTGCATTGATAAAGATAGAAGATTCCAAGACTTAGATAACTACAATTGGATAAGAGATGCTAAAAAGAATAAACTAGTAGTAGGTACAAAGGCTAGAATTCTATATCAAGATGCATATGGTAGATTAAAAATAGCGCTTATGTTTAATGATATGGTGAGAAACAAAGAAATAGGACCAGTTATGCTTGGTAGAGACCATCACGATACAGGTGGGACAGATTCTCCGTTTAGAGAAACGTCAAATATTAAAGATGGTTCAAACATTATGGCTGATATGTCAACGCAAGTTGCTTTGGGTAATTCTGCGAGAGGTATGAGTCTTGTAGCTTTGCATAACGGTGGTGGAGTAGGTATCGGCAAAGTCATGAATGGTGGCTACGGAATGGTATTAGATGGTTCTGAAAGAGTAGATGAAATTCTTAAAACAGCAATGCTTTTTGATGTAATGTGTGGGGTTTCAAGAAGAGCTTGGGCTCGTAATGAAAATTCAATTGCTACAGCTTCAGAATACAATCGAATAGAAAATAATTCACAGATTACTATTCCATATTTAACAGATGAAGATTTCATTAAGAAACTTGTAAAAAAAGAATACCAAAAAGGCGGTAAATAAGATTGAAAATAGTTGAATGTGTCCCTAATTTTTCTGAGGGTAGAGACTTAGATAAAATAAACCGTATTATGGATGTTATAAAAAAAGATGAATCTATTAAATTAGTGAACTATGAATCAGACGTAGATTACAATAGAACGGTAGTAACACTTATTGGTGATCCTGATAAAATGATAGATTTAATCTTAAAAATGACAGAAGTCTGTTTAAAAGAGATAGATTTAAACAAACATAGTGGTGAGCACGCAAGAATGGGCGCGATAGACGTTATTCCCTTTATTCCTGTTAGTGATGTCTTGATGAGTGAATGTGTCGCTTATAGCGAAAAATGTGCTGAATTAATCTATAACACTTATCAGATACCTTGCTTTCTTTATGCAGAAGCTGCTAGAAAAGAAGACAGAGTATTGTTGCCTTCTATTCGCAAAGGTGAATTTGAAGGAATGAAGGATAAAATCAAAGAAGAAAACTGGCTGCCAGATTTTGGTGAAGCAAAAATTCATCCAACTTTTGGATGTATTGGAGTTGGAGCTCGTGACTTCTTAGTTGCTTATAATATTGATTTGGAATCAAAAGATATAAAACCAGCTAAAAACATCGCTAGATACATCCGTAAATCATCTGGTGGATTCGGCTTTGTTCAAGCAGGTCCAGTATTTTTAGAAAATAGAAATCATACACAAGTAACGATGAATATTCTTAATTATAAAAAGAACCCAATTTATAGAGTCTTTGAAACAGTAAGAATGGAAGCGAAAAGATATCAGACAGAGATTACTGGAGCTGAAATTGTAGGATTAGTACCAAAAGATGCTTTAGTAAAATCTTTAAAATATTACTATGCCTGCAACAACTTAACGTTTTTTGAAGACAGCTCTTTAAAAGATATTGTAAGAGATGTGAAGAAGTATATGTTATTTAGAGATTTCGATGAAACAAAGATAATTGAGTATTTCCTATAGGAGGAAGATATGTCTAAAACACTAATTAAGAATATCAAAACTCTATATACATCTAGACAAGTTCCGCCTGTTAAAGGAGCGGACATGTCTAAGGTATATGAACTAAATAATGCCTATATTTTAATTGAAGAAGATAAGATTAAAGAGATTGGCACACTATATACAGGTAACTTAATTGATACCTTTATTTATGATGCTAAAGACTTAATCTGTATTCCAGGACTTATTGACTCACACACACATCTTGTGTTTGGTGGTTCAAGAGAGCATGAATTCAGTAAAAAAATTGCAGGAGTTCCTTATTTAGATATTCTTAAAGAGGGTGGAGGAATTCATAGTACTGTGAAACAAACAAAAGCGGCCACTTCTGAAGTATTATATGATCAAGCAAAAAAGTCTTTAGATGAAATGCTTTTATTTGGGGTTACTACTTTAGAAGCCAAATCAGGTTATGGACTTGACTTAGCTACTGAAATAAAACAGTTACTCACATTAAAAAAATTGAATGAACTGAATCCAATAGACATTTTAATAACGTACTTAGGAGCTCATGCTTTGCCTCCTAAATATAAGGATAAACGAGTTGAGTTCATCAATAAAGTAATGCTTGATTTAGAATATATTAAAGAAAATGATTTAGCAAAATATGTAGATGTATTCTGTGAAAAAGGTGTGTTTACAGCTTTGGAAACGGAAAAGATTTTCAAGAGAGCCTTAGAACTTGGATTTAAACTTAGATTACATTCAGATGAAATAGAATCTATTGGAGGTACTGGAGTAGCAATCAAGTTAAAAGCGAATACTGTAGATCATTTAATGGCTATCAAAGATGAAGATATTACTAGTCTTGCCAAATCAAATACCATAGCTAATCTTTTGCCGGCTACCTCATTCTTTTTAAACAAAGAATACGCACCAGCAAGAAAGTTAATTGATCAAGGTTGTGCTGTCTCTGTATCAAGTGATTATAATCCAGGATCAACACCATCTGAAAATTATCAATTTACTTTACAATTAGCAGGAAATAAACTAAGAATGGTACCATATGAAATATTAACTGCAGCTACGATTAATCCAGCATATGGTTTAGATATATCAAACAAAGTAGGATCATTAGAAGTTGGTAAACAAGCAGATATTCTTTTACTAGATGCTTTGAATCTAGATTACTTTATATATCACTACGGAATTAACCATACAAGAGCTGTATTTAAAAACGGGAAATTAGTGGTTGATAATCGAACGATTATCAAGGAGGAAATATGAAATTAGTAGAGTTAACAGTATCAGAATTCTTATCAGAATTAGCTTCCAAATCTCCAGCACCAGGTGGTGGCTCAGTTGCTGCTTTATCTGGTAGTAGTGGAGCTGCATTAGTAACTATGGTTGGGGCTTTGACTTCCAAGAAGAAGAAATTTCTAGCACTACCTGAATTAGAACAAAATGAATACAGTGAAAAAATAGAATTCTTTAATCGCGCAAATGCGAAATTTGCAGAATTAATTGATGAAGATACAAATGCATTTAATGAAGTGATGGCGGCTTTTAAACTTCCAAAACTAACAGAGGCTGATTTAGATTTAAGATCAAAATCAATAGAATATGCGACAATAGGCTGTATAAAAATACCGATGGAAGTTGCGAACCTTGCACTTGATTGTTTGAAAGAAATGGAATACATAATAGCGAAATCAAATCGTAATACAACATCTGATCAAGGAGTAGCAGTATTATCGTTCTATACAGCTTTTCAAGGGGCGATTATGAATGTTAAAATTAATTTGCCAGGTCTCAGTAGAAAAGACTTAGTGAATCAATATAATTCTGTTATAATAGACTTACAAAATGATGTAGAAAATCTTAAAGATAAGTTACTAGAAGAAATAAGCTATTTATTAAATTAGGAGGAAAATATGAAATTATTTGCGGACACTGCTATTATCAGTGAAATCGAAGAAGTAAGTAAATGGGGTATTATTGCTGGTGTAACAACGAACCCTACTCTAATCGCGAGATCAGGTATCTCATTAGACGAAGCAATGAATCAAATTACAAAGTTAATTGACGGGCCTATTAGTGCCGAAGTTGCAGAAGCATCAGCTGAAGAAATGATAGCTGAAGCGAAAGTATATGCAGCAAAAAACAAAAATATTGTTATTAAAATACCTATGACTATGGAAGGTGTTAAAGCGGTATCTAGACTAACTAAGTTAGGAATCAAAACGAATGTTACATTAGTGTTCTCTACATCTCAAGCAATTATGGCAGCTACTGCCGGAGCGACTTATGTTTCACCTTTCTTGGGAAGATTAGATGACCTTACAAAAACAACGGACGCTGGATTTAAAGTAGTGAAAGATATAAAAGATATCTTTAATACTTATGGATTTAAAACACAAATTATCGCAGCTTCTATTAGACATCTTGAACATGTAGATCAAGCAATGAAAGCTGGAGCTGATATTGCGACTATTCCTTATAAAGTATTAAAAGAAATGGACAAACATGTTTTAACGGATGACGGATTAAGAAGATTCAGAGAAGATAGTAAAAAATAGGATGCTTTTTGCATCTTTTTTTTTGCGTAAAGTACTCTGTCTGACATATTAGGATATCTATAAAATATATACAAAGAATTATTAATGTGCTATAATTGTTAGGTGATAGAGTATAGAAATTTATCATAGTATTTATTACGGAGGACAAAATGGATTTATTTAAAAAATGTGAGGATTACACTACTGTTAAGGAAACTAAAAAGTTAGGGATTTATCCTTATTTTCACGCCTTAGAATCTAAACAAGATATTGTTGTAAGTATGGAAGGCAGAAGAGAAATAATGATGGGTTCTAATAATTATTTAGGACTTACAGGTGATCCTAGAATAATAGAGGCTGGAGTAGAAGCGATGACTGAATTCGGTTCTGGTGTGTCAGGTTCAAGATTTTTAAACGGAACATTAACTACTCATGTAACGCTAGAAAAAGAGTTAGCTGAGTTTCTTAATAAAGAGGATTGTGTAACATTTTCAACTGGTTTTCAAACGAACTTAGGAATAATCTCTGCCATCGCTGGTAGAAATGATTTAATTTTCTGTGATCGTGAGAATCATGCTTCTATTTATGATGGATGTAGATTATCATTTGCTAAAATGGTGAGATACAAACATGATGATATGGAAGATTTAGAATGTTTATTAAGTAAAGCGGATTCGGATAAAGGCAAATTAATCGTAACTGATGGAGTATTCTCTATGAGTGGAGATATTTGTAATTTACCTAAAATTGTTGAATTAGCTAAGAAATATGATGCAAGAGTTATGGTTGATGATGCTCATGGATTTGGAGTTATTGGACCATTAGGTAAAGGAACGCCTGAATACTTTGGTTTAGAAGATGAAGTAGATATTATTATGGGGACTTTCTCTAAATCACTAGCTAGTTTAGGAGGATATATGGTAGCTTCACAAGAAGTATGTGATTATGTAAAACATAAATCAAGACCATTTATTTTCGCAGCTGCGATTACACCTGCTAATGCAGCTACTGCGTTAAAAGCGTTAAGAATATTAAAAGCAGAACCAGAAAGACCAAAAGAATTATTAGAAATAGCAGCTTATGTTCGTAAAGGATTAAAATCAAGAGGATTAAATATTCTTGAACATTCAATAGTACCAATTATTCCTATTTATACTTATACAATGCTTAGAACGCTTGTAGCCTGCAAAGAATTATTTAACAGAGGAGTTTATGTTAACCCAGTTATTCCACCTGCAGCGCCTGAAGGTGAATGTTTAATTAGAACAAGTTACACATCAACTCATACAAAAGAATTAATGGATGAAGCTATGGACATTATCGCTGATGTTTTAAACAATTTACCTGAATCAGATGAAGAAGTTATGGCTTACATAAATAGAAATGAATAAAGTAATTGTTATTTCAGGAGCATCAAGTGGTATTGGTAAATTATCAGCTGAGTTCTTTCAACAACAAGGAAATAGAGCAATTGGCTTATCAAGATCTTATCCTAAAGGAAAATATGATTACGAATATATTTTAGGAGATTTAGGAGATAAAGAATCTATTGAAAAAGCTGTAAAAGAAATAGAAAAACTAACAGATCATATTGATGTTTTAATAAACTGTGCTGGCATTGGTATTAGTGGGGCGATTGAACATACAACTTACGAAGAAGTAAATAGTATCTTTCAAGTAAATGTGATTGGTCAGTATTATATAACTAAATTATTAATTCCATTACTAAGAAAAGAAGGACATGGAAAAATAGTTAACATTGGCTCTGTAGCTGGTGAATTAACGATACCTTTCCAAACATTCTATTCTATGTCTAAAGCAAGTATGCATAAGTTTACTGAAGGTTTAAAAATGGAATTAAAACCCTTAGGCATTGATGTGTGTTCTGTATTGCCTGGAGATACTAAAACCGGATTTACTGACAATCGACACCAACCTAAAGTAGTAGAAGATGACTTATACAAAGATCGTATAAAAAGGTCAATAAATAAAATGGAACATGATGAAAGAAACGGTATGTCTCCAATGGCTGTGGTTAAACTTATTAACAAAGTCATAAAGAAAAAAAGAATGCCTATTCAAGTAACTGTAGGATTTAGTTATAAATTCTTAGTTATATTAGGAAAATTTTTACCGAAACGTTTCGTCAATTGGATTTTAGCAAAGATGTATGCATAATAAAAAGGGATTCTAAAGAGTCCCTTATATTTATTATTATGCTATAATAATATGTGTTAGGAGATGATTTAAATGACAATATACGTGGATCCGAAATTAATTGGACGTAAAAATTTTCAAAAATTGGTGTTGCAATTTCCAACAGTTAATTTTGTAACTGAAGTAACTCGTCCAACTGAAATAGAGGCATTAATAACAATGCCTAAAATTGTGAAAGAAATGGATTTAGATGATTATCCAAAATTAAAATGGATACAATACCTTATGGCAGGATTTGATGGTTTAGATTTGGCGAAATTTAGAGAGAAGAATATTGATTTTTGTAATGCACAGAACATCTTTTCAAAATCAATTGCTGAAGATGTCTTTACTAAGATATTCTATTTCAATCGTAATGTAAAACATTATATCGATTCTAAGACTGAAAAAAAATGGGAACCTATTAGAGGAGAACTTGAATTAACGAATTCAACTGTTCTAATCTTAGGAGTTGGTTCAATTGGTAAAGAACTTGCCAAAAGGTTTAAAGCATTTGAAGCCTATGTTATTGGTTATCGTTCAAGAGATCTTCCTGAAGAAAACTTTGATGAAATAATTGTTACGGAAGAAAACTTGAATATGGCGATACAAAGAGCTGATTATGTGATATTAGCCTTACCTTTAACAGAAGAAACAACTTATATGTTTGATAAAGAAAAATTAGATATGATGAGATCATCTGCTTTATTGATTAATGTTGCGAGAGGTAAAGTATTAAAACAAACAGATTTAATTAACACTTTAAAATATAAAAAAATCAGAGGGGCTGGATTAGATGTTTTTGATCCTGAACCACTACCAGTTACAAGTCCTTTATGGGAATTAGACAACGTCTACATTACACCACATAATGCATCTTCAAGTCCTTATATGAGGAACAGATTATATGAAATGATTATTATGAATTTAAGCTTGTATTTAGAAGGCCAACCTGTTAAATACATATTGAACTAGGTAGTGTCAAAAGTTTAATGGAAGAATGAATTAAGCGATATATTCTTGAGGTTTAAAAAGACTAGTTGAATATG